>NZ_BMPE01000002.1:0-300000 GCF_014647435.1 Deinococcus radiotolerans | reverse complement strand
GAGGGCAGTGGTGAGGGGCACGCGGCGGAGGCGGAAGTCTACGCGCGGCTGGCCTGATCTCCGTCCAGCAGTTCCCCGACGCGCACGCCGCCCAGGCGTTTTTCGACGTAGGCGAGATCCCGCTGGAGGTCGCGGCGCAGCGCGCGGGCGTCTTTCAGTTCGCGTTCGGCGGCGGCGATGCGGGCACTGAGGACCTCAAGTTGCCCGCTGAGGTCGCGGCGCAGGTCGGTCAGGGCGCCCTCCGTGAGCACCTGTCGGCCGTCCGGGTCGAGTTCGAGCGGCTGGCTGAACGTGGCCTGAATCGTGCCGAGGCTCAGGCCCAGGGCGCGCATGCGGCGGACGCGGTCCAGCCGCGCGACGTCCGCCTCGCTGTACAGGCGGTAGCGGCTGCCGGTGCGCTGCGGGGTCACGAGGCCCAGTTCCTCGTAGTACTTCAGGGTGCGCAGGGTCAGGCCCAGGCGCGTGGCGACCTCGCCCACGCGGTGGCGGGGCGTGTCGTCCGGGGGGGTGGGGTCGGTGTGGGTCACGGGTGCCTCCAGGGTAACGGCTGGGGCCGGGCGCGGCCGGAGGTCACCCCCCGCCGTCGCCCGGCCCTGGCCGGTGCTCAGTGAATGTGAGGGTCGCTGGCGCGGGCGGCGTCGATGCCGCGGGCGGCCAGGGCGGTGATGACCACGGCCAGGGCGACGGCGGCGGCGCCGAAGGCGTAGGGGACGGGCGCGCCGAGGTGTTCGGCGATCAGGCCGCTGCTGACCGGGGCGAGAGCCGCGCCGAGCCAGCGCAGGAAGTTGTAGGCGCTCGTGGCGGTGGCGCGGGGCATGTGGCTGACCTCCACACTGAGGGTGGTGAGGGTGGCGTTCATCAGGCCGAACAGGGTGCCGCTGAGGATCACGAACGTGACCTTGACGGGCACGGTGACGGGCGCGAAGCCGATCAGGACGAACAGCGCGGTCAGGCCGGCCAGGGCGCCCAGCACGACGCGGCTGGCGGGCAGGGCGTGCAGGAGGCGTTCGGCGAGGACGGTGCTGCCCAGGCCCAGCAGCAGGCCCCAGCCGAAGAACGTGAGGCCCAGGCCCAGGGTGCTCAGGTGCAGGAACAGCGGGGTGTAGCCCAGCAGCAGGAAGAAGCCGAAGTAGTACAGCAGGCCCGTGAGGCCCACGGCCAGGAAGGCGGGCTGGCGGTAGGCGCGGAACACGTCGCTGACGGGGCGGACCGGTTCACGCGCCTCGGGGACGCGGACCAGGGTGGCGACGCTGGCCAGCGCGAGCAGCATCAGGGCGGCCGCGCCGAAGAACGGGAAACGCCAGGAGTGGCTGCCCAGCAGGCCGCCCAGCAGCGGGCCCATGCTCATGCCCAGGCCGATGGCGGCCTCGTAGCGCATGATGGCTTTCTCGGCGTGGCCGATCAGGGCCAGCAGCAGCACCAGGGCGGTGGGGGTGAACAGGGCGCTGCCCAGGCCCCAGCCGCCCCGGAAGAGGGCCAGCGCGGGGATGCTGCCGCTCAGGCCGCAGGCGAGGGCGAAGGCGGCGATCAGGCCCAGGCCGATCAGGGCGACGCGGCGGCGGCCCAGCCGGGCGCCGATGTTCCCGGCGAACAGGGTCATGATGGCCATGACGCCCAGGTAGGTGGTGAACAGCAGTTCGACCTGGGTGGGGGTCGCGCCGAGCTGGTGGCCGATCTCGGGGAGGATCGGGTCGACGACGCCGACGCCCATGAAGGCGATCAGGCAGGCAGCGGTGACGGCCCAGCCGGCCAGCGTGCGGCGGGTGTCGGGTGGGGCGTCCGTGGTGGAGGTGAGAGCAGGGCTCGACATAAACCTGAACGTACGCGTATAGGTTGTGAATGTTTGTGACCTGTCCTTCCTGTTGTCCCCGGACCGGGAACGAACTGCGCAGCCTCAGCCTAAGTGCCCCCGCCCAGGGTCGCTCAGCGCTGCGGGCGACTCAGGCGGATCAGGGCCAGCTGCCCGGCAGCGAACCACGCGCACAGCAGGGTCAGCAGGGCCGCGCCGCCCACCGCCAGCAGGGTCAGTCGCGTGGATAGGGCGCGCAGCTGCGCCTGCCACGCCTGGACCTGCGCGCGGGCGTCGGCCAGGGCGGGCCACGCCGCGCGGTCCTCCAGCGCCGCGCGCCAGTCGCGGGCGGCGTCGGCGCTGCGGGTCAGGGCGCCGTCCGGGAACAGGGCCGTGAGCAGCGGCACGCGCCCGGCCGCCTCGCTGAGCGCCTCCAGGGTGCGGGCGGCCTCCAGCGCCTCGGGGCGGGCCAGGACGTCCAGCGGGGCGAGGCTCGCCTGCACGTCCGCCAGCTGCCCGTCCAGCCGCGTCAGGGTCGCCTGCGCGTCCCGCAGCGTCGCCCGCGCCGGGGCGAGGGTCGCCCAGACGCCCAGCCATGCGCCCAGCGTGAGCAGGCCCGCCAGCCACAGGCCCGTCAGGCCCAGCCGGTACGTGACGCGTGACCGGAGCCCCACGCAACTCACCCGGCGCGACCTGAGCGCCCGCCAAGGCGCCAGGACAGGCTCGGACGTTCCGCACGCGGCAGCCCGTGACCCTCCTTCACAGGCTCAGTTCCTGCCGCTGCGCGCGGGTCAGGCCCCGCACCACGAGCGCGTGACTGCCCGTGATCAGGTCGCGGATCAGCTCATCCGGAACGCGGCCGTCCAGCGTGACGGTCACCCAGTGGCGTTTGTTGAGGTGGTAGCCGGGCGTGATGGCGTCATGCGCGGCGCGCAGTTCCTCACCCCGTTCGGGCGGCACCTTCACAGACACCGTGACGGGGTCGGCCTGCACGTCCGTCAGGGCGTACATCTTCCCTGCCCCGGCCGGCCCGACCTTGAACACCAGGGTCGTCGCATCGAACGGAAAGGTCTCCTGCGAGTGCGGCAGCTGAGCGCAGTGGGCCCGCAGGTCAGTGATGGACTGCATGGCCTCAGCGTACGGCGCCAGGCCGGCCGGGGCCGCCTCAGCTATCCGTGTCCAGACCCTCGGCGTTCGCCAGGGACTCGTTCGTCTCGGCGCGGCTGGCGTCCCCGCCGCCGATCAGGGCAGTGACCTCCTGCGCGCTCAGGCCGTCCGTGCTGGGCGCAGGAACGGGAGGCGCAGCCGGAAGGTCGTCCGGCATGGGACCCTGCTCGGCGTGGGCGTCCGTCGTGCCGGGCGGCGTGTGGGGGGCCAGGGTGGGATTCACGGGGAGGGCGTCGTCGCGTTCGGTCATGCCTCAGCGTGGCGCCGCCCAAGCCGGGGCGGCTGATGATTTCCTCAAGAAGCCGTGATGAACTGCGCTGCATGTGCCGCCTCGTGTGCCTGCTGCCGCTGCTGCTCTCGGCAGCCCCCCTGCCGCCTGTTCAGCCAGTGCGGCTGGCGATCCTGGGGGACTTCAACGGACCGTACGGCAGCACCACGTACCCGGCGCCCCTGGCGCGCAGCGTGGCCCGCATCGTCAGCGAGTGGCGACCCGACGCGGTGCTCTCCCCCGGCGACCTGATCGGCGGGCAGAAGGCCAGCCTGGGGGACGCGCAGGTGCGGGCCATGTGGGCGGCGTTCGACCGGGACGTGCGCGCGCCCCTGGCAGCGGCCGGGATTCCCTTCGCATTCACGCTGGGCAACCACGACGCCAGTCCGGTCAGCCCGCGCGACCGGCGCGAGGCGGCGGCGTACTGGAAGGCGCACGTGCCGCCCCTGGCCTTCGTGGACCGCGCGGCATTCCCGTTCCGGTTCAGTTTCACGCTGGGCGGCGGGGCGCTGTTCATTGCGTCGCTGGACGCCAGTGGGCCGGACGTGACGGCCACTCAGCGCGCGTGGCTCGCGGCGCAGCTGACCTCGCCTGCTGCGCGGGCGGCGGGCGCGCGGCTGGTCGTGGGACACCTCCCGCTGGCCGGGGTGAGTGCCGAGAAGAACCGCCCGGGCGAGGTGATCCGCGACCCCGGTCCGCTGCGGCAGGTCATGGAGGCCGGGCACGTGCTGGCGTACGTGCACGGGCATCACGCGGCGTTCTACCCGGCCCGGCTGGGCCGCCTGAACGTCCTGTCGGCCGGGGGCATCGGCGGCCGGGCGTACGTGGGGCACCCGGGCACGGCGCGCAGCACGGTGACGCTGCTGACCGTGTGGCCCGCGCAGGACCGCGCGACCTTCGAGACCATGGACGCCGCGACCGGGCAGCCGGTGGAGGCGGCGAGCCTCCCGGCGCGGCTGGACGGCCTGAACGGCCCGTTGACGCGCGTCAGTGAGTTCCGCCGCTGATGCAGAACGCCGGGTCCGTAGCGTTCAGGCCGCGGTCCCGGCGGGGAGCACCGGTTTACAGATCGTCGGTGTCGTCGCTGCTGTCGTCGAGCCCGTCCGTGTCCGGCGCGCCCGCCTGCGACGGGGTGCTCTGGGGCCGCACGAAGCGCATGTAGTCCAGCCAGGGGGGCGTGTGGCCCAGCTGGCGGATCATCAGCGCGATCTGAGCGGTGTGGCGCACCTCGTGGGTCATGACGTTCCACATCAGCTGGTCCAGCGTGACCGTATCGCTGGCCGGGTCGTCCTGCACGAGCTTCACGCTGCGGTTCAGGTCGGGCTCCTGGTCCAAGAAGGCGCAGGTGCGCCGCGTGACCTCGCGGCTGTAGTCCAGAATCCAGCTCAGGTCGTACTGCTGCGCCTGGGGCCGCACCCAGTCGTGCGGGAACAGGCGCTGCACGCCGTCCCCGAGCACGATGCCGTGCACCCAGTGGTCTTCGACGTCCGTGACGTGCAGCAGCAGGTCCTTGATCGAGTGGAAGCGGTCGGCGTCCTCGATCAGGTTGCGGTCCAGATCAGCCTGCGGCAGGGCGCGCAGGAAGTTCCAGAGCTGCTCTCGCGCGGCGGTCAGGTAGGCGTAGTACTCGCGGACGTTCATGAATGACTCACAGCATACTCTCCCGGAGCGGCGTGGGTGCGGCGCTCGCCCAGCAGCGGCGCCAGGGCGCGGCGCACGTCAGCGGCCGTCAGGACCTGGGTCAGCACGTCTCGCAGTTCCGGGTGGTCCGGCAGGTACTGTGGCAGCACCTTGCGCAGCGGACGCAGGGTCAGGCGGCCCGTGTCATCGTCGTAGAACTGCTCCTGCAACTCGGCGTGCCGCAGGGCGGTGCGGGCGCGCTCGTGGGCGTCCGGGCGGGCCTCGTCTCCGGTGGCCAGGGCCCGGAAGATCCAGGGGTTGCCGACCGCGCCGCGCCCGATCATCACGGCCGCCACGCCCCGGCGCTGCCGCTCGCGGGCCACGGCGGGCGTGGTGATGTCCCCGCTGCCCACCACCGGCACGCGCACCGCTGCCGCCACGCGCGCAATCGCGTCCCAGTCGGCCTCACCGGTGTACCGCTGGGCACTGGTGCGGCCGTGCACAGTGATCAGCGCGACCCCGGCGGCCTCCAGGCCCTGCGCGACCTCCACGCTGCGGTCATGGTCCCAGCCCATGCGGATCTTCGCGCTGACGTCCAGCGTGGTCGCCGAGCGCATGGCCCGCACCAGTTCGTACGCCGTTTCCGGCGTCTGGAGCAGGCACGCGCCGCCCCGCCCGCGGATCTTCGGGACGGGGCAGCCCATGTTCAGGTCGATGGCGGCCGGGGCGAACCACGCCTCTACGCGCGCGACCGCGCCGGCCAGTACCTCGCTCTCGGCGCCGAACAGCTGCACCACGCGGTCCTGCTCGCCCGGGTAGGGGCGGCCCAGGTTGAGTTTCTCGGTGTCGCCGCCGCCCATCAGGCCGCGCGCGCTGATCATCTCACTGACGGTCCACAGCGCGCCCTGCTCCGCGGCCAGCTGCCGCATGGGCGCGTCACTGTACCCGGCCATCGGGGCGAGGACCGCGCCGGGGCGCTGCAACCGGGACTGATAGAAACCTGGACCGCTCACCCCGTCAGGGTACCCCACCCTCCCCTCCCCGCAGGGTGAAGTGGGCCTGAATTCATGAGACCTGACGTGACGTGGCAGCCGCCCCCGGCAGCGGGTATGCTCAGGGCCAGTCCGGCAACCCGCGTCCCTTAGCTGCTCGCCCACCTTCGCCGGACGGGGGAGGCTTTTCACTTGAACGTCACGCCGCTGGCGCTGCACCACGCGCCGCTGCTTCACCAGCTGTACCAGGCCGCACCCGGCTACTTCGCCCTGCTGGGCACCCGAATTCCAAATCAGAAAGACGTCGAACGCGACGTGGAAATCGCCCTTCTCGACCCCCGACGCCGCCTGGAGCTGCTGTACGACGACCGCGGGCAGCTGTTTGGCAGCCTCGACTGCAAAAGTGACTACCCCGAACCCGGGGACCTCACCATCAACCTGCTGCTCATCCGGGAGGACCGCCAGTCCCAGGGGCTGGGGGAACAGGTCGTGCGGCACCTCGAGGCGCGCGCGCCGGGCGGCACCACCCGCATCCTGGCCAGTGTCCTGGGTGAAAACCCACGCGGGGCGCGCTTCTGGGAGCGGCTGGGGTACACCTTCACCATGGACGCCCGCCCCGTCATGAGCTGGTACGCGCGGCCCCTGACCGCGCCCCGCGCGCAGCCCGTGACCGGCGTTCCCCTCGCTGGCGACTGACACTCCGCGCGCCTCCCCGGTCAGGACTTGCGCGGTCTGGGGGGGCGTGCTACTATCCCTCTCGCGCCGGAAACGGCCACAGGCTCAGTATTCGGCAGTAGCTCAGTGGCAGAGCATCCGACTGTTAATCGGACGGTCGTTGGTTCGACCCCAACCTGCCGAGCCAGATCAGAACCCCCTCCCCGGAGGGGGTTCCTTCTTATCGACCGCGCAGGCAGTGCACAGGGGCAGGCGCGGCCCCCAGCGCGCCGCGGAACTGCCAGCCGGGGCACCTGAGTGGCGGGGCACATGACAGGTGAACGTGGGGCCAGACCTGTCAGCCGCTGGGGGATGTGTGGGAAAGCGGATTGACACCCCCCGGGGGGCGTGCCAGCATGAACGGCACGCACAACTTGAACTGTGTTCAGCGAGGCCACCGGCACCGGGCCTGGGCGCGCTGAATTTGCGGGAGGTCGTATGAAGAAACGGTTCCTCTTCCCCACCCTGCTCGCCCTAGCGGGCAGCTCCGCGCTGGCCGACAAGGTCGTGAACATCGGCTTCTCCGGTCCCCTCTCGGGCGGCGCGGCCTTCTACGGCAAGGACGTCCAGAGCGGCATCGACATGGCCATTGCCGAACTGAACCGCACGGGCGTGACCGTCAAGGGCGAGAAGGTCACGTTCAAACTGGTCGCGCTGGACGACCGGTACCTGCCCAACGAGACCGCCACGAACGTCAAACGCCTCACCAGTCAGGGCATCGACGTGGTCTTCGTGCCGCACGCCGGGGGCATCCTGACCGTGCAGCCCATGACGACCCGCGACCCGGAATTCCTGCTCGTGGCGTACAGCAGCGAACCCAAGATCCTCGACGCCCGCAACCCGCTGACGTTCATGCTGCCGCCCCGCTACGACAACTACCTGCAGCCCTTCGCGGCCACGCAGATGAAAGCGTTCGGTAAGCGCCTGGGCCTGCTGGGCACGAACAGCGCGTACGGCAAGCAGTGGACGGACGCGATCAGCGACGAGTGGAAGAAGCAGGGCGGCACCGTCCTGGGGAACAACAGCGTGGACTACAACACCACGGTGGACTACTCCAGCGCCGTCACGAAGGCCCTGGCGGACAAACCCGACGTGCTGTTCATCGGCGGGCCCAGCCAGCCCACCGCGCTGGTCGTGAAGGCCGCGCGCGAGCAGGGCTTCAAGGGCGGCTTCATCGTGATGGACCAGGCGAAGTTCGAGCAGATGGATCAGGTCGTGCCGCGCAACTACCTGGACGGCAGCGTGGGCGTGCTGCCCACCAAGGAGTTCCCGGGCACGCAGGTATTCGTGACGCTGTACCAGCGCCTGTACAAGAAGGTACCCACCAGCGAGGCCGCGCTGAACTACATGGGCATGAACATCATCGCCAAGGCGATGGAACTGGCGGGCACCACCGACAACCCCGAGGCGATCCGCGCGCAGCTGGACGCCGCTGCCAAGGCCCTGCCGCAGAACAAGACGGTCTTCAAGCTGTACGGCGTGACCGACAAGGGCCACGTGGACGCGCAGTTCCTGGTGGCCAGCGTCAAGGGCGGGCAGTACACCCGCCTGCGCCTGATCAAGACCTTCAAGTAAGCGCCGGACGTCACTGGAAGAACTGATCACTGTGCGCGCCGGGCGAACGTGTGCCCGGCGCGCCGTTTCACACGGCCATTTCACACGGCCAACGGGGGAGGAACGGGTTTTGTCGACGGTGCTGCAACAACTGTTCAACGCGCTGGCGCTGGGCGGCGTGTACGCCCTGGTGGCGCTGGGACTGACGCTGGTGTACGGCGTGATGCGCGTCCCGAACTTCGCGCACGGCGGGCTGTACATGCTGGGCGCGTACCTGACGTACGCGGCGCTGACGGGCCTGAAGGTGGGGTACGTGCCCGCGCTGATCCTCTCGGCGCTGGGCGTGGCGCTGCTGGCCGCACTCATGGAACGAGTGATCTTCCACCCTCTGCGCAACGCGCCGCACGTGCATCCGATGATCGCAGCGATCGGGGTGCTGTTCTTCTTGGAGGCGCTGATCTCGCACCCGCGGGTGTTCGGGCCGGACTTCAAGCAGATCGCCGAGCCGCTGCCCGGCATCGTGAACCTGGGCGGCGTGACGCTGACGTGGCAGCGGCTGCTGATCATCGCGGCGAGCGTGCTGGTGATGCTGGGCCTGAACTACTTCCTGAAACGCACCCTGACCGGCGCGACCATCGAGGCCATGAGTCAGAATCGCGAGGGCGCGCGGCTGGTGGGCATCAACACCAACCGGGTGGGCATGCTGACCTTCGCGATCAGCGGGGCGCTCGCGGCGGTCGCGGCGAGCCTGATCGCGCCGATCAATGCGGTGACGCCCAGCATGGGTGAGGTCATGAACCTCAAGGTGTTCGCGATCATCATCCTGGGCGGCATGGGCAGCGTGCCCGGCGCGATCGTGGGCGCGTTCCTGCTGGCGTTCACGGAGGTGTTCGGCGGCTTCTACATCAGCCTGGACTTCGCGGACGTGATCGGGTTCGCCATGCTGGTGGTCGTGCTCGCGCTGCGCCCGCAGGGGCTGTTCAGGAAGGGCACGTGAGCCGCTTCGTCTGGCCCGCACTGTTCGTCCTGGCCGCCGTGGTGCCCTTCCTGCATCCCAGCGGGTACCTGCTGGACGTCGGCGTGAACATCATGATGTGGGCGGTCCTCGCGTACGGCCTGAACGTCATGCTGGGCTACACGGGCCTGCTACCGCTGGCGCACGCGGGTTTCTTCGGGATCGGGGCGTACACGACCGGCATCCTGACCCTGAAGGCCGGGTGGAGTTTCTGGCTGGCGTGGCCCGCCGGGATCGCGCTGGCCGCGCTGGCGGGGCTGCTGCTGGGGCTGGTGGCGTTCCGCACGCGCGGGGACGCCTTCTCGATCTTCACGCTGGGCGTGGGCGTGATCATCACGCTGGTGATCAACAAGTGGGACGCCCTGACCGGCGGGAACGACGGCCTGAACGGCATCGCACCCCCCGCTGGGCTGGAGGAGGCGTCGCGGGCCATCGGCCTGAAGCTGTCCGGGGGCTTCTACCTGCTGGCGCTGCTGACGCTGGCGCTGACCGTACTGATCGTGGCGCGCGCCCGCGCGAGCAGCTTCGGGCTGTCCCTGCTCGCCATCCGCGGCGGCGAGGACCTGGCCCGCAGCGCGGGCGTGAACGTGTACACCCACAAGCTGCGCGCCATGATGCTCTCCACGGCGCTGGCCGGACTGGCGGGCGGCCTGTACGCCACGTACGTGGGCTTTCTGGGCTCGGCGGTGACCGGGCCGACCACGACCTTCACGGTGCTGCTGTACCTGCTCGTCGGGGGCCTGGGCACGCTGGCCGGGCCGCTGCTGGGCACCGCACTGATCTACAGCCTCACCCAGACGCTCAAGGGGCTTCAGGACTACCAGTACATCGTGTTCGGGCCGCTGCTGGTGCTGCTCGTCATGTACGCCCCGCACGGCCTGGCGGGCCTGTGGGCGCGCCTGCGCGCCGCCCGCCCCGCCCGCGCGGCGAAGACCAAGGAGGTCAGCGGTGCTTGACGTCGAGAACCTGGGCATCCGCTTCGGCGGGCTGCACGCCGTGAGGGACGTGACGGCCAGCATCCCCGCCGGGCAGATCACCGCGATCATCGGGCCGAACGGGGCGGGCAAGAGCACCTTCTTCAACCTGATCAGCGGCTTCTACCGCCCCACCACCGGCACCATCCGTTTCCAGGGCGAGGACCTCACCCGCCGCCCCACCCACGAGGTCGTGGCGCGCGGCGTGGCCCGCACGTTCCAGACGACCACCATCTACCGAGAACTGAGCGTGCTGGAGAACGCCATGATCGGGCACCGCGTCCGCACACGCGCCGGACTGCTCGACGCGCTGCTGCGCACCCCCCGCGAACGCCAGGACGCCCGGGGCAGCCGTGACGGCGCGCTGCGCGCCCTGGAACGCGTGGGGCTCGTCCAGCAGGCGCACCTGCCCGCCGGGGCCCTGACGCAGGAAGGCCAGAAACGCGTGGGCATCGCCATGGCACTGGCCAGCGAACCGAAGCTGCTGCTGCTGGACGAACCCGCCGCCGGCATGAATCCCGAGGAGACCGTGAACCTCATGGCCCTGATCCGTGAACTCGTCGCGGGCGGCCTGACGGTCGCGCTGGTCGAGCACAAGATGAGCCTCGTGATGGGCCTCGCCGATCACATCCTGGTGCTGCATCACGGGCAGCTGATCGCGCAGGGCACCCCGGCGCAGGTCAGCCGCGACCCGGCCGTGATCGAGGCGTACCTGGGCTCGCACGCGCACGGTGGGCAGATGGGCCAGGGCGCGCAGGGCGGGGAGGCCGCGCATGCTTGAGATCCGCGACCTGACCGTCCGTTACGGCCCCTTCACGGCGCTGCACGCCCTGAACCTCAGCGTGCAGCGCGGCGAGATCGTCGTGCTGCTCGGCGCGAACGGCGCGGGCAAGAGCACCCTCTTTCGCACCCTGAGCGGCCTGCAGCGCCCCGCAGGCGGCAGCGCCACCTGGAACGGCACGAGCCTCACGACCGGCCGCCCGGAACTCAACGTGGCCAGCGGCGTCTCGCAGTGCCCCGAGGGCCGCCTGCTGTTCCCGGAACTGAGCGTCGAGAAGAACCTGCGCCTCGGCGCGTTCGTGCACCGCCGCGACCCCGCCGGGACCGCCCGCGAACTGGACCGCGCGTACGACCTCTTCCCCGCCCTGATCGAGAAACGGCACGCGCCCGCCGGGAGCCTCTCGGGCGGGCAGCAGCAGATGGTCGCCATCGCCCGCGCCCTGATGGCCCGCCCGCAACTGCTGCTGCTGGACGAACCCAGCCTGGGCCTCGCGCCGCTGGTCGTCGAGCAGGTGTTCAGCGCCGTGCAGCGCGTCAACGAGACCGGCGTGACCGTCCTGCTGGCCGAGCAGAACGCCTTCGCCGCGCTGAGCATCGCCCACCGGGGCTACGTGCTCGAGGGTGGGCGCCTGACGCTGGAGGGCACGCAGAGCGCCCTGATGACCGACGACCGCGTCCGCAGCGCCTACCTGGGCGTGTAACCTCCACCGACCAGGGCCGCCTCCGGGGACCGTGACCGGGGCGGCCCCCCGACCGCCCGCAGGAGGGCCCATGTCCACGACCACCGGTATCTCAACCGACCGCCTCCACGCCTGGGAGGCGCACGTGAAGGCCGCGTACCTCGATCCGGGCCTCCTCCCGCATGCCCTGACCGTCGTGTACCGGCGCGGCGAACTCGTCCACCAGCACGCGCAGGGTTACGCCGACGTGGAGGCCTCGCGGGCCCTGCGGGACACCGACATCTTCCGCATCTACTCCATGACCAAGCCAGTCACCAGTCTCGCGTTCATGATGCTGCTCGAGGAGGGACGGGTCACGCTGAACGACCCGGTCAGCTCGGTCATTCCCGGCTGGGCGAACCTGGGCGTGTGGGCCCAGGAGGAGGGCGGCGTGATCACGACCGAACCGCCCGCGCGGCCCATGCGCATGATTGACCTGCTGCGCCACACCTCGGGCCTGAGCTACCACATCCAGCAGGGCGGGCGGGTGGACGCCCTGTACCGCGAGCGCGGCATCGGCTCGGCAACCGACCTCGCGGGCTTCATCGACGCGCTCGCGGACGTGCCGCTGGAGCACCACCCCGGCGAGGCGTGGCACTACTCGGCCGCGACCGACGTTCTGGGCTACGTCGTGGAACGCCTCTCCGGGCAGCCCTTCGAGAACTTCGTGCGGACGCGCATCCTTGAACCTCTGGGCATGACCGACACCGACTTCTCGGTCCCGCCGGACAAGGCGGCGCGCTTCATGCCCTGCTACGTCCTGACCGGGCGGGGCCGTACGCTGTTCGACCCCGCACACGGCAGCCGGTATCTGGCGGCGCCGCGCTTCGTGTCGGGCGGCGGCGGGCTGGTCTCCACCGCCGCGGACTACCTGCGCTTCTGCCGCATGCTGCTGCGCGGCGGCGAACTGGACGGCGCGCGCATCGTGGGACCCAAGACGCTGGAACTCATGACCCGCAACCACCTGCCGGGCGGCGCGGACGTGGCCAGCCTGGCACGCTCACCCATCGCGGTATCCGCGTCGGCCAGCCGGGGGGTGGGCTTCGGGCTGGGCTTCGCCGTGACCCTCGATCCGGTGCGCGCCCAGCGGCTTGGCAACGCCGGGGACTTCTCCTGGGGCGGTGCGGCCGGCACGTACTTCTGGATCGACCCCGTGGAGGACCTGGCCGTGATCTTCATGACGCAGCAGCTCATGTCGCCGGAGCGGGTGCAGGACGACCTGCGCACCTTCGTGTACTCCGCCCTGACCGACAGCCCGACCCGGCCGCACACACTGGCCTGAACGCGACCCGGAACCCAGAGGTCAGCGGTATTCAGGTGGCCTGACAGCGGTGTTCAGGTCCATTGAGGGGCGAACAGCACGGCCCGGCACTGCCGTGACATGCTGCTCATCCTGCTCAGCTGTCCGTCGGGCACACTGATCCGCGATGGAGTCGGCTGCCCCGTGGACGCCGCTCCGCCCGGACGAGAGCACCGCCGTACCCGGTTACGACAAGACGGCGAGACACTGGAGGTGTCCCGTATGGCATGGACTCTGCTCGTCATCGCCGGACTGCTGGAAGTCGGCTGGGCCATTGGCCTGAAGTACACGGAAGGTTTCACCCGTCCCGTTCCCACCGCCCTGACCCTGCTGAGCATGGTCGCCAGCATGGGCCTGCTGGGCCTCGCCGCCAAGACCCTGCCCATCGGCACCGCGTACGGCGTGTGGGTCGGGATTGGCGCGGTGGGCGCGGCCATCCTGGGCATCGTGCTGTTCCACGAGAGCGTCACGCCCGCCCGCGTCGCGTTCATGATCCTGATGATCGTGTCCATCATCGGTCTGAAAGCCACCAGCGGCCACTGACCCACATCAGGTGAAGGGGACGGAGGATTCACTCCTCCGTCCCCTTGCCGTTCAGACGTTCAGCCCGCGGTGCCGACCGCCTCGCGGACGTGTGTGAAGCCGTCGCGGGCGAGCAGGCGCGCCAGGCCGCTGTTCAGGTCGCGGACGAGGCCGGGGCCCTCGAAGATCAGGGCGGAGTACACCTCGGTCAGGGTGGCCCCGGCGCGGATGCGGTCGTAGGCGTCCTGCGCGCTGAAGATGCCGCCCACACCCACGATGGGGACGCGCCCGCCAGTCTGCCGGTACGCGGCGCGCACGAGGTCGGTGGCGCGGCGCGTGAGGGGCCGTCCGCTCAGGCCGCCCGTTTCTTTCTGGTTGGGGTGGGTGAGGCCGTCGCGGGAGAGGGTGGTGTTGCTGATGATCAGGCCCGCCACACCTGCAGTCACGGCGGCGTCCACGCTGGCTTCGAAGTCGGCGGGGTGCAGGTCCGGGGCAAGTTTCACGAGGACCGGGGGGGCCTTCAGGGTCCGCACCCGCTGCGCCTCGACCTCCTGCAGGACCTCGCGCACCAGGGCGCCCAGGTCGTCCGCGCCCTGCAAGGCGCGCAGGCCGGGCGTGTTGGGACTGCTGACGTTCACGACGAAGGCGTCCGCGACGTCCTGGAGGGCGGCGACGCAGCGGCGATAGTCCTGCGCGGCGTCCTCGTTCGGGGTGACCTTGTTCTTCCCGATGTTCACCCAGACCGGCGCGGGCCGCGCGCCCAGTCCGCCCAGGCGGGCGTGCAGGTCGGTCATCCCGGCGTTGTTGAAGCCCATGCGGTTGATCAGCGCGCCGTCCTGCGGCAGGCGGAACAGGCGCGGGCGGTCGTTGCCGGGCTGCGGCAGGGGCGTGACGGTCCCGACCTCCAGAAAGCCGAATCCCAGCGCCGTGAATGCCGGGACGGCCACGCCGTTCTTGTCTAGTCCCGCCGCGAGGCCTACCGGGCTCGCCAAGCGCTGCCCCCAGAGGGTCTGCTCCAGCATGGGGGACGCGGGCGCCGTGACGCGCCGCGCCAGGGCGGGCCACGCGGGCACGCGGGACGCGGCGTCCATCAGGCCGATCGTGAGGTGGTGGGCGTCCTCCGCGTCCAGGCGGAACAGCAGCGGCTTGATCAGCGAACGGTACACGGTGCTCCAGCATAGGCCACACACCACCGGAGGGGGAGGACGGCAGGCCGGGCCTGTCCATCCTCCCCCTCCGGCGCGGCGCTTCAGCCCAGGTGCGGGTAGCTGGGGTCGATCTGCACGAGGCGGGCGTGCTGCTGGCGGTTGCTGTCCTCGATCAGGTCGGCCAGGGTGGTGCCGCCCAGCACGTCGCGCAGCGCGGCGTCCACGCGGTACCAGAGGTTCTGGGTGCCGCACACGTTCTGGCTGTCGCACACGTGGTCCTCCTCGACGCAGGAGACGGGGGCGATGCTGCCTTCCATGGCGGTGACGACGTCGTACGCGCTGATGTCCCGCGCGGGCCGCGCGAGGCGGTAGCCGCCGTGCGCGCCGCGGATGCTCTTGATGAAGCCCGAGCGGCGTAGGTTGCTGGCGATCTGCTCCAGGTAGTGCTGGCTGATGCCCTGGCGTTCGGCGACGTCCTTGAGGGGCACGGCGTCCCCCTCGCCACGCGCGATCTCGATCAGGGCGCGCAGGCCGTACTGTGCTTTCGTCGACACCCACATGCGGCACATTCTACCCCGCAATTCCGGGTGCAGTGTAAGGAATTCAGGAGTTCTTGAGCCGTCCCAGCAGGCAAGGGCACGTCCAGGCGAAACGCCAGCGCAACGCCCCGCCCCCTACGCTGCGGCCCATGACCCTGACCACTGCCCGCCGCGCGCTGATGGCCCTGACGCTGCTCCTGCCCCTGGGGGCGCCCGCGCACGCCGACTGCTTCCTGATCGTCTGCGGTCTGGACACCGAGGGCACCATGGCGAAGACGGGCCTGGTGGACGACCTGTACCGCGAGGTTTTCGGGCGCGGCTCGACCCTTCAGGAGCGCAGCGACTGGGCGAAGAAGGGCTTCCGGGACAGCGACCTAAGCGGCGCGCAGACCACGCAGCTGCGTGCCGCGCTGATGGCGCAGCTGCACGGGAGCGCGGCGGAACTCGCGAACGTGGTGACCCGCGTCACCCAGAGCTCCATGGGCGTGCGCCTGAGCCCCAACAACCCGTTCTTCAAGCTGCTCACGAACCTGGGTGCCCAGCCGGACAGCACCTACCGGAGCCTGGTGGCGTTCACGCGCACGTACCTGCAGGACGCTCAGGTGAGTGGCGTGCGCGCGGCCCTGATCGAGCGGGCGTACCTGGACAGCCTGGGCCGCAAGCCCAGCAGCGGGGACGCGGCGTACTGGCAGGCGCAGATCGTGCAGACCGGCGCGAACTACGCCGACGTGCTGCGCGCCGCCGAAGAGTGGGTTCTGTCGGCCGGGAACGAGGCGGAATTCGCCGCCCTGATCCGCCGGGCGTTCCAGCTGAGCGGGCGGCCCCAGCCGAGCATGGAGAAGATCGCGCAGATTCGCGTGCGCAGTGGCGCGGCCCTGCGGAGCTTTGACGGCTGGAAGACGTACATCCGGACGTTCTGAAGGCGCGCGGTAGGATGGGTGGCATGCCGGTTCTGTTCGTGCATGGCGTGGCCGTCCGCGAGGAGGGCGATCAGGGCTGGGAGGATCTGCACCGCGCGACGCAGGGCGTGAACTGGCCGGGCGTGCAGCGCCTGCTGCGGGAGCACGTGGCGCCCACCCTGAACCCGGACGCGCCGGAACGGGTGCACATCGAGCGGGTGTACTGGGGGGACCTGGGCGCGCACTTCGCGCAGGGCGGGCAGTTCCGCGCGGCGCGCGGGCGGGAGGTCGCCCCGGAACCCGATCCACTGGCGCTGGACGCCGATGGGCTGGGCGAGGCGCTGGAACGCCGCCTAAGGGCGGCGCACCCGGTGTCCGAGTGGCCGGGCGTGATCCGGGTGGCGTGGGGCGTGGCGCGGGACGAGCGGGTGCGGGCGCTGCTGGCGGACCTGCCCCCATACGAGCGCTGGGGCGTGCTGGACGCGGCGGCGCAGGCGCGGCTGCCCGCGCCCACGCGGCGCCTGGAGCCGCACCTGCCGCCGGGGCTGCTGCGGGCGCGGCGGCAGAACGTGAAGCGCGCCATGCGTGAGGTCCGCCGCCCGCTGGAGGCGTTCGTGCCGCTGTTCCTGGGGGACGTGCTGGCGTACCTGAGTGGGCGCGGCACGCCCGAACGGCCCGGCGCGATTCCGCAGCGGGTCCTGGCGGGCCTGCGCGCGGCCCACGCGGCGCGCCTGCACCCGGCAGAGCCGCTGGTGGTCCTGACGCACTCGATGGGCGGGCAGCTGATCTTTGACGCGCTGCACGCGTTTCTGCCTACCGATCCGCAGGGCGGGACCGTGCGGGTGGATTTCTGGTGCGCGTGCGGCAGTCAGGTGGGCGCGTTCCACGAGCTGGGGTTCACATTGAGCGGCCCGCAGCCGGACGCGAGCGCCGGGGGGCGGCTGGGGTACTTCTGGAACGTATGGGCGTACTCGGACCTGCTGAGTTTCCGCGCGCAGGGCATCGCGCCGGGCGCGCACGACACGGCGTTCCCGCTGTCCGGGCTGGTGCGGTCAGATCACCTGGCGTACCTGCAACAGGCGGACTTCTACCGGACGCTCGCGGCGAAGGTCGCCGTGCACGCGGGGCCCACTGAAGTGGGCGTGGGGCCGGTAGAATCCGGCGCGTGAACGCGAGCCTCACCCCCGACCCGGTCCTCCTGCCCCCGGTCAGTCCGGCGGACGTGCTGCGGCGGGTGCGCGCGGCGGGCCTGCCGGGCGTGGTGCTGCTGGAATCCCTGGGGCCGGTCGTGTCGTACGGAGCGCGGTCGTTCCTGAGTGCCGCGCCGCTGCGGGTCACGCACGAGCTGCCCCGGCGGCCCACGGGTGAGGCGCTGTTCCCGGCGTGGCTGGGCGGCCTGAAGTACGAGGCGGCCCGGGCGTTCGGGCTGGCCGCGCACGCGCCCCGCGGCGAGGCGATGTGGTGGGGTGAGTACCCGTCGGGCCTCGTGTGGGACCGCGTGGCGGGCACGCTGAGCGTGGTGGGTGAACCGCACCTGGACTGGGCGGCCCTGCTCGCGGCGCCGCTGCCGCCGGAACCGAGCCTGAACGTGGGCGCGTTCGGCGCGGACGACGTGGACTACCCGGCGGGCGTGCGGGCCGTGCAGGACCTGATCCGCGCGGGCGAGGTGTACCAGGTGAACCTCTCACGCGGCGTGCAGGCGACCGCGCAGGGCGACCCGCTGGCCGCGTACCTGCGCCTGCGGGAGGTGAACCCCAGTCCGTTCATGGCCTTCGCGGACTTCGGGGATGAGGTGGTCGTGTCGTGCAGCCCGGAGCGGCTGGTGCGCTGGGCGGGCGAGGACCTGAGTGCGCGGCCCATCGCGGGCACCCGCCGCCGCGGCGACACGCCCGCCGAGGAAGCCGCGTTCGAGGCGGAACTGCGCGCCAGTCCGAAGGAGGTCGCGGAGCACACCATGCTGGTGGACCTCGTGCGGCACGACCTGGGCCGCGTGGCCGCGCCGGGCACGGTCACCGTGCCGGACCTGATGCTCGTCGAGCGCTACAGCCACGTGATGCACCTGGTGTCCGAGGTGCAGGCCCGCGCGCGATCCGGCGTGACGCTGCGGGACGTGCTGGCCGCCACCTTCCCCGGCGGGACGATCACGGGCGCGCCGAAGGAACGCGTGATGGAGGTCACCCGTGACCTGGAACCCGGCCCGCGCGGCTGGTACACCGGCGGGCTGGGCATTGTCAGTGGGCCGCTGGTGGACGTGAACATCCTGATCCGCACCGCCGCGTTCACCCGCACGCCGGAGGGCTGGACGGTGGAGGTCCGCGCGGGCGGCGGCACCGTCATCGACGCCGACCCCGCCCGCGAGGCGCAGGAAACGGTGCACAAGGCCCAGGCGCTCCTGAGCGTCCTGGCGGGCGTCCCAGGCCGCCCCGCGCAGCCGCCGCAGCCACCGGTGCCCGGCACGCCCTGGGCCCCGCCACCCGCCGCGTCCCAAACGGGCCTGCGGGTGCTGCTGCTGGACAACCGCGACTCGTTCACGTGGAACCTCGCGCACGACCTGCTCGCGCTGGGCGCGCAGGTGGACGTCCGCGGGCAGCACGAGGCGCTGGAGGACCTGCTGCGGGACCGTCCGGACGCCGTGCTCGTCGGCCCCGGCCCCGGCACGCCTGACACCAGCGGCGTCACGCTGGCCCTGACCCGCGCGTGCCTGGAGGAGCGCCTTCCGCTGCTGGGCGTATGCCTGGGCCACCAGGCACTCGGGCAGGTGCTGGGCGGGCGGGTAGAACGCGCCCAGCCGGTCCACGGCCGCCCCGAGTACGCCCGGCACCGCGGCACCGACCTGTTCCAGGGTGTCCCCCAGGACGCGCCGTTCGGCCGCTACCACTCCCTGGTCGTGCGGGGCCTCCCCGCCGAGCTGGTCACCGCGACCAGCCAGGACGGCGAGGTCATGGCCCTGGCCGTCCCCGGTCAGCCCGCGTGGGGCGTGCAGTTCCACCCGGAAAGCGTCCTGAGTGCCGCCGGGCGCACCCTGCTGTGCAACTGGCTGCGCCTCAGTCAGGCGTGGCCGCGAACGTGACGCCGCTGCCCGCCATCCTGAACGACCCGGCGTGGCTGCACGGCGCGACGGCTTTCACCACCGTCCGCACCCGCCGCGGCCAGCCGCTGCTGTGGGTCGCGCACCTGGAGCGGCTGCGGGCCACCTGCGCGTTCCTGAGCCTCCCCCCGCCGGACCCTCAGCCGCCCACGCTGGACGCGCACCCGTGGGGCCTGCTGCGCGTCACGGTCTCACCCCACGGCACGTACCACGCGCACCGGCCCCTCACGCCCGGCCCACGCCCGGATCAGGGGGTCACGGTACGCGTCACCGACATGCACATTCACCCACAGCTGGGCGCGCACAAGACCGGGAACTACCTCCCGTACCGACTCGCCGCCACGCAGGCCCACCCGCACTTCGAAGGCTGGTTGCAGGACGCGGGCGGACACGTCGTGGACGGCAGCCGCACCTCCCCGCTGCTGGAGATCGCGGGGCAACTCGTCGTCCCCGAAGGTGGGCTTCCCTCTGTCACGCGGGCCGCGTACCTGCGCGGGCGCCCGCACGTCACGCGGCCCGTCCACACGCGTGACCTCGCCCACGTGACCCGCGCGTGGCTGTGCGGCAGCGGCACCGGCCTCGTCCCTATCCGGCGCATCGAGGGGCACACCGCCGACCTCCCCGTCCACTGGCCCGCCCCGCACGACCCGGCGCTGGGCTGGCCAGTCGAGCACTGAAGGCCGGTCGGCCAGCTCAATCACGCGTCAGGTCGGGCCGCCCACCTGCGGGCCTACGTACCCCGCATCCTCGCCAGCGCCCATGCCCTGCATGGCACGATTCAGGCGCTCCTGGCGGCGCGCGGCGACGAACATCACCAGGAGTAGCGGTACGAACACACCCAGCGTCATCAGGCCCATGTGATCCCTCTGCGGGCAGCGTACCCCTCGCGGGTCAGATGAGCGTGCCCAGCTGCACCTCCCGGCTGAGGATCACGCCCTGCAACTCATCCAGCTCGTACCCGCAGGCCTCGTAGAAGGCCCTGGCGTCCTCGTTGTCCGCCGCGACCCACACGCTGCCGATCCCGTGGGCTTGCATCTTGGCGTGCAGGGTTCTCACCAGGGCGCGCCCCACGCCCAGCCGCCGCCACGCCCGGCGCACGCCAATCTCCTCGAACATTACGTCCAGCGGCTCGCCGTGCCGGCGGCGGTGCACGTACGCCATCAGGAACCCCACCGGAGCGCCGCTGGTGTCCTCGGCGTGCCAGTGCCAGACACCCGGGTCACGCAGGTACGCGTCGGCGGCGTCCGGGGTCAGGGGCGGGCTGGGCGGCTCGTCCGTGAAGTCAGTCTCATCCTGCGCGAGCCGCTCAAGCGCGGCGCTGTCACCCGGTCCCAGGCGGCGGATCGTGAAGGCGGGCATGGTCCATCATGCACCCGCCGGGGGCGCCGTCACCTGAGGCAGAGCGCCCCGCCCGCGCTCCGTAGCGTGCAGGCATGACCTGGCCTGAGGACACCTTCCGCCCCGCCGCTGCGCCCACGCCCCGCAAAGCGCCGAACCTCGCCGTGGGGTACCTGCTGAACGTGCTGCTGCCCGGCGCCGGTTTCACGTACATCGGGCTGGTGGGCTGGCACGTCGGGTGGATCGCCATGCTGATCGTGCTGAACCTGCTGGGCGCGTTCCTGGTCGGCCTGACCACCTCAACCATGTTCGCGGCGCTGCCGCTGGTGGGCTTCGTGGTCATGCTGGTGCAGTTCGGGCAGGCGTACACCCGGCGCAAAGCGCAGAACTTCCGCCCGGATCTGGAGGGCGGGGTGAAGATCGGCCTGATCGCCGGGCACTTCATCCTGAATGTCTTCATGGTGGGCCTCCTAGCGGCCGTGCTGATCCCGAACCTGCTGGCGGCACGCACGCGGGCCAACGGGACGGGTGAGCGGGCGGCGGCCATGTCGGCGTACACCATGGTGATCGCAGCCCAGTCGGGCGGCACGCTGCGTGACGGGCCGTGCCCGCTGGAGAACGTGGTGGGGCGCGACCGGATCGCCAGCTGCACCGTCACGAGCGCCACCACAAGCAGCCCACAGGTGGCGGTCACCTTCGGCAATGGTCACGTCGTGCAGCTCCCCTGACCTGCATCTCCGCGCGGCCCGTCCTGTGCAGGGGACGGGCCGCCTGTTCTGCGTGCCACCTGACGCTCCGCGGGTGTGGGGGCGTGCAAGACTGCGCGGGATGCCGGATTTCGACGTGATCGTGATGGGCGCGGGGCACAACGCGCTGGTGACTGCCGCGTACGCCGCGAAAGCGGGCCTGAAGGTCGGGGTGTTCGAGCGGCGGCACATCGTCGGCGGGGCCGTGAGTACCGAGGAACTGGTGCCCGGGTACCGCTTCGATTACGGCGGGAGCGCGCACATCCTGATCCGCATGACGCCCGTGGTGCGCGAACTGGAACTCACCCGGCACGGCCTGCACTACTTGGAGGTCGACCCGATGTTCCACGCGTCGGACGGGGAGACGCCGTGGTTCATTCACCGCGACGCGAACCGCACCGCGCGGGAGCTGGAGGCGCTGTTCCCCGGTCAGGGCGAGGCGTACACGAAATTCCTGGACGACTGGACGCCGTTCGCGCGCAGCGTGGCGGACCTGTTCAACTCCGCGCCGGGGCCGCTGGACATGGGGAAGATGGTCGTGTCCAGCGGGAAGGGCAAGGACTGGATGGAACAACTGCCCCGCATCCTCCGCCCGTACGGGGACGTGGCGAAGGAGTACTTCACCGAGGAACGCGTGCGTGCGCCGCTGGTGTGGATGGCCGCGCAGAGCGGCCCGCCCCCCAGTGACCCGCTGAGTGCGCCATTCCTGCTGTGGCACCCGCTGTACCACGAGGGCGGCGTGGCACGGCCCAAGGGCGGCAGCGGCGGCCTGACGAAAGCCCTGAAGCGCGCCATCGAGGCGGACGGTGGGCAGGTGTTCGTGAACGCGCCCGTGAAGGACATCCTCGTCAAGGACGGCAAGGCTCAGGGCGTCCGATTGGAGAACGGCGAGACGTACACCGCGCGGGCCGTCGTGTCCGGCGCGCACGTCCTCACCACGGCGGGCGCCCTGCCCGACGAGTACGTCCCGCCCGCCGCGCGGCAGGTGCGGGTCGGCAACGGCTTCGGGATGATCCTCCGCCTCGCCCTGAGCGAGAAGGTCAAATACCGGAACCACACCGAACCCGACAGCCGCGTCGGCCTGGGCCTCCTGATCAAGAACGAACAGCAGCTCATGAAGGGCTACGGCGAGTACCTCGCGGGCGAACCCACCAGCGACCCACCCCTGATCGCTATGAGCTTCAGCGCCGTGGACGACTCCCTGGCCCCCCCAGGCGGGGACGTGCTGTGGCTGTGGGCGCAGTACTACCCCTACGAACTCAGCAGCGGCTCCTGGGAGACCCGCACCGCCGAGGCCCGCGAGAACATCCTCAACGCCTTCGAGCACTACGCGCCCGGCACCCGCGACACCATCGTCGGGGAACTCGTCCAGACGCCCCAGTGGTTAGAGACCAACCTCGGCCTGCACCGCGGGAACGTCATGCACCTCGAAATGAGCTTCGACCAGATGTTCTCCTTCCGCCCGTGGATGAAAGCCAGCCAGTACCGCTGGCCCGGCGTGCAGGGCCTCTACCTCACGGGCGCCAGCACCCACCCCGGCGGCGGCATCATGGGCGCGTCCGGCCGCAACGCCGCGCAGGTCCTCGTGAAAGACCTGACGCGCCGCCGCTGGCGGTGAGGGAGTTGATGGGCTATGAGCTGTGGGCTGTGTGCAGAAAAGGGGGCTGTTCTGCTCCCTCTCCCCTCGTGGGAGAGGGCTGGGGTGAGGGGGCGTGTCCGCCCATCTCGCCGGGGGCGCGTTTGATCCGGCATTGGTGGCGGGGGCTACGTCCGAAGCGCCGCCTGGGCGCAGGCATTGCGGTCCTGCACGCTGGGACCGTCCTGCTGGTGCGCCGGGGCGATAACGCCCTGTGGGACGTGCCGGGTGGCGGCGCGGACGCCGGGGAGTCGCCGGAGGACACCGCCCGGCGGGAACTGCGCGAGGAGACGGGCCTGAGCGTGGGTGCGCTGCGCTCACTGGGCGTGTTTCCACACCGGTACACGTACCAGGACGGGAATGTCGTGGACTGGGAAACGCACGTGTTCGTCGCCGAGTTCGCGGGTGGTGAACCGCGCGCCTTGGATGACGCGGCGGAGGTCCGCTGGTGGCCCCTCTCGGCCCTACCGGGTGACGTGTCGGACGCGACCCGCGCGTACTTCGCGGCCCTACAGGCGGTGCGGGCGTGAGCTTCTCCCCCACCGTGTGGCGCGCCGGGCTGGGCTTCGCAGCGCTGGGCGTGGCGTTCCTGGGGGCGCTGCTGGTCCTGGCGGATCTGGCGGCCGGCTGGGCGCTGATCGCGCTGGGGCTGCCGCTGTCGGGCGTGCTGGCGCTGGCGGGGGACGCGCTGGGCCGGGACTTCGCGGGGGTGCTGGCGTCGCGGTTCGCGGGGTTGCTGGCGGTGACGCGGCCGTGGATGTGGTTCGTGGCGCTGTACGTGGCGCTGAAGATCCCGGTGCCGCTGTGGCCGGAGGGCTTCCCGGTGCTGGGGCTGGCGAGCACGGGGGCGCTGTTCGTGGCGGCGCTGCTGTTCGTGTGGGAGCGCGAGAACGCCTGGAAGGCAGGTGTCATGGCGCTGGTGGCGTTCGCGCTGGGCCTGGGCGTGGAGGTACTGGGGAGCCGCACCGGGATTCCGTTCGGGCTGTACTCGTACCAGACGGCGCCCGGGCCGACGCTGCTGGGTGTGCCGCTGATCGTGCCGCTGGGCTGGTTCGCGCTGACGCTGACCGCCACGAGCCTCTCGGGCGGGCGACCCTGGCTGGCGGGGCTCCTGATGCTGCTGTGGGACGTGGGCCTGGAGCCGCTGATGACCGCGCAGCGCTACTGGCTCTGGAGTGATCCCTGGCCACTGTGGGCGGGCGCGCCGGTGCAGAACTTCCTGGGCTGGTGGGGGGTGGGGTGGCTGATCTCGTGGGTGTTCACGGGTCTCGCGCCGCGTCTGTTCGGGCTGCGGCGTGAGGAGTGGGCGTGGGCGCTGCCGTGGCAGTCGCGGGATTTTCCGCTGCACTGGGGGCCCAGCCTGAGTCTGCTGCCGGGCGGCGCGGCGCGGGGCGCAGATTTCCGGGTGGTGTACCCCATTGAGGCGTTCTTCCTGCCGGGCGGGCTGGTGCTGGTGGGCCGGTATGCAGAGGCCGGGGTGACGCTGGCGGCGATGCTGGCGGGCCTGTGGCTGGCGCGGCGGGTGACGCGCTTTGACCGCACCTGACCGCCCCGGCACCGACGCGCCGCAGCGGCACGCCTGGGCGACCGGACTGCTGGCCCTGAGCATCCGCCGCAGCGTGCGCGGCGGGCTGGGCGGCGTGTGGGTGCGCGGCCCGCTGCCCGGCGGCGGGGCGGTGCTGGCCCCGAACCATCACAGCTGGTGGGACGGGTACGTGCTGCGCGAGGTGGCCCTGGCGTGCGGGCAGCCGTTCAGCGTCCTGATGACGGCGCGGCAGCTCTCACGCTTCCCGTTCCTGCGGCGGGTAGGCGCCCTGCGCGCGGACGAGGTGCGGGCCGGGGTGCGCCGCGCCCGCGCGGGCTGGCTGGTGGTCTTTCCGGAGGGCGAACTGCACCCGGCGGGCCCGCTGCGGGGCGTGCAGCCGGGCGCGGCGTGGATCGCGCGGCACGCGGGGGTGGCGCTGGTGCCGGTGGCGCTGCGGGTGGTGCTGCGCGGCGCGCAGTTCCCGGAGGCGTTCGTGCGCGTCGGGCCGCCGGTGGACGCCGCTGACCTGCCGGGTGCCCTGGCGGCGCTGCTGGCCGACCTGGACGCCGACCTGCTGGGCAGCGACCCGGAGGCGCCGCTGGCCGGGTACCTGCGGCTGGTGCCGGGCCGCGCGAGCCGCTCGGACCGGGTGGACTGGCCCTCGCGGCTGCTGACGTGGCTGACCGGGGACCGCGCGTGACGCGGCGCCGCGTGAAGGGGCCGCCCGAGCCGGGCTGGGCGCGGGCGTACCGCACGGTCACCGCCGTGTGGCTGCTCGGCAAGGCGCTGACGCTGGCGGTGAACGCCGTGACCTTCCCGCGCCTGCGTCCCGCCCCCGTGCCAGTGGGGGGGCCGCGCGTGTCCATCCTGATCCCCGCGCGGAACGAGGCGGCGAACCTCCCGGTCACGCTGCCCGGCGTGCTCGCGCAGGGCGCGCACGAGGTGCTCGTGCTGGACGACCGCAGCGACGACGGTACGGGCGACGTGGCCCGCCACCTGGGTGCCCGCGTCATTCCCGGCGCGGCGCGGCCGGACGGCTGGCACGGGAAGCCCTGGGCGTGCCAGCAGCTCCTGCGGGCCGCGAGCGGCGACATCCTGATCTTCACGGACGCGGACGTCACGTGGCATCCGGGCGCGCTGGGCGGCCTGCTGCGCGAACTGCACGCGTCCGGCGCGGACCTGCTGAGCGTGCAGCCGCGCCAGTCGAACGTCACGCCCGGCGAGCGGCTGCTCACGCCCCTGGTGGACGCCGCCGTGCTGTCGTACTTCCCGTTCCCGCTGCTGCGCATGACCCCGCCTCACCCGCTGGCGACCATCGCGAACGGGCAGGTCATGGCGTACCGCCGCGCCGCGCTGACCCGCGTGGGCGGGTACGCCGCCGTGCGGGATCAGGTGCTGGAGGACACCGTCATGGCCCGCAGGCTGGGTCAGCTGGGCCTGCGGGTCTCCACCGTCATGGGTCAGGCGTGCATCGGCGTGCGGATGTACCGCTCGTACCCGGACTCCGTGGCGGGCTTCGGGAAGAACGCGCTGCCCATCCACCTGAACTCGCGGGCGTTCATGCTGGCCAGCGTGGCGCTGCACGTCGCGGGGCACACGCTGCCGTGGCTGCTGCCCCTGCCGAACCGCAACGCGCTGCGCGCCGCGAGCCTGCTGGAACGGCTGGCCGTGAACCTCATCGCGGGCCGCCGCACGCCCGCCGATCTGGCCGAGGGGCTGCTGGGGCCGGTCACGCCGCTGCTGGCCCTGCCGGTCATGGTGCGCGCCCTGCGCCGCCGCGTCAGCTGGAAGGGCCGCGAGTACCGGCAGTGACCGCTGCTGCCGGCCAGGACGGCCCCTCCGGTCCCTGAACGCGCGGCAGGCGGGGGTTCATGTGCCCCTCAGGGGCCGGGCGGAGGCTCTGGGCATGCCCGCCAACCGTGTCCGTCTGGCCGCCACACTGCTCCTGTCATCCCTGCCCCTGGCTTCTGCGGCGGGCTTCACTGAGGCGTCCTTCGCGCAGGTGCGTGCGGGCGCGTGGAGCCCTGTGCGCTTCTGGTGTGACACGCCGGGGCGCGTGCTGGCGCTGTCCACCAGTGCCCCGGGCGCCGGGACGCTGATGCAGTGGGTGGGTGGGGCGCGCTCGCAGGTCGCTGTAACGGTCGGTGCGGACGATGCGGGGGCGGGGCAGGTGTACACGCCGCTGACCTTCGCGGGCCGCCGCGCTCCGGCGCCGGGGTTCTTCGTGCACAGCAGCAACATGGAGAACGTGCAGGACCCCGCGTACCGCCTGACGCACGTGAACGAGTTCCGGGTGCCCGATGGGTCGTTCGCGTGCCGGTACGTGCCGCAGGCGGCGGTGCTGGCCGCCACCGCGAAGCACAGCGTGATCGTGTGGGAGGCTGGTGGGAAGGTCACGTACGCCAGCCGCAACCGCGACGGCACGCCGGGCGTCACGATTACGGGCGGGACGCGCACCACCCGGGACGGCCGGGCCGAGTACCGCTGGAACCGGGGCGGGTACGGATACGTCCTGACCGTGGGACTGGCCGGGCATGCGGGCGGCGAGTTGCGCGTGGAGCGCGCCGGGCGGGTCCTCAGCCGTGAATCGCTGCTGGCGTACTCGGTCAGCACGCTGCGCTGAGCGGGTCTCTCATCTGACACTGTGCGCCGCTGGGGGTGCTCTATGCTCTGCCTCGTGACCCGTTCATCCGTCTGCCCGTTCAGGGCCCTGCCGTGAGGCGCACCCCGCAGCATGTCGCGGTGATCGGTGCGGGCTTCGCGGGTCTCGCGGCGGCGCTGCGGCTGGCGCGGGCGGGCGCGCGGGTGACGGTGCTGGACGCCCTGGACGGCCCCGGCGGGAAGGCCGCGCTGGGCCTGACAGAGTTCTCCAGCGGGCCGACCGTGGTGACGATGCCGCAGGTGTTCCGCGCGCTGCACGCCCGCCTGAACCTGCCCCTGCCGGAGCTGAGCGCGGCGCGGCCCACCACGACGTACCACGCGCCAGGCGGGCGGCTGTTCGCGCCCGAGGCGCTGCACGTGGCGGGCAGCCTGGAGCCGACGCTGGCGCAGCTGTCCCGCACCGAGGGGCGGCGGTACGCGGCGCTGCTCGCGTCATCGCGGCGGATGTACCTGGACGCGCAGGACACGTTCCTGTTCGCGCCGCCCCCTGGCCCGGCGCGGCTGGCCCGCTACGCACTCACGCGCGGGCGGCGGGCCGCTCCCCTGTCATCCCTGCACCGCTTCGTGCGGTCGGGGCCGTTCATGACACCGTTCTGGCTGCGGTTCGCTACGTACCTGGGAGCCGACCCGTACCGCGCGCCGGCCGTGCTGCACAACATCGCGTGGGTGGAACTCGGGTACGGCGTGTGGCACCTGCGCGGCGGCCTGCTGGATCTGGCCCGCACCCTGCACGCGCAGGCGGAAGCGCTGGGCGTGCGCTTCGAGTTCGGCACGCGCGTCACCAGCCTCAGCGCGCACGGGGGGCTGGTGCTGGGCGCGCACACCAGCCAGGGGGCGTTCGCGGCGGACGCGTGGGTGAGTGCCGCCGACCGGGCCCTGACCCTCTCCTGGCTGGGCAGCGCCGAGAAACCCACCCCGCGCGGCGTGAGCGGCTTCGCGCTGCAACTCCAGCTCTCGGAGGACCGGGGGCAGGCGCACCACATCTTCTGGCCCGCCGAGTACGCCCGCGAGTGGCGCGACATCCGCGCCGGGCGCCTCCCGCGCGATCCGACGCTGTACCTTCACCTGGACGGCACGCGGGCGTTCCTGCTCGTGAACGCCCCGCCCGACCCCGGCGTTACCGATCGGCCCGAGGAGTACGGCGCGTGGCTGCTTGAACACGTGCAGGAGCGGCAGCGGGACACGCCGGGCGGCCCGCTGCCCATCGCGGACTGGCGAGCGCTGTCCCCGACGGAGTACGCCCGCACCGCGAAGGGCGGCGCGCTGTACGGCCGCGCCCCGCACGGCCTGACCGGCAGCCTCCGCCCCGGCTGGCAGCTGCCACACGCGCGGAATCTGGTGCAGGTGGGCGGCACCGTCCACCCTGGCGGCGGCGTGCCCCTCAGCGTCCTGAGCGGCTGGAACGGCGCCGGGCAACTGCTGGGCCTGAAGTTCGACGATCTGGACGGACGGCAGGTGCCGCAGGGGACAGAGGTGTGGCCATTCGGGCTCTGAGCACGCTGCCCGAGCCGCCGACCCGTCCGGGGAACGGGCACCTGCAGGACTGGGCGCTGCGACCGCTGCCGCTGATCGAGGAGGGCGCGGCGCGGGCGCGCGCGGCGGGTGGGGACGTGTTCCGGTTGCGGCTGGGCCTCCCGGCGGTGGTGGGGGTGGGAGCGGCGTGGAACCGGGCGGTGCTGACGGATCTGGGGACGTTCCGGAGTGCGGGGAGCCTGTCGCGGATCGTGCCGTACCTGTCGGGCGGGGTGATCCTGTCGGACGCGCCGGGGCACGCGGGGCGGCGCTCGCTGATGAATCCGGGCTTCGGGCGGGCGCACCTGCTGGCCTTGCAGGCGCGGACGCGGGCGGCGCTGCCGGGGGTGCCGGACAGGGCGTTCGATGCGCTGGCCTGGGCGGATGGCGCGGTGCTGCGGCTGCTGAACGCCGCGTATTTCAGCGGGGAGTTCGATGAGGGGCTGCTGCACGCGTTCCTGGCGCCGCTGCGCCGCCCGTTCCCGGTCCCGGCGATTCCGCGTCCGCTGCTGTTCGCGCGGGTGGACGCGGAGGTGCGCCGCCTCGCGCACGCGCGGCTGAGGGAGCGCGGGCACGACGACCTGCTGGCGGTGCTGGCCCCACTGCCCGGGGGACTGGAGGAGACGCGGGTGTCGCTGGCCGCCGCGCACGATACGACCACGCACGCGCTGGCGTACGCCATGTGGTTCCTGGCGCGGCACCCGCAGTGGCACGCGCCCGAACATCATTCGGCGGTGCTGAAGGAGGTGCTGCGCCTGTTCCCGCCGGGCTGGATGGGCAGCCGCCGCCTGAGCCGGGATCTGGACTGGGGGGGCGTACGGCTGCCGCGTGGGGCGCTGGCGCTGTACTCCCCGTATCTGTCGGGGCGGGACCCGGCGGTGTGGGGCCATCCCGCCGAGTTCGATCCGGGCCGCTGGGCGGCGAAACCCCCGGCGTGGGCGTACCTGCCGTTCGGGGGGGGCGAGCGGCTGTGTTTGGGCATGCACCTGGCGCAGCTGCTCATTCAGGACGCGCTGGGGGCCCTGCCGCCGCTGCGGGCGGTGCGGGGTGACGCGGCGCCGCTGCCGGGCCTGACCCTAGGCCCGCGCGGGCCGCTGGTGGTGACGGCCCGGCCGTGACCGAGCTGGATCTCGCGGGGTTGCGGGCGGCGCTGCGGCGGCTCGCGGTGCGGCGCGGTGGGCTCGTGGCGGGGGTGGTGGGCCCGCCGGGTGCCGGGAAGACCTGGGCGGTGCGGGCGCTGCGGCGCGACCTGAACGTCCGCAGCGCGGAGCTGCACGCCGCCACGCCGCCTGCTGGGGTGGTCGCGGCCCTGCCGGCCGGTGCGCGCGGCCCGGCCTGGCTGGAGGGCGCGCGGCGGCGCCTGCAGGCGGGTGAGCTGCCGCCGCAGGAGACGGCGGATCTGGTGGCGGCGCTGCTGGGTGCGGCGGCCCCGTTCGCGCTGCACATCGAGGACCTGCACGACGCCCCGCCGGACGCGCAGGCGTGGTGGGTGAGCGTGGCGGCGCAGCTGGCGCGCACGCCGGGCGCGGCGCTGATCGTCACGTCCCGCGCGGCGCTGCCCGTGCCGTTCGAGACGGTCACGGTGCCGCCCCTGGGTCCGGCGGAGGTCGCGGCGCTCCTCACGGCGGAGCTGGGCCTGCCGGTGCCGGACGCCGCGGCCCGCTGGGTGTGGGCGCAGGCGCGTGGGCATCCGCTGTTCACGCAGGCGTACCTGCGGCTGCTGGCGGCGCAGGGCGCGCTGTGGAATGACGGGCGCAGCTGGCACTGGCGGGCGCCGCCGCAGGCGCTGGTGCCGGGGGGTGTGGAGGCCCTGATCACGGGCGTGCTGCGCGGGGCACCGCTCACGGAGGGTGCGCGCCGGGCGTGGCAGGTGGGCGCGCTGCTGCCGCCGGGTACGCCCGCCGCGGCGTGGCAGCGGGCGGCGGGCGTACCCGGCGGCGCGTGGACCGGGGTGCTGGCGGAGCTGGACCGGGCGGGCCTGACCGTGCGCGGAGAGCCCGCTCACCCCCTGTACCGCGAGGTGGAGGCCGCGGGGCTTGATCCGGCGGTCCGGGCGGCCCTGTCAGACGGGGCGGCGCGGGCGCTGCGGGACTCGGATCCGCTGCTGGCGTCGGGCCTGGTGCGGGACGCGCGCTGGCCGGCGCAGGAGGCGCGGGCGCTGCTGGAGGCGGGCGCGGCGGCGGCACTGGCGGCGGGCCTGCCGCGCGCGGCGGCCGAGCGGCTGGCGTGGGCGGCGGACCTGACCGGCGGGGCGGACCGGGCGGCGCTGGCGCTGCGGGCGGCGCGCGCGTGGCAGGACGTGGACCCGGCGCGGGCCGAGCGGCTGGCGGGCGAGGCGCGGCTGGTGTGGCCGGATCATCCGGAGGCAACGTTCGTGCAGGCAGGCGCGCTGGCGCAGCTGGGCGAGGAGGACCGGGCCGCGCAGCTGCTTGCGGCGCTGCCGGTCCCGCCGGACCCGCCGGCGCGGGGGGCGTGGCTGGCGGGGCAGGTGGCGTGGCTCTCGGGCCTGCACCGCTACCCGGCGCTGCTGGAGCTGTGGGCGGCGCATGGGGACGCGCAGGAGTGGGTGGGGCCGGCCACGTGGGCGCAGGTGGCGCGCGCCCTGGAATTCACCGGGGACGCCCGCGCGGGCCTGGCGCTGCTGGACGAGGCGCTGCGGCGCAGTCCGCCGGGTGACCGCGCGGCCCAGGACGCGGCTCAGGCGGCGGGGCGGGAGCTGCTGTGGGCGCGCTGCCGGGTGCGGTACGCACTGGGCGAGCTGCCGGGCGCGCTGGCGGACGCGTCGGCCCTGGCGGACCTGGCGGGTAGGCAGGGGGCGCTGGGCGTGCGGGCGCGGGCGCTGTCGGGCCGCGCGACGATCCGGGACACGCTGGGTGAGTACGCGGCGGCCCGGGCGGACGCGCAGGAGGCGCTGGACCTGTTCGCGCAGCTGGGTGCCGCGCGGGAGTTCGCGCAGCAGCAGACGCGCCTGGCGTGCCTACTGCTCGAGTACGGCGAGTACGACCGCGCCGAGGCGCTGCTGCAGGAGGGCCGGGCCGCGCTGCGCCGCGCGGACGCCACGCACTTCCTGGCCCTGAGTGAGATGAATCTGGCGTACCTGGCGCTGGAGCGGGCCCTGCCGGGCGCGGCGGCAGCGGCGGTCACGTACGCGGATGCGGGGGTGGCGGCAGCGCGGCGCAGTGGCAGTCCGCTGGTCACGGCGCAGACGCTGGGGGTCGCGGCGCGCGCGCACGCGGCCGCGGGTGACGGCGCGCGCGCCCTGGCCCTGGCGCGTGAGGGGCTGGCGGCCCTGCCGGATGCCGACTCGCATGACGGGGCGTGGGCGACCTGGGCGCTGGGGTTCGCGCTGGAGGCCAGCGGGGACCACGCCGGGGCGCTGTCGGCGTTCGTGGCGGCACAGTCGGCGCTGGAGGCGCGGGACCTGCCGCTGTGGGCGGCGCGGCTGGGCCTGGAAGCCGACCGGCTGCGCGGGGACGCCGCCGCCGCGCAGGCGAAGCGGGCGCGGTTCGCGGCGCTGGATCTGCGCAGCTGGGTGCACGTCACGGACCGCTACTTTCCGCCGCAGGCCGCGCCGTCCCCGGACCGGCCGGGGGCCGAGGTCCGGGTGCTGGGGCCGCTGCGGGTGGTGCGGGGCGGGGCGCTGGTGACGGTGCGGGGCGGGCGCGTGCAGGAGCTGGTGCTGCGCCTGCTGGACGCGCAGCTGTCCGGCGAGGGGCCCGTGTCGGCCCTGGCGCTTCAGGCGGCGCTGTACCCGCAGCTGCCGGACGCGCAGGCGGGCGCGGCGCTGCATCAGCTGGTGTACCGCACGCGCGCGCTGCTGGGCCCGGGCACGCTGCTGCTGGAGGGCGACGGGTACGCGCTGGGGCCGCTGGTGCGCAGTGACGCGGCCGAGTTCCTGCGCAGCGGCGACCCGGACCTGTGGGTGGGGCCGCTGCCGGGCGGGGCGGGCGGGCTGCTGGAGCGGCTGCACGGCGCGGCCCGCCGGGACCTGGCGGCCCTGTGCGCGCGGGACCCGGCGCGGGGGGCGCGGCTGGGCCGGCTGCTGCTGCGGCACGATCCGCTGGACGAGCCGGTGCTGCGCGTGACCGTGGCGGCCCTGCGCGCCCTGGGCCGCCCGCGGGAGGAGGCCGCCCTGCGCCGGGAGCTGCGCGCCGCGCACGCCGAGGTGCAGCTGCCCTGGCCGACCTGAGCCCGTGCGCCGGCTGCGCGGGGCGGCCCCGCCGGGGGGCGCTTCCCGTGAGTCTCCTGTCAGCGGGGTGCGGGTAGGCTGCTGTTCAGCGCGGCCCGCCTGGACGGCGCGCGCCGGAGGTGAGGGATGGTGTCTCAGTGGCCTGCCCAGTACGCCCGCTGCCCGCAGTGCGCCCGGACGGTACCGGTCCGCAGTGGGGAGGTGTTCTGCGTGAATGACGGCGCGCGGCTGGTGACGGCCTGCCCGGCCTGCACGTGGCCGATCACGTCGCCGTACGCGCGGTACTGCCCGGGGTGCGGCGGGTCCTACGAGGCGCTGCTGGAGGCCACGCACGTCCGGACCGGGTTCCGCTGAGCGGCCCGGCCTCTTCCCCATTCCTGCCTGCCGTACTGAAGGAGCTTGCATGCGACGAACCCTGATCACCCTGACCCTCCTGCTGTGCAGCTCGGCCCTGGCGGCCGGGCCGAAATCCGTGCTGGTGGACGCAGCGTTCATTGACGGCGCGCAGATCGTGAACGGCTCGCCGGAACTCACGGAGTTCGCCGGGGCGCTGCGCACGGTCGCCTCGAAGGCTGGGGGCAGCTGCACGAAAAGCGAGTTCGTGGTGTGGGACTCCGTGCCCGGCCTGGAGGGCAGTTTCCGGCAGGTGCTGGGCGGCCTGGGGTACGCGTACTCGGAACTCAGTGCCAGTGACGATCAGAGCGGCCGGTTCGTGGCGTTCAAGCTCACCAAGGGGACGGCGGCCCTGTCGGGCATCTGGGCGGACAGTGACGGCACGACCCTGCTGGGCTGGTGCACCCTGAAACTCAGTGCGCCCGCGGCGGCCCCGGCGGCCCTCACGCCCACCACGCCCGCGAAACCGGCGGCGCCCTCGGCCCAGGCCGCCCCGACGCGCACGCCGGCCCCGGCCACGCCCGCGCCCACCGTGAAGCCGCCCGCTCCGAAGCGGGGGTTCGTGACGGGACTGGTGCTGGACACGCAGGGCCGGCCCCTGGCGGGCGCGGAGGTGTACATCGTGGGCACCACGTTCACGCAGGGGCAGCGGACGAGTTTCACGGCCATCAGCGGCAAGGACGGCACGTACGCCATTCGCGTGCCGGACGGCCGGTACCACGCGTCGGCCAGCGTGAAGAAGACGCTGGGCGGCACGACCTTCACGTTGCCGCTGCACCCGGAGTCGGGGTCCCTGAACACCGAGATTGACTCCAGTGACGGCGGGAACCTGAATTTCCGCTGGCGTCTGGCGGGCAGCAAACCAGGCGGCGGGAAGGACTGGGACGACTACTACGGGGCCAGCGTGGACCTGAGTTACTGCGGGCTGCCCGCCAAGGCGTACTGCAACGAGCGCTACGCCGAGGTGATTCGGACCGCCGCGCCCGGGGGCAGCACCGTCACCCTGACCTTCACGCCGCAGGGCGCGCTGGTGGACGGTACGGCAGGCCGCCCGGTGGTGATGACGTTCAGCACGGCGCCCCTCTCCCCTCCTGGCGGGTACCCGTACACCGACCCGAACGGTGGGGGGCGCACCACGCTGGGGCAGGGCTGGCCGTACCACAGCCAGGACTTCAACGATCTGCCGCTGGGCGTGTACACCGTGAGCGCCGTGGCCACCACCCCGGACGGCCGCAAGCTGCCTCTGAAGCTGGGCCTGACCGACAATGACGTGGAGCACGCGAGCGTCACCCTGCGCTGGTCGTCGTACGACGTGAGTGGCGCCCTGAAGCAGCTGCGGGTCTACGTGCGCGACTGAGGAGCGGCGGGGCGCGCTAGCCTGCGGTGGATGACCGAGCCTGCCCCCGCGCCCCTGCCCCCGGACCTGGCCCAGCCCGCCGCGCCGGAGGTGGGGCCGGTGCGGGACCGGGCGCTGCTGCCGGACGTGCTGCGCGGCGTGGCGCTGCTGGGCATCCTGATCGTGAACATGCAGGACTTCGCGGGGTTCCTGGAGTGGCAGCAGCGCGGCCTGGACCGCGCGGCGCAGGTCGTGACGGACACCCTGGCGAACGGGCGGTTCATCTCGATCTTCGCCATGCTGTTCGGGTGGGGCGCGGCGGGCATCCTGAGGCGGCGGGGGGTGGGCGTGTTCCTGCGGCGGCACGCGGCGCTGCTGCTCGTGGGCGCGCTGCATTACGTGCTGGTGTGGCACGGGGACATCATCAGCAACTACGCGACGCTGGCCCTGGCCCTCCTGATCGTGGCCTGGCTGCCCGCGCGCAACCAGCTGGGCGTGGCGGGCGTGCTGGGCGCGTGGTGGCTGGGCCTGACCGTGCTGGAGACGCTGGCTGCCCTGAGCCGCACCGGCCCGCGCTTCGCGTTCCTGCCGGACCTGCTGCCCAGTTACGGGGCGAACGTGCAGGAGCGCGCCGCAGAGTTCTGGCCGCTGCTGTGGCAGGGGGACCTCTTCAACGGGCCGTGGCTGGTGGCGCTGTTCTGCCTGGGGGCCGCCGCCGGCCAGACGGGCCTGCTGACCCGCCCGGCCGAGCACCGGCCGCTGCTGCGCCGCCTGGCGGTGGGGGGGCTGGGCGTGGGCGTGCCGCTGGGCCTGCTGCTGGCGTACCTGAACACCCGCCCGGACTACGCGGCGGGCATGCTGGCCTTTCCCGTGCGCATGGCAGGCGGCCTGGCGGGCGCGCTGGGGTACGTGGGCCTGCTGGGCCTGCTGGCCGCGTCGGGCAGGCTGGGCGCGTGGCGCTTCTTCGCGGCGAGCGGCCGGATGGCCATGACGAACTACCTCACCCAGAGCGTGATCATGACGCTGATCTTCTACCCGTACGGGCTGCACCAGGGCTTCGGCTGGGTGTCGGGCGTCCCGGCGGCCGGGGCGGGCGAGGCGTTCCCGTACAGCGGTGAGTTCGCGGTGTGGGGCGCGGCGCAGACGCTGGCGCTGGCACTGCTCGTGGGGCTGGCGCAGCTGCCGCTGAGCGCGTGGTGGCTCTCGCGGTTCGGGCGGGGCCCGGTGGAGTCGCTGGTGCGCTGGGTGGCGTACGGGCCTGCGGCCCGGCAGAATCGTGAGCATGACTGACTCGAAGCCGCTGCGGGTGCTGGCGCTGTGCCTGGGGAACATCTGCCGCAGTCCGCTGGCGGAGGCGCTGCTGCGCCGCGAGCTGGAGGCGGCGGGCGTGCGCGCAGTGGTGGACAGCGCCGGGACGGGCGCGTGGCACATCGGGGAACTGGCCGATCCGCGCAGCCGCGAGGTGGCCGCCCGGCGCGGCCTGAGTCTGGACGGCCACGCGCGGCAGCTGGACGCGGCGGACTACGCCGAGCAGGACGTGATCCTGGCGATGGACGCCTCGAACCTGCATGACGCGCGCCGCATGGCCCCGCGGGACGCGCAGGCGCGCCTGGTGCTGATGCGGGCGTTCGATCCGCTCGCGCCGGGCGCGGACGTCCCGGATCCCTACTACGGCGGCGCGGACGGCTTTGACCACATGTACGACATGCTGGAGCGCAGCGCCCGTGAGTTTGCGCGCCGGGCCGCGGCGGGCACCCTGAACCGGTAGGTCGGTGGGAGGTGTGTGAGAATCGCGCGCTAGACTGCGGGGCATGGATAACCGCACGAATCTGGACGACTACCTCGCGGGGCTGGGCATCAGCGACGCGGACGAGAGCGAGCTGCCGCCGCCCGCTCCCGACGCGGCCCCCAGCGCCCCCACGCTGGAAGCCGCGCCGGAAGATCCTCGCGCGGCGCTGGAACGCTTCTTGCAGGGCCTCGTGACCCGCATTGACCCGGGCCTGTCCGTCACGGTCCGCGAGGCCGAGGACGCCCTGGAAGCCGAGATCACCGGTGAGCACGCCGCGCGCCTCGCCGGGCGGGACGGCCGCACGCTGGGCGCCATCGAGGTGCTGGCGTACACGGTGCTGGCCAAGCAGGAGGGCCGCGGGCACCTGCGCGTGCGCGTGGACGTGGGCGGCTTCCGCAAGCGGCAGGCGGACACCCTGACGAAACTGGCCGAGCGGCTGGCGGTGCAGGTCGCCAAGAGTGGCGAGCCGCACGAGCTGCAGCCCATGCCGCCCGCCGAGCGCCGCGTGATTCACATTGCCCTCAAGGAGCATCCGGACGTCATGAGTGAGTCCGTGGGCGAGGGCGCCGCGCGGCGCCTGATCATCCGGCCCCGGCACGGCTGACCCGTGCGGCTGCGTGACCTGCTCCGGCGGGGCGCGGCGCGGCTGGACGCGGCGGGCGTTCCCTCTCCGGAGGTGGACGCCCGCGCGCTGCTGCTGCACGCCCTGAACCTGACCCCCACGGCGCTGCTGACCCGCGCCGCGTCAGAGGTCGCCCCGGAGGACGAGGTGCGGTTCGAGGCGCTGCTCGCACGGCGCGCGGCGCGGGTGCCCCTCCAGTACCTGCTGGGCGAGGTGGAGTGGGGCGGCGTGCGGCTGCGCTGCGACGCCCGGGCGCTGGTGCCGCGCCCCGAGACGGAGTGGCTGCTACACCTAACCCTGGAGACCCTCGCGCCCCTGCCCGCGCCCCGCGTGCTGGACGTGGGCACCGGGACGGGCGCGCTCGCGCTGGGCGTGAAGGCTGCCCGCAGCGGCGCGCAAGTCACCGCGACCGACCTCAGCCCGGAGGCCCTGACGCTGGCCCGCGAGAACGCCGCGCTGAACGGCCTGGAGGTCACGTGGGTACAGGCGGACCTCCTGACAGGCGTGCCGGGTCCGTTCGACCTGATTGTCAGCAACCCCCCGTACCTGCCGGACGCGGACCGCGCGCAGGTGCAGCCGGAGGTAGCACATGATCCGGAAAGCGCGCTGTACGGCGGTCCGGACGGCCTGAGTCTGGCGCGGCGCCTTGCGGTGCAGGCGACCGGCGTGCTCGTCCCCGGCGGGCGGCTGCTGCTGGAACTCGACCCGCGCAACGCTCCAGACTTCGCCGCCGAGCTGCGCGCCCAGGGCTGGGCGGCAGGCACGGCGGCAGATCTGACGGGGCGCGAGCGGTTCGTGCTGGCGCGGCGGGCGTAGGGCCGAACTAGCCCTGGGGCGCCGCGGAAGTCTCGGCGTCCACGGTTCTTCTGCGGGCTAGGGCGTCGCGCATGGCGCTCAGGCGCGCGCCGTGCAGGGGGTAGAAGCTCAGGATCGCCAGGGCCAGCAGCGCGCCCGTGATGGGCGGCACGGTCATGAAGAAGCGGAAGCCGTCCGCGACCGCGTCGGGCTGCACGCTCAGCTTCGGGTCGTAGCCGCTGGCGCGGGTGACGGCCCCGAAGGTCTGGGAGGTCAGGGCGCTGCTGAGTGTGGTGATGAAGCCCGCCATGCCGTAGTACATGCCTTCGCGGCGCTGGCCGCTGCGGAGTTCGTCGTCGTCGATGACGTCCGCGAGGATCACGTCGCCCATCAGGATCAGGCCCGCGAGGGCCGCGCCGAACAGCACGGTCGTGATCGCCGCGCCCACCAGGGAGGTCACGAGGGCCAGGGGGATCAGGGACACGGCGGTCAGCCCGAAGGCGAGCATCAGGGTGCCGCGCGGGCCCAGGCGCGGCGCGATGAACGTCCGCCAGGGGTACAGGGCCGCGCCGGCCGTAATGAACGCCCCGGCCAGCAGGACGGTGGTGGCGGCGCCGCTCTCGATGCCGAGGCTGTAGCGGACATAGAAGCCCATCCCGGCGGCCAGGGTGCCGGTCGCGAAAAACCGCATGGTGAGGGCGGCCACGACGATCAGGAACGCGCGGTGCGTGAACGTGGCCCGCAGCGCCGTGAGGAAGCCCAGTTCGCGGCCCACGCTGCCGGGCCGTTCAAACAGGCCGCCCAGACCGGCGAAGATCGCGGCGCCGGCCAGCGCGGCGAACACCCACGCCATGGCGGTCCAGCCGATCATGCCGGCCAGCAGGGGTGGCAGCGCCAAGCCCACGAGCAGGCCCACGATCTGCACGACGTTCATGCGCCAGGCGACGTCGGTGCGTTCGCGGTACGTGCGGAACATCTCGGGCAGCAGGGCCAAGTAGCCGGTGCCGGCGGCGGTGGCCAGGCCCTCCCACAGGACGAACATCACCACGAAGTACGCCATCAGCGCGACCGGCTCGGTGGTGCCGCTGAACGGCGCGCTGAACAGCAGCCCGAACAGGATCAGGCTGGGCAGCGCCCCGAAACGCACGTACGGGATGCGGCGGCCCCAGCGGCTGCGGGTGCGGTCACTGAGAAAGCCGATCAGGGGGTTGTTCGCGGCGTTGTACAGCGCGAAGATCGTCATGGCAGTCGCGGCCCAGCTGGGGTTCAGCTTCAGGTGGTCCACGTAGTACAGCAGCAGGAAGCTGGTGGTCTGCGCGGGGATGGTCAGCCCGAAATTCATGACGGCGTACTTCCAGCGCTGCGCGGAGGTCGTGTCGGGCGTCAGTTCGGTGGGTGCGGGGAGAGGCGTGGCGGTCATGTCTGAGCTCCGGGGGTGCGCAGCGCGCCGCGCAGGGCGCGGTAGGTGGTGGTGTGTACGCCGCTGCGCGCGAGCATGGGCGCGAAGTCCGGGGACAGGAACGCGGCGTGGTTCGCCACGCGGCCTGCCCAGTCGCCGCAGATGGCGCGCAGTTCGGGCGTGTCCCGCGCGGGGTGCAGGATGAAGTGCGTCAGGCCCACCGGGAGGCCCGTGAGGATCTCCTCGATCAGCGGCAGGTGGTCGCCGCCCACGTGCAGGGGCAGCATAACCAGGTGATCCACGAGCGGCACGCCCCGCGCCTCGAGCGCGCGGGTCACGGCGGCCATCTGCGCGGCCTCGGCTTCACCCAGGCCGTGCGAGCTCCACCCGGCCTCATCCAGGCGCGGAAGCATCGGCACGATCCCGCGGGGCAGGGCGGCGTCCAGGCACGCCTGGAGGAACTTGGGGTGCGCGGCGGCGCCCATGTGCGCGTCCAGGTGCGAGACCTCGATGCCCCAGTCCAGGGCGCGGCTCACCTGCGCGTCCAGTTCCGCGCGCGCGGCAACCGGGTCGGCGTGGGCCTGCACGGCCTCCACGCCGGCGTGCATGAAGCCCTGCGCGTCGATCAGGCCGCTGGCGGGATCGCAGGTGCTGATGGGCGCCCAGCGGTAGGTGCGCCACTCGCTGTTCAGGGTCAGGTGCACGCCCAGGTCCGCGCCGGGCAGGTCGCGGGCCAGTTCGGCCGCAGCGGGCGCCCACGCGCAGGGCGTCATGACGGACGCGCTGCCCAGTGTGCCCGCGCGGAACAGGTCGGCGCAGCCGCTGACGGTCGCCTCGCACATGCCCAGGTCGTCGGCGTGGAAGATCACGACCCGGTCGCCGGGACTGAACCCCAGGGCGGTCAGGGCGGGGTTGAAGGTGGGGGTGGTCATGCCGGTCTCCTTGCGGGGTGAGGGTTGTGGCGGGGAAAGTCCATTCAGCATGCCACGCCCCCGCGCGCCGCGCGACAAAAAACCCGCCCCGGAGCAGGGGGCGGGCGTGGGGGCGCGGTCGCTGGCGCTCAGTCGTCAGCGGCGCTGGACCCCGTACGGGGCACTTCGGGGTTCTCGATGAACTCGGTCGGGTCGATCGCGTCGAAGCCGATCTCCTTCTCGTAGTCCTGGATCTTCACGTGCAGGCGGCGCACGTCGCCCTCCACGGCGCCGTAGTCGAAGGTGTCCCAGATGGCGGTCGTCTTGAAGTTCCCACCGTCGAAGTCCGGCACCTCGCGCGTCTTGCGGATGCCCTCTTCCAGCGCCTTGCGGCTCTCGATGCCGAGGTTGCGGAAGGCGACCTGCATCACGTCGCGCTGGAAGTCGCGCGGGCCGTAGATCCCGGCGCGGTACACCGTCTCGAAGAAGTGCTCCCAGTTCGGCACGAGCTGCGCGGCGGGCATGCTGAACTGAGTGATCACGTTCTTGATGGCGCTCAGGGTCTGCTCGGGGTAGTAGTACAGGTACATGCGCACGCCTTCCAGGAAGAAGTTGTAGTGCGCGGCCTCGTCCACCGCGATGGTCTGCGCCACGCGCGCCAGCACGGGGTCCGACACGCCCTTCAGGTGCGGCTTGTCGCTCTTGCCCTGCGCGATTTTCATCATGTTCAGGTAGTTCAGCTGCGTGGCGCGCTCCTGGAACACGGTGTACACGAGGTTGTGGATCGCGTCGGGGAACGGCAGTTCCCACGTCTGGGATTTCAGGCGGTCCTTGTACTCCTCGACCCACTCGGGGCTGCGCTGGCCGCTGAACAGCACGGCGTTCTCCCAGGCGTCAGCGTGTTTTTCCTCCTCGCTGCCCCAACGGAGCTGGAAGTGCGAGCGGCCGTGGCTGCGGCGCACGAGGTGCACGAGGTTGCTCGTGAAGTCCGGCGCGTACTGCTCGACGGCGAAGAAACCTTCGAGGACAGTGATCACCTCGGGCGGCAGGTTCTTGTTCAGGCTGCGCCAGTCGAAGCTGCGGTCCGGGTTCCAGTTGCGGGTCTCCTGGCTGCGGGCGGTGTACCAGCGGTACAGGCCCAGGAAACCGCGTTCAATCAGGCGGTCCTTCTCTCGGTTGCTGAGCAGCCCGGCGGGGGTTTGGGGGCGCTCCTGAAGCATGTTGGGGGGCATCACATCGGCCATGGGTTCCTCCTCGGATGGCGCGCCGTTCCCCTGCGGGAGCTGCGCGTGGCAGACGGCGGGGACGGTACTCACCCAGGGTACCCCCAGCCCCGGGCGGCGCAGGCAAACCGGGACGCAGTTCAACGTCAACGTTCCTCTCAGCTGACCCACAGGGACAGGCCAGAGCGGGCGGCATCCCTGCCCGCCGCCGGAGCGCAGGCCCGCTACACTGCCGGGCATGAGCCTCGTCGGACAGCCCGCGCCCGATTTCACCCTGCCCGCCTCCACGGGCGAGCAGATCACCCTGAGCAGCTACCGCGACCAGAAGCACGTGGTGCTGGTGTTCTACCCGCTGGACTTCAGCCCGGTGTGCTCCATGCAGCTGCCCGAGTACAGCGGCCGCCAGGATGACTTCGCGGACGCGGGCGCCGTGGTCCTGGGCGTGAACCGCGACAGCGTGCACGCCCACAAGGCCTGGGCCGCCGAGTACGGCATCGAGGTGCCCCTGCTGGCCGACATGACCCTGGCTGTGGCCCGCGCGTACGGCGTGGCCATCGACGAGCGCGGCATCAGCGGCCGCGCCGTGTTCCTGATCGACCGTTCAGGCGTCGTGCGCTACCAGCACGTCGAGGAGACGACCGGCGCGTACACCGTGCGCCCCGAAGCGGTCCTGGCCAAACTGCGCGAACTCTGATGGCCCCGCACGTCCTGAGTTTCATCAACCTCAAGGGTGGCGTCGCCAAGACCACGGCCACCGTCCAGCTGGCCGACACGCTGGCGTTCATGAAACAGAAGCGCGTGCTGGTCATCGACCTGGACCCGCAGACGAACGCCACCCTCGCCTTGATTGGCGAGGACCGCTGGGAGCAGGCCGACGACCAGGGGCAGACCCTCGCGCACCTGTTCCTTAACCTGCTGCGCGGCGACGGCACCTTCACCTTCGACGCCACGCAGGCCATCATCCGGGGCGTCAGCAACCTCAACCGCGTGCCGCCCGAGATGATCGACCAGCTGCCTGAAAGCACCCGCTACGGCCGCGTGGATCTCCTGCCCAGCTCCATCCGGTTGATTGACGTGCAGGACCGCATGCAGGACATCGCGGGCCGCTCGCACTACTCGGTCGGGCCCATGGAGGCCGTCAAGAAGTTCGTCGCGCCCGCCTTCAGCGCGTACGACTACGTCCTGATCGACTGCCCGCCCAACCTGGGCTTCGTCACGCAGAACGGCCTGGAAGTCAGCGACCACTACCTGATCCCCACCATCCCCGACCGCCTGAGCACCTACGGCATCCCGCAGATCGCGTCCCGCATCGCGCAGATCCGCCGCGCCCGCGACCTGCGCCTGCGCTGCCTGGGCGTCCTGATCACCAAGTACCAGAGTCAGAGTGCCCAGCACCGCCAGGGCCTCCAGCGCCTCCCGGACGACCTGAACCGCGCCTTCGAGACAACCGGCGAGGACACCCCGCCCATCCTCACCACCGTCCTGCCGCAGACGAACGCCAGCGCCGAAGCCATGACCAGCGACCGCGCCCCCGCCAACTACCGCGAGAAGTACGGCAGCGGCGTCGTCGCCGGACAGGCCGCCTACAAGTACGGCCTCGACCTCGCCGACGAGATTGAGGACCTCCTGGGCGGCCAGACCCGCGCCCCCAGTCCCTTCAGCCAGTGGGCGCAGACCATGGGCGGGCGCTGAACCCTGTAGGGCGACGAACTACAGCGTCAAGGGGTCCACCAGCAGTGCGTCCTCGGCCTCGAACGCCTCGGCGTAGCGGACGCGGGCCATGGTGCCCCAGTACGTCATGCGGGCGCGGCGGCGCTCCACGATCTCCGGCGTGACCGTCTCCGAGATGGCCGCGCCGGAGAACTGACTCTCGTGCGCCAGCACCGACTGCGCCCACACGTCCTGCAGGTCCGCCACGTCGATCAGCACGTTCGGGGTGATGTCCGCGTTCCCCTGGTACAGCAGCACGCGGGAGACGCGGTGCGGGTCGCCCGGCAGGTCCGCCTTGGCCAGCTGCGCCAGATGTACCGCCCGCTTGCTCAGGTGGTACGACCCGAAGTGATCCGGGTGCCGGTCGCGGTGATGCGGGACGACCAGCACCCGGGGCCGCACGGCGCGCAGGACCGCCGCCAGGGCGTGCGCGCCCTCCAGCGTGTCCCGCAGCTCCCCGTCCGGCAGGCCCAGCTGCCCCCGCCACGCCAAGCCCATGATCTCGGCCGCCCGCGCGCACTCCGCGACGCGTACCTGCGGCGAACCCTGCGTGCCCCGCTCGCCGCGCGACAGTTCCAGGATGCCCACCGCGCGACCCGCCCGCGCCAGGCGGATCAGGGTGCCGCCCGCGCCGATCTCCGCGTCATCCGGGTGCGGGGCCAGCACCAGCCACTCCAGCGGCTGCACCCGCCCATGAATCGTCTCGAACACCAGTCCCGCGTCACTCATGGCCCGCAGCATAGGCCCCCCACCCCACCCGGCCTGCGCGCCTTGACACCCCCCGCCCCCCTCCCTATACTTTTTGAGCTTCCCACCGGAAGCCAAAAATCGTAGCCCGCCAGTGTAGCTCAGGGGTAGAGCAACTGATTCGTAATCAGTAGGTCGTCGGTTCAAATCCGACCTCTGGCTCCAGGTGAACGCCTCCGCATCCAGCGGAGGTTTTTTCGTTTACACGTCGGCGATCATGTCCACACGGTGCAGGCCGGGGCCGTAGCCGTCGGGCGTGCGCTTCACTTCGCGGAAGCCCAGGCGGGCGTAGAACGGCGCGGTGTGCTGGCTGGTGTCCAGCGTGGCGTGCGGGATGCCCAGGGCGCGCAGGCGGTCCAGGCGGGCCAGGGCTAGGGTGCGTCCCAGCCCCTGCCTCTGCCGGTCCGGGTGCACCATGCCCCACGCGAACCCAGCGGGTCGGGCGGGGTCCGGGCTGAACCACAGGCCGCCGCAGGCAATGACCACCCCCTCTTCCTCGATGACAAGGTACTCGGCGGGGCCTTCCTCGCCGTCCAGCCAGCCTTCGAAGTCGCGGCGTTCTTCCGGCAGGAAGTAGCGGGGCGTGTTCGCATCGAACAGGTGCAGGCACGCGGCCCGGTCGCCGGGCTGGTAGGGGCGCAGGGTGGACATGCAGGTCAGTGTGGCACGCGGCACCGCAGTGGGGCCGTAGAGTGGGCGGATGCGGGAGGCTCTGGAGTTGGCGGTGCTGGGCGGGCTGGACGTGCCGGTGTCGGCGCGGCTGTCGCCCCTGCTGGCGGACGCGCTGGCGGGCCTGGAGGCGGACCGGGTGGACGCGGCGTACGTGCGTTCGGCGGCGTTCCGGGCGAACGTGATGCAGGCGAACCGCGCGGCGGAAATCGCGGAATCCGACGGGAAGCTGGCGCTGATCGCGCGGGCGCTGGCGGGCTGCGCGCGGCTGCACCCCTCCCCCACCCCGGACCGCTTCCAGGCCCTGCGGATCGTGGAGGGCCTGTCCGCGCGGGAGATGGACGCGCTGGGCGAGGTGTTCGACCTGCTTGACCGCATCGAACCATTCGCGGACGCGCTGCCCCTGCGCGGCGGCGTGCCGCTGGGCTGGTCGCGGCTGGAGTTCGAGGGGGCGCTGGGTGGACTGGCGGGCCTGGGCCTGCTGGCCCGCGAGGACCGGCTGGGCAGCCTGGACACCCCGGAGCGGGTGTGGGTCCTGACACCCCTGGCGCGCGGCGTGGCGGCGCTGTGTGGTCTGGTCGGGGGCGCGTGACGGGCGGCGACTGGCTGGACGTGCTGTTCCCGAAGAACGCGGAGCGGACGGTACCGTGGCCGCCGGTGGAGGACGTGGTGACACTGTGGCGGCCGACGGGGCTGCACGAGTTGCAACTGGTGGCCGCGTTCGACGTGCGCGCGGACGTGGCGACCCGCTACGCCATTCAGGTGGTGGGCGCGCAGGACCGGCATCAGGAGTTGTGGGTGCCGGCTGGGGAGTTGGAGGCCTTCAACGTGGCCATCGTGGGGCCGATTCGGGTGGTGGCGCACTTCGCCGGGCCGGACTTCGCGGAGCGCATTGACCCCGTCACGCATCTTCCGCTGGACTGAGCGGGGCGCAGGCGGCAGAGTGTCCGCATGACGGAACCGGGCGGGGATCTGAACGGGCGGGTGCATCTGGAGCGGCTGGTGGCGTACCGAGCGGACGGGTCGGTGTCGCCGGTGGTCGTGGCGGGTCGCCTGTCGCCGGACGGGGTGTTCGGGTGGGAGGGGCAGCCGGGCCCGCCGGTGGACGGGGCGGGCGTGCAGGAGGGCGTGGCGTTCGCCGGGGCGCTGGTGTCGGCGCTGGGGGGGCTGACCGAGTCGAGCGACACGGACTCGCCGTTCGTGCCGTTCGTTCTGCCGCGCGCGTTCACCCCGGAGGAATTGGCGCGCGTGGACTGGCTGGGGCTGCTGCCGCTGCCGACCGGGGAGGTCGAGGTGGAGGTCGAGCCGTCCGCCTTCCGGCTCGCGGAGCGCCTGACGAGGCGGGAGGCCGAGGGGAACGCGGCGGACTTCTACGCGCCGGGTGAGCCGGAGGCCATCCGCGCGGCGGCGGCGCTGTTCGCGTCGGGTGCGGACGGACAGCTCATGACGGTTACGGCGGGCCGCGTGGCGCTGCTGCTGATCGACGTGGTGCGCCTGCCGCGCGGCGCGTGGGCGGGCGTGGCGACCCTGAGGATCGACACGTGAGCCGCGCGGCGCCTGCGGGCAACGAGCGGCCGGAGATCCGGTTTTATGAGACGAACCGGCCCTTCGGGGAGTTCAGCAACTTCAGTCGGCATCCCCTGAAGCTGGACGGGGTGGTCTGGCCGACCAGCGAGCATTACTTTCAAGCGCAGAAGTTCGCGGGCACACCGCACGCCGAGGAGGTGCGGGCGCAGGCGACGCCGATGCTGGCGGCGCGCTTCGGGCGCCGGCGTGATCTGCCCCTGCGGGCCGACTGGGACGCTGTGAAGGATGATGTGATGCGCGCCGCACTCCGGGCGAAGTTCACGCAGCACCCGGCGTTGTGTCAGCTGCTGCTGGACACGGGAGACGCGGTGCTCGTGGAACACACCGGGAACGATTCGTACTGGGCGGACGGCGGGGACGGCTCGGGCCGCAACCGCCTGGGGGAACTGCTGATGGACCTGCGCGCGGCCCTGCGGGAGGACGGATGAACCTGTTCGGACTGAATGTGCCGCCGCTGCTGCTGGACCTGTCGGGTGGGGTGTGCGTGCTCGTCAGCCTGTACTTCCTGTGGTCGAAGCGGGCGGTGTACTGGCACTGGTCGAACCTGTCGCTGCTGCCGTACTTCCTGCTGTTCCTCAGCGGTGGGCATTGGATGCTGGCGGGGTTGCAGGTCACGTACCTGCTGTTCGGCATTCACGGGCTGTACCTGTGGCACCTGGAGGCCCGGCGGGCGCGGGGGGAAATCCGCTTCAACGAGCCGCTGTGGTACGGGGTGACGTGGGTGGCGAGCCTGCTGATCTTCGCGTACACGGTGGCGGTGACGGATTTCGGCGCGGTGTGGAACTGGGTGCAGTTCGCGGCGGTGACGCTGTCACTGGTGGCGAATTTCGGCACGACGCGCCGCTGGGCGTGGTCGTGGCCGGTGTGGATCGCGGTGAACGCGGTGCAGGCGGTGTTCTTCTGGCATACGGGGTACTGGGTGCTGTTCGCGTTGCAGTTCGTGCTGGCAGGCATGAGCGTGTACGGCTGGCGCGAGTGGCGGCGGGACGAGGCGCGGGAGGTGGCGTTTGCCTGACGTGACGGGTCGGCGTTACCGGCACGGGCTGGTGGTGGGGAAGTTCGCGCCGCTGCACCGGGGGCACCTGAGGGTGCTGGACGAGGCGCTGGCGCGCTGCGAGCGGGTGAGCGTGTGGGTGTACTCCCGCCCGGACTTTCCGGATATGCCCAGCCCGCTGCGCCGGGGCTGGGTTCGGTCGCTGTACCCGGCGCGGCTCTGCCCGGGGCTGGAGCTGCTGCCGGACGCGCCGAATCCACCGCTGAACGAAGAGCCGGACGCCACCCACCGCGCTTACGTGCGGGGCGTGCTGGACGGCTGGGGCGTGCGGCCCGACGCGGTCTTCACGTCCGAGGCGTACGGCGAGGCGTTCGCGGCGTCGCTGGGCGCGGCGCACGTGTGCGTGGACCAGGCGCGGGCAGCGGTGCCGGTCAGCGGCTCGGCCCTGCGCGCGGACGTGCACGGCCTGCGCGGCTTTCTGGAGCCGCTGGTGTACGCGCATTTCGTCCGGCGGGTGGTGATCCTGGGTGCGGAGAGCACCGGTAAGAGCACCCTGACCCGCGCGCTGGCAAAGGACTTCGGGACGGCCGGGGTGCGTGAGTACGGCCGGGACGTGTACGAGCGGGAGAACGGCGCGCTGACAGAAGCGCACTTCCTGGAGATCGCGCGGGGGCACCGGGCGCTGGAGGACGAGGCGATCACCTCGCCCGGCGTGCACCGCTGGGTGTTCAGTGATACGGACGCCGCGACGACCCTGATGTGGTCTCACCTCCTGACGGGCGGGGCGCTGCCGGAGTTGCGGGCGCTGGCCGACGAGTGCCGGTCGCGGTACGCGCACGCCTTCCTGTGCGACACGGACCTGCCGCACGAGCAGGACGGCTGGCGGGCGAATACGGAGGTGCGCGCGGTGCAGCAGGCGTTCATCCGGCAGGATCTGGAGGCGCGGGGCGTGCCGTTCACGCTGCTGCGCGGCTCGGTCCCGGAGCGGGTGGCGCAGGTGCGCGCCGTGCTGGAGGGCGCGTGACGGGAGACCGCGTGCGCGCGAACGAGGCGCTGTTCAACGCCGTCGCGGACCGGTATGACGCGGTGGGCTTCCTGGCGCAGGCGGCGCGGTTCGTGGCCGACGCGGCGGGTGTACAGCCGGGCGAGGCGGTGCTGGACGTGATGACCGGCACGGGCGCGGTGGCGGCAGAGGTCGTGGGCCGCGCGGGCCGGGTGGTGGGGGTGGACGTGTCGGCGGGCATGCTGACGCAGGCGCAGAGGCGGGTGCCGGGCGCGGCGTTCGTGCGGGGGGACGCGGCGTCGCTGCCCTTCCCGGACGGCACGTTTGACGTGGCGGTGTGCGCGGCGGGTGTGTTCTTCCTGCCGGACATGCCGGGCGGCGTACGCGAGTGGGCGCGGGTGGTGCGCCCCGGCGGGCGGGTGGTCGTGTCGTCGTTCGGGGCGGGCCTGCTGGGCCCACTGCCGGGGCTGTGGCGGGCGCGGCTGGCCTGGGCAGGCCTGAAGCCGGGCGCGCCGCCCCTGGGTCGCCTCCCCACCCCAGAGGCATTGGCGGACGTGCTGCGCGCGGCCGGTCTGACGGACGTGCAGGCCACGCTGAATCCACTGACGTACACTCTTCCGGACGTCGGGGCGCGCTGGGCCGACATCCGCGCGGGTCTGGAGGGGGTGCCGCTGGCGTCCCTGTCCCCGCAGGAGGTGGCGGCGCTGGAGGCCGCGCACCGCGCTGACCTTGCGCCTCTGTTCGCCGGGGGCGCGCTGTCCGTGCCGGTGCCCGTGATTGTCGCCACCGGTTGGGTCGCCTTCTTTTGACGGACGCAACGGCCCGCGTGGGAATCGCGTAATGTGGAGCATGACCAACCCGGACGACAAGCAACCCGCCGCCTCCAGCAACGCGCCGTCGTGGGTGGACGAGGTCCTCGGCGGTTCCAGCGCCAGCCCGGCGGCACCCAGCCCCAAGCCCGCAGGGGCGGACGACCTGCGCATCCCGGACCCTGCGGGCAGCGCGCCTCGCCCCGCGGCGCCCTCCTGGGTGGACGAGGTGGCTGGCTCAGGCGCGGCCACCCAGGCCGCCCAGCCTGCTGGCAGTGCCCCGGCCCCCTCATGGGTGGACGCCGCTGCGGGCACGTCCAGCCCCACAGGCAGCAGCCCCAACAGCACGCCGGTCAGCCCGGCGCCTGCGCCGTCCTGGGTGGATCAGGCCGCCGGGACGAGCAGCGCCGCGCACACCCCGCAACCTCAGCCGCAGCCGGCGCATCACGTGCCACCCGCCCCGGTCGCCCCGACGGTCGTGCCCCCGCCGCGCCCCCCGGCGGACGACGACTGGGTGGCGCGCGCCACGGGCGGTGCGAAGAACCCCAGCATCCCGCAGGGCCCCGCCCCCATGCCCCACGCGCCCAGTCAGAGCGGAAACTTCGACGATCTGGAACGGCAGGCGCGGCAGGCCATCAACCAGTTCACGCAGGGCGTCCAGAGTGGTGACGTGGCGCAGAAGAAACTCATCGCGGGCCTGCTCGGCATCTTCCTGGGCGGCCTGGGCGTGCACAAGTTCTACCTGGGCAACACGCAGCCCGGCGTGATCATGCTGGCCGCCACGATCGGCGGCTGGATCCTGGGCATCATCGGGTCGTTCATCATTGTGGGCGCGGTGTTCTTCCTCGTGCCGTTCCTGGTGGGCCTGCTGGGCTTCATCGAGGGCGTCATGTACCTGACCAAGAGCGACGCGGACTTCCAGCGCGAGTACATCGTGGGGAAAAAAGCCTGGCTGTAAGGGGTAAACCGTTGAAAGATGATGGTTGACAGAGGGGATGACCCTTCTATCAACCATCACCTTTCGACCATCAACGCCCCTTACAGGGCCTGTTCAATGTCCGCCTGGAGGTCGCGCAGGGCTTCCACGCCGACGCTCATGCGGATGGTGGTGGGCGTGACGCCGGCGGCGTGGCGGGCTGGTTCGGGCACGCGGCCGTGCGTGGTCGTCCAGGGGTGCACGACGAGCGTGCGGACGTCCCCGAGGTTCGGGGCGATCCGCAGCACGCGCACGCGCGACAGGAACGCGCTGGGGTCTGGCACCTCGAAGGTCAGGACGGCGCCCTGCCCGCCGCATAGGTATGTCTGCGCGAGGTGATGGTGCGGGTGGCTGCTCAGGCCGGGGTAGCTGACCTTCCCGACCTTTGGGTGCGCCTCAAGCCACTGTGCCAGGGCGAGGGCGGTGGCACTCTCGCGCTCCAGGCGCAGCGCGAGGGTCTCCAGGCCCTGCGCGATCAGGAACGCGCTGTGCGGCGCGAGGGTCATGCCCAGCTGGTGCGCGCCGAACCAACGCTGTCGCCAAGCGAGGGCCGCGTCGCCCCGCACCTTGAGGATGCTCTGCTCGCCGCCATCCGCGAAGATGGGATTGTGGGTCAGGTCATGCCCGGTCCCGACGGTCACGGCGCCGCCCAGGACGCTGCCGTGCCCGCCCGCCCACTTCGTGAGGGATTGGCTGACGATGTCCGCGCCATGCTCCAGCGGTCGGCACAGGAAGCCCACGCCGCCGCAGGTGTTGTCGATCGCCAGCAGCGCCCCGTGCTCGTGGGCGATATCCGCGAACGCGCGGATGTCCGCGATGTCCCCGGCGGGGTTGCTGATCATCTCCGCCCACACCAGCCGCGTGTTCGGCTGCATGGCGGCGCGGACGGCGTCCGGGGTGTTGTCGACCAGCGTGACCGTGATGCCCATCAGCGGCAGGATGTTGCTGAGCATCCCGGTCGTCCCGCCGAACAGGCTGCTGGCCGACACGACGTGATCCCCGGCGCGGCACACGCTGAGAATCGCGGTGAGGGTCGCCGCCTGCCCGCTGGCCACTGCCACCGTCGCTGCGCCGCCCTCCAGGGTCGTGATGCGGTCCTCCAGCGCGCGCACGGTGGGATTCTGCAACCGGGCGTAACTCAGGCCGGTGTTCTGCTGGAATTCCAGTTGCGCCTCCTCCAGCGTGTCGAACTGGAACGCGGCCGCAGCGTGGATCGGGAAGCCGATGGTCTGCCCCAGCCCCCGCGGAATGCTGCTCTGCACGGCAGTCGTTTCGTACGTCCACCCCTCGGGGTGCATGGTGTCGGCGGGCGTGTCGCTCATGCCCTCACGCTACGCCGCGCCGCCCGGGCACGCGCGGGCCATGTCCGACCTGCCTGGATACCCCGGCTGGGGGGGTGCGTCACCTGCGGACGACAGACGAATGAAGGTTCCTTAAGGTGACGGTGTGAAACGCACCACTGCCCTGCTGACCGTCACGACCCTGCTCCTCGCCGCGTGCAAACCCACGCCCACGCCCACCAACCCTGCCCAGACGGAACCCGCTGCCCCCGTCGTGGGTCAGAGCCTAGACGTGCAGGACGTGATGGGCACCGCCCAGAGCGCCGCCAAGCAGCTGGTCGCCATGACCGACCCGAACAGCCCGAACATGGACGCCGACCTCAAACCCCTGCTGGGGCTGCTTGGCATGGGCAGCGCGCCCGTCCGCCCGAACAGCCTGGACCTGAGCGGCGCCGCATCGTTCGGGAAGACCTTCGTGCAGGGCCTCGGCGGCCATGGGCGCGTGACCACGCAGGCCATGGCCGCCGTGCAGGAAGCCTTGGCCACCGGCACGCACACATATACCCGCAACGGCGGCTACCAGTACTCCGAGCTGCCCAGGGACGGCTACGTGCAGATCGACGAGCAATCCGGCGTGCGCATCGAGACCAGCTGGAAGGTCGGTGGCGCCCCGACCGTCTGGGTGAACAACGGGTACACGTACGACTCCAACACCGGGCAGGTGCTCCCCCTTCAGCAGGAAGTGCCGACCAACGCAACCGGCAGCGTCACCGTCTCCGGGAAGACCGTGGCAGGCCTGAAGTTCAGCATGACGCCCGGCGACTGCCTGAACACCGCCGGTCCCACCGCGCTGACCCTCAGCGGCTGGGCGGGCCGCGAGACGAACGCCCCCGCCAAACTGGACCTGACGTACGCCTGGACCGAGAAGGACGTGCTGCTCAGCGGCTCGGCGCTGTACGCGACCACCAGGGAGAAGGTGGCGGCCAGCATGAAACTGAACGTGACCGGCACCACCAGCGACCGCTGTGGCAACGCGTTCACGTTCACGCCCACCCGCGCCGACCTAACCGGCATGCTGGACATCCCCAGCCACAAGACCGAACTGAACGTGTACCTGCGCGACCTGAGCAACCTGGAATTCAGCGAGAAGGCCATGAGCGCCCCCAACGCCCTGGACAAGATTGGCGGGACCGTGAATGCCGCCCTGACCTTCAACGGCAAGGCCGTCGTGACTGCCTTCGGCCCGCTGGCCGACGGGAAAGACATGGACCTGCAGCCGGGCGATCAGGTGAAGTTCCGCTACGTGAAGAGCGGCAAACTGATCGAAACGGACTTCCGCACCGCCGAGAAGGACATGCAGGAACTCGCCAACCCGCGCCGCTGACCGCAGGCAGGGCAGGCCGGGGCCGGTGCTCCGGCCTGCTCCGTTCCGGGTTGCGCGGTGTGCGGCCACGCCAGCGTGAGCGGTACGGTAATGTGACCTCATGCACATTCAGGGTATGAACTGGGGCATGGTCGAGGACCTGCTGACCCGCGAGGACCGCTGCGTCCTCCCGCTGGGCTGCACCGAGCAGCACGCGACCCTCAGCCTCGCGACGGACACGCTGCTGGCCGAACGGGTCGCGCGTGAGGCCGCCGACGGCAGCGGCGTCCCGGTGTTCCCCGCCCTCCCCTACGGCATCACGCCCACGTTCGCGGCGTACCCGGGCACACTCAGCCTGCGCGTGGGCACGTACCTGAATCTGCTGGACGACCTGCTGAGCGGCCTGCACGAGCAGGGCTTCCGGCGCATCCTGATCGTGAACGGGCACGGCGGGAACACGCCGGGGCAGGGCTGGCTGGGCGAGTGGCTGGCCCGCCACCCGGACGCGCGCGTGCAGTGGCACAACTGGTGGAACGCCCCCCGCACCTGGGCCGCCGTGCAGCGCGTGGATCCCCTGGCCAGTCACGCCAGCTGGATGGAGAACTTCCCCTGGACCCGCCTGGACGGCGTCGCGGCCCCCGAGGAGCGTAAACCCATGGTGGACGTCGCCGCGCTGCGCCAGCTGCCCCCCGCGAAGGTGCGCGAGGTGCTGGGCGACGGGAATTACGGCGGCCTGCACCGCCGCCCGGACCGTGAGATGCAGCTCATCTGGCAGGAAGCCGTCGCCGAGACCCGCGCGCTGCTGGACAGCGGCTGGGCCTGACACGGCACGGGGCGCAGGTACGGAGTCTCCCCCACCCGCGCCCCGCACCGCCCCCGTTTACCCGATCTGCTTCAGCAGGTTCACGGTCTCGATCATCGCCAGCACCGCCTCCGCACCCTTGTTCCCGGCCTTGATCCCCGCGCGGTTCAGGGCCTGCTCGACCGTGTCCGTCGTCAGCACGCCGAACGCCACCGGCACCCCCGTATGCAGACTGGTGTTCAGGATGCCGTTCGCCGCGCCGCCCGCCACGAAATCGTAGTGGTCCGTGTCGCCCTTGATGACGGCCCCCAGGCACACCACCGCGTCATACTTCCCGCTCTCCGCCAGTTTGCGGGCAATCAGCGGCACCTCGTAACTGCCTGGCGCCAGGAAATGATCCAGGTTCTCCGTCTTCCCACCGTGCTGCACGAACGCCAGCTCTGCCCCATCCACCAGACGGTCCACGATCAGGTGATTCCAGCGGGTGCTGACAACAGCGAACTTCAGGTCGGTGGCGAGCAGGTTGGCTTCAATTCGGTTCATGGTGATTCTCCTTATGGGATATTGCGCGAGATGACAGAAGCTGCGGAGCTTCAACTGATCTTTCAATCTTCAGTCGATTTGGAGCGGTGGGTGTTGACTCATGGTGTTGGCCTTCTCTACGCCATTCGGCAGGGCGTCATGGCACCCATCGCAGCAGAGAGCGAGCTGTTTAAACCGGCCTACCTTCATCTTCTAGAGAAGAAGAGTTGCTCTCTTGAAGTTTGTGACTTCGTTCAGAGGGGATTCTTTCTCGATGACGTGCAACACCTCGTTGGCGAGGAAGCTCTGCAACACACGGTAGATGAGATGCTGGACATAGCTGTGCGTCTCCTGCGGGAACGGCCGAAAGACATCTGGGTTGGCAGGGTCTCGCCGGCTTAATCCCCGCTGCCGTCGGTGCCGATGTGGCCGAGTTTCGCGGCCTTAGTGTTGAGGTACGCGGTGTTGTGTTCGTTGTGCCCGACGTGGAGGGGCACGCGTTCGACGACGTCCAGGCCGAAGCCGCCTAAGCTGTGGAGTTTGCGGGGGTTGTTCGTCAGGACGCGCAGGTGCCGCGCGCCGAGCAGATGGAGCATCTGCGCGCCGATGCCGAAGTCGCGGGCGTCGGCGGGGAACCCCAGTTGCAGGTTCGCCTCGACGGTATCGGCGCCGCCGTCCTGGAGGTGGTAGGCGCGGATCTTGTTCAGCAGGCCGATGCCGCGCCCTTCCTGGCGGAGGTACACGAGGACGCCGCGGCCCTCAGCGGCGATGGCCTGCATGGCGGCGTCGCGTTGCGGGCCGCAGTCGCAGCGCAGGCTGTGGAAGCCGTCCCCGGTGAGGCATTCGCTGTGCACGCGCACGAGGAGGGGCTCGGGGGTGACGTCGCCCATGACGAGCGCGACGTGTTCCGCGCCGCTGAGGGTGTCCTTGAAGCCGACAAGGCGGAACTCGCCGTACTCGGTGGGCAGCCGGGCTTCCGCCACCAGCTGCATGAAGGGGTCATGTTCCATGCGGTACGAGATGAGCGCCTCGATGCTGCCGACCTTCAGGCCGTGCCGTTCGCCGAACGCGAGGAGGTCCGGGAGGCGGCTCATCTCGCCGGAATCATTCATGATCTCGCAGATCACACCGACCGGCGCGAAGCCCGAGAGCCGGGCGAGGTCGCAGCCGGCCTCGGTGTGTCCGGCGCGGCGCAGCACACCGCCGGGCCGCGCCACCAGCGGGAAGATGTGGCCGGGGCGGCGGAAATCGGCGGGCCTGGCCGCGTCGTCCATCAGGGCCGCGATGGTCGCGGCGCGATCGAAGGCGCTGATGCCGGTGGAGTTGCTGACGTGGTCCACGCTGACGGTGAAGGCCGTACCGTTCGGGTCGCTGCTCTGCCCCACCATCGGGGTCAGGTCCAGCGCCCGCGCCCGCTCGGGGGTGAGGGTCACGCAGATCAGGCCGCGTCCCTCGCGCGCCATGAAGTTCACCCACTCGGGCGTCGCCGTGGCGGCCGGCATGAGGAGGTCGCCCTCGTTCTCGCGGTTCTCGTCATCCACCAGGATCACGGGGCGCCCGGCGCGCAGTTCCGCCAGCAGGTCAGGGATAGAGGCCAGGGTCATACCGTCACCTCCTGTTCGGGCGTCCAGTCGCGCATCAGGATCAGTCGCTCGACGTACTTGGCCATCTGGTCGGCCTCCAGATTCATCTGCGTGCCCGCCGCCCAGGTGTGTAGGGTGGTGACCTCCAGCGTGTGCGGCACGAGCCACAGCGTGAATTCGTCCGGGCGCAGGTCCGCGCGACTGCCGGCCGGGCCGCCCGCGTCCACGACGGTCAGGCTCACGCCGTCCACGGTGACGCTGCCCTTCGGCACGAGGTAGCGCGCGAGGTGCGGCGCGGTGCGCACGGTTATGGTGTATGCGCCGGGCTGGGCGTCCACGCGCAGGACCGTGCCCACGCCGTCCACGTGCCCGCTCACCACGTGCCCGCCAAAACGCGCCTGGGCGGTCATGGCTCGCTCCAGGTTCACCTTCATGCCCTCGCGCCAGTGTGGGGCGGTCTTGGCGAGGGTTTCTCGGCTGAGGTCCACGGTGAAGCCCGCCGCGTCCCAGGTGGTCACGGTCAGGCAGGTGCCGTTGACGGCGATGCTCTCACCCAGTTCCACGTCCGCCCACATGCGCGCGGGCTGGATGGTGACGGTCAGGTTCCCCTCGTGCTCGGTGGTGCGGGCAATGACGCCCACCTGTTCGATGATTCCAGTAAACATGTAGTGACCTCGTATTGGGCGGAAGTGGTGGTCACACGCCCCCCCACCCCAACCCTCCGCTGCGCGGCTCTGCGAGTCCCCGCAGGAAGGGAGAAGAAGTTAGACGCGCGGGATGTCGTGCAGCAGGCCGGTGATCAGGACGTCCGGGCCGAGTGATTCGACCGTCACGTCCCGCAGCGCCTGCGCCTCGTGCATGAGCCGCGTGGGGCCGGTCAGGGGACTCAGGCCCGCGCCGAGGAGAGCTGGCGACACGAAAACCCGCACCTCGTCCACCAGACCCTGCCTCAGGAAGGCACTCAGGAGGGTGGGGCCACCTTCGAGCAGCACACTGTTGATGCCCAGGCCCGCCAGTCCGCTCAGGGCGTCCGGAAGCGATCCGGCGCGCTGCACAGTGATCCCGGCAGCCTCATGTGCGGCCACGTCGCTATCGGGAGCGGTCACGAGGACGGCCTCCTCGCGCCACGCGCGGGCCTGCGGGTCACTGGCAGCGCGGCGGTCAAACACCACCGGGCGTGGGTCACGGCCACCCGGCATGCCACGCGTCGTCAGGGCCGGGTCGTCCAGACCCAGCGTGCCGCTGCCGATCGCGAGGGCGTCCAGTTCATTGCGCCAGCGCATGGTGCGCTCGCGGGCCTCAGGGCCGCTCACAGCGCCGTTCCCTTCTCCCAGCGCGGCCACCTTGCCGTCCAGGGTCATGGCGTACTTCGCCACCACCCACGGGCGACCCCGCACCATGGCGCTGCGGAAGCCCGCCTGCTGGCGCACGGCCTCAGCCTCCAGTACGCCCACCGTGACCTCAATCCCGGCGTCCCGGAGCCTTTGCACGCCGCGCCCCGAGACGCGCGGGTTCGGGTCGAGCGCCGCCAAGACCACGCGCCGCACGCCCGCCGCGATCAGCGCGTCCGCGCAGGGTGGCGTGCGGCCGTGGTGACTGCACGGCTCCAGCGTCACGTACGCCGTCCCGCCGCGCGCCCGCGCACCTGCGCCTCGCAGGGCGAACACCTCCGCGTGCGACTCACCGACCCTGGGGTGGAACCCTCGGCCCACCACTTCATCGCCTTGCACGATCACACAGCCCACGGGTGGGTTCGGCGCGGTTCGGCCCAGTCCTCTGGCCGCCTCTGACAGCGCGAGCGTCATGAACCGCTCGTCCGCTGACAGGACGGCCGCCACCCCGGGGGGTGGAGCATTCACTTCATACATGGTCTGTCGCTGCCCGCCGGGGGGCAGGGCAGCGTTCCTCCTTCTCTCATCCGGACTGACAGGCGGGAACGCCTGGGCCTGAACCCTGACGTGCCGCCAGAACACCGTCGGCCCCGGAGTTGCACCGGGTCGGGCCTGCGCGTGGTGCAGTTTGCGCGGGCTTCGCGGGCTGAGGCTCACGCCATCACCGCCGGTAGGGACTCTCACCCCACCCCGAAGGAAGTCGGCCCACCCGGAAGCGGGCCAGCCCTGACCCTAGCACCCTCCCACCCGGCGACTGTGGGCGGGATCAGACACCCTGCGGGGGACAATCCGCCGCGCGCCGTCCTGTCTGCTGAGGTGAACGGCCTGCCGGTTACCTTCCCCTCTCACCCCTTGGAGGCTCCCTCATGAACACGATCCTCGTTACCGGAGGCAGCGGCGTGCTGGGCCGCGCCCTGCTCCCCACCCTGGAGGGCCGCGCGGACGTGCGCGTTCTGTCCCGCCACGCCGACCCGCGCCCCACGTACCGGCAGGGCGACCTGAGCAGCGGGGCGGGCCTCGCGGACGCGCTGCGCGGCGTGAGCACCGTGATTCACGCGGCCAGCCAGCCGTCCCGGCCGCAGGCGGACGTGGACATGACCGGCGTACTGCTCGCCGCGGCGCGAGAGGCGGGCGTGCGGCACCTCGTGTACGTGAGCATCGTGGGCTGCGATCAGGTGCGGGCGTTCCCGTATTACCGCGCCAAGACGCAGGTGGAAGCGCTGATTGCAGGGAGCGGCGTCCCCTGCACGGTGGTGCGTGCCACGCAGTTTCACGAGTTCGTGGCGTTCATGCTGTCGCGCCTGACCCGCGCGCCGCTGCTGCCGCTGCCGGGCCTGCCCCTCCAGCCCGTGGACGTCTACGCGGCCGCGCAGCAGATCGCCCAGGTCGCGCTGGGCGCCCCACAGGGTCGCGCCCCGGACATCGTGGGGCCGCAGGTGCTGCCCCTGCCGGAACTGGCGCGCACCTGGGCCGACGCGACCGGGGCGCGCACCCGCGTCCTGGCTGTCCCGGCCGCGCGGCGCTTCACGCCCCTGACCCGCTCCGACCTCAGCGGCGTGGGCCGCACTTGGGCCGAGTGGCTGGCGCAGGAGGCCACCCGGCCCAACCCCTACGCGGGCTGAAACAGGCTGGCCAGCCCGCGCGATGCCACCTCGCGAATGTTGAACGTCATCTGGTGCGAGATTTCGGTCTCGGTGGGGTTGATCTCGATGGCGATCCCGCCGCGCCGCAGGGTCTCGGCGGCCAGTCCGGCAGCGGGGTACACGGCGCCGCTTGTACCGATGACCAGCGCGACCTCGGCGGTGGCGAAGGCGTCCTGGGCGGCTTCCAGAGCGTCCTCTGGGAGGTATTCGCCGAACCAGACGACGTTGGGCCGCATGCGGTTCCCCAACGGTGAGGTGGGCGGCGTGACAAGCTGGTCGGGCGCGGCGAGGGGGAAGGTCTCCCCCGTGACCTCGTCGCGGCCGCTGAGGAGGTTGCCGTGGAGTTCCACGACCTGCCCGCCGTGCGTGCCGCTCCCTGCGCGGTGGTGCAGGCCGTCCACGTTCTGCGTGGCCAGGAAGAACCCTGGTCCCTTCTGCGCTTCCAGCTGCGCGAGGAGGTGGTGCGCGGCGTTCGGCTGCGTGGCCAGCACGTCCCGGTAGCGGCCCGCGTACCACTCCCAGACCATCTCGGGGTCGCGGGCGTAGGCGGGCGGACTGGCGAGATCCTCGGGCCGGAAGCGCGCCCAGTGGCCGGTCTGCGCGTCCCGGAAGGTGGGGATGCCACTCTCGGCGCTGACGCCCGCGCCGGTCAGCACGGCGACGCGGGTGGCGGAGTGCAGGGCGGCGCGGACAGCAGCGAGATCCATGCCGGAAGGGTAGCCCGCAGCGGGAAACCATGCGCCCACAGATGACCTGAACCCCAAGCCGAAGCTAACGGACAAACAGTCAATCAGCGGCCCGCACCGCCCACCGAAGCGCCGACCGCAGACTGCCACCGTGACGGCAGGATGGCGTCGAGGCTGGCCCTGTCACTGCCCGAATCAAACACGCCGCCAAAGTAGAAGCTCTTACCCAGTGCAACGTAAGCTCCCCCTGCCCCTCTGCTGCGCAGCTCTAAGAGTCTGGGGGAGGGGGCTGGGGGGTGGGGCAACACCACGCAGAACAACCCAAAAACAAAAAACCCGCCTTCTTAGGCGGTTATAAGAAAAGGATACCCCGGTATGCAGGCCGCGTCAACCCCTGCCGCGCGGTCCGGTTTCTGCCGTCCAGCACGCCCACATCCAGAGTGCACTTCCAGGTCTTATGCACCGTCAATGTACTTGGGGGCTACAGCGTCCACCAGCCACACGCCGTTCTCGCTGATGAAGAACACGTGTCCGGCGCCGTGCATCTCCCCTGCGCGGATGGTGAGGATCAGGGGTGTTCCGCGCCGCGCGCCGACCTGCCGGGCGGCGTCGGGGTCGCTGGACAGGTGGACGTGGTGGCGGTTCATGGGCCGCAGGCCCTCACGGTAGATGGCGTTCAGGGCTCCGGGGTGCGTGCCGTGGTACAGCAGCGCGGGTGGGATGGCGGGTTCGAGTTGCAGGTCGACGGGGACACTGTGGCCCTGGTTGGCGCGGATGTGGTCGCCGCGCAGGCTGAAGCGCTGCTTGTCGCTGCCCGCGACGACCACCTCGACCTGCGCGCGGGTGACGTTCAGGTGCGTGAGGAGTGGCGCAAGGGGGACCCAGCCGCCGGGCGCGAGGGTCAGGCCGGCCTCGTGCGGGGCGTGCCGCAGCAGGTACGACAGGCGTTTGGAGAGGGTGCGGTCGGTCATGCGGTCAGTCTGCGCCGGGGCGGGCGGCGTGGGCATCCGCCAGGTCGCGCAGTCTGAATGGCGTGTTTACAGGCGCCGCTGGAGGTAGTCCGCGATGAGCCGGGTGGTGCGGATGCGGGCGGCGGGGTCGGCGGTGCCGTGACCCTGATCGTCGAATTCCACGTACTCGTAGTCCTGGCCTTCGTGTTTCCCAGTGGCGTTGAGGGCGTCGCGGAAGCGGCGGGCCTGGTTGATGGGGCAGCGGGGATCGTTGGCGCCGTGCAGGATGAGCAGGTGGGCCCTGAGGTTCGCGGCGTGGGTGATGGCGCTGCGGTCGCGCCAGAGGTCGGCGTTCTCGTCGGGGTGGCCCATCATGGTGCGGAAGTAGTACGCGAGCTGGGGAATGTCGCGGCTGTTGTCGGCGTGCAACTGGTGCAGGTCGGTGATGCCGACGATGGGGACGGCGACCTTGAACAGGTCAGGGTGTTTGACGGGCGCGAGGTAGGAGAGGTAGCCGCCGTAGCTGCCGCCGTACAGGCCGATGCGGGTGGGGTCGATGTGGGGGAGCGTGGCGAGGTACTGGGCGGCGGCGGCGATGTCCTGGAGGTCGCGCCCGCCCCAGTCTCTGAGGTTCGCGTCGCGCCAGGGGGTGCCGTAGCCGGTGCTGCCGCGCACGTTGGGGCAGAGAACGGTGTAGCCGAGGCTCACGAGGTACTGCACCTCGTCGTCGAAGGCCCGGAAGAACTGCGCGGTGGGGCCGCCGTGCGCGTGCACGAGGGCGGGGTGGCGGACAGCCGGGTCGAGGCCCTGGGGGACGTAGAGGATGGCGGGGACCTGCACGTCGCCCTGATCGCCGGAGCTGGGGTAGTGAATGTACTGGCCGGGCGTGAACTGCGCGGGGTTCAGGGGGCCGTACTCGGCGGAAATGAGGGTGCTGGTGGTGTCGGTGTGCAGGTCGTACAGGAGCACGTCGGCGCGGGTGGTGGTGGTGCTGTGCTGCGTCAGGAGCTGGTCGCCCAGGGCGAACTGGGTGCCGGCGGCGAGGCCGGGGGGCAGGTGCAGCGCGCGGGGCTGGGCGGTGTGCAGGTCGTACAGGAGGGGCGTGAGGGTGCTGTCGGCGTTGCGGGTGACGCTCAGCCACTGGCCGCCGGGGCTGATGCGGCCTGGGGTTTCCTCGGGGCCGCCTTCGGGCGTGAACCACTGCGCGGCTCCGGTGGTCAGGTCGAGCAGTCCGGCGCGGCCGTGTCCGGCGGCGTCGCTGGCAGCGGTGAGGTGCGTGCCGTTCGGGTGCCAGTGGCCGACGCTCTCGCGGGTACCCTCCTGGGCGTGCAGGACGCGGCGCAGGTCGGTGCCGTCGGCGTTCATGACGTACCCGTCGAGGTTGCGCAGGTCGGGGCTCTCGTTGGTGTTCAGGCTGATGCGCGTCCCGTCGGGGCTGTACGCGACCGCCTGGGTGCTGTTGGGCTGGGTGGTCAGGGGCGTCCAGGCGTCCTCGCCGCTGCGGGTGAGGTCGTACTGCCAGACGTTCATCTGCCCGCCGCGCGTGGAGTTCACGAGCAGGCGCGTGCCGTCCGGGTGGGCGTGCACGGGGAAGTCCATGCTGCCGGGCTGGTGGTGCAGGGCGCGCAGTTCGCCGGTATCCAGGGCCAGGGCGTGCAGGGCGGTGCGTTCGTTGCCGTCCTCATCCCACGCAAGGTACAGGGTCTGGCCGTCGGCACTCCAGACGGGGGCGCTGCGGGGCGTGGCGGGCGCCTGCCCGCGAGTATGCTGGCGGCGCTCGCGGGTGCGCAGGTGCAGGGTGCACAGTTCCATGCGGCCGCTGCGGTTGTCGTAGTACGCGACCTGCTCGCCGTCGGGCGAGACGGTCAGCCAGGTGGTGACCGGCAGGGTGATGAGGTCCTCCAGCGGCAGTGGTGTGGGCATGGACGCAGTGTGGCACCTGCGCGGGGTGCAGCGCACGGTAGGCTGCTCGGCATGACACAACCTGAGACGTGGGCGGCGCTGCGGGCGCACTGGCAGGACCTGGCGGACCTGGGCGGGATTGGGTCGCTGCTGGGCTGGGATCAGAGTACGTACCTGCCGCGGGGTGGGGCGGCGGGGCGGGCGCGGCAGCAGGCGCTGCTGTCGGGCATCCGGCACGCGCGGGGCACGGACGCGGCGTACGGGCGGCTGCTGGATCAGGCGGGCGCGCTGGACCTGGACCCGGTGGACGCGCGGATGCTGGCGGTGGCGCGCCGGAATTTCGAGCGGGCCACGCGAATGCCGGGGGCGTTCGTGCGGGCGTTTTCGCAGCATGCGGGCGAGTCGTACGCGGCGTGGGTGGAGGCGCGCCCGGCGAATGACTGGGCGCGGATGGTGCCCCTGCTGGAGCGGACGCTGGACCTGAGCGTGCAGAACGCGGCGTTCTTCCCGGAGTTCACGGACCCGATGGATTACTTCGTGGACGCGTCCGATGAGGGCATGACGGCCGCGCAGGTGGACGCGGTGTTCGCGGAGTTGCGCCGCGAACTGGTGCCGCTGGTGGACGCGGTGGAGGCGGCCCCGGCGCCCCGGACGGACTTCCTGTTCCGGGCGTACCCGGTGCCCGCGCAGCTGCGGCTGGCCGAGGAGATCGCGGGGCTGTACGGGTACGATTTCACGCGGGGCCGGCAGGACCTGACGGCGCATCCGTTCATGACGCGGCTGGGCGCGCGGGACGTGCGGATCACGACGCGGGCGCAGCTTTCAGACCCGACGGACGCGCTGTACTCGACGCTGCACGAGGCGGGGCACGCGCTGTACGAGCAGGGCGTGGCCGAGGCGCTGCTGGACACGCCGCTGGGCGGCGGGGTGAGTGCCGGAGTGCACGAGAGCCAGTCGCGGCTGTGGGAGAACCTGGTGGGGCGCTCGCGGGCGTTCTGGGCGGGGCAGTTCGGGCGGGTGCGGGACGCGTTCCCGGAGCAGCTGGCGGACGTGAGCGAGGAGGAGATGTTCCGCGCGGTGAACGTGGTGCGCCGCAGCCTGATCCGCACGGACGCGGACGAGCTGACGTACAACCTGCACGTGATCACGCGGTACGAGCTGGAGCGGCAGCTGCTGGGCGGTACGCTGGCGGTGGCGGACCTGGCGGACGCGTGGCACGCGGCGTACGACGCGAACCTGGGCCTGCGCGCGCCCAGTGACGTGGACGGCGTGCTTCAGGACGTGCACTGGTTCGGCGGTGGGATCGGTGGGGCGTTCCAGGGGTACACGCTGGGGAACGTGCTGAGCGCGCAGTTCTTCGCGGCGGCGCAGGCCGCGACCCCGGATCTGGACGCGGACATCGCGCGCGGCGAGTTCGGGCGCCTGCACGGCTGGCTGCGGGAGCACGTGTACGCGCCGGGCCGGACGTTCACGCCGAACGAGCTGGTCGTGCGCGCGACCGGGCAGGGCATGACCGCCGCGCCGTACCTGGCGTACCTGCGCGGGAAGTACACGGACCTGTACAGCCTGTAAGAGCTGAAACGGCTGAGGGTCAAAGGGGCTGAGAAATAATCTCTCAGCCCCTTTGACCCTGAACTCGCCGGCAGCGGTCAGTGGCGTTCGGCGAGCACCTCGATCTCCACGCGGACGTCGCGGGGCAGGCGGGCGACCTGCACGGTGCTGCGGGCGGGGTAGGGGGCGGGGAAGTGCGCCTCGTACACGGCGTTCATGGCGGCGAATTCGTTCATGTCGGCCAGGAACACGGTGGTTTTCACGACCCGCGCGAGATCGGTGCCGGCGGCAGCCAGGACAGCTTTCAGGTTCGCGATGACCTGCTCGGTCTGTTCGGTGATGCCGCCCTCGACCAGTGTGCCGTCGGGGGTGAGTGGGATCTGGCCGCTGGTGACGACGAGGTTCCCGAAGACGGTGGCCTGACTGTACGGGCCGATGGCGGCGGGCGCGTCCGGGGTCTGGATGATGTCTTTCATGACCGGCAGCATAGCGGGCGCGGCGCGGTCGGTGCGCGGCTCAGCGGGTCTGCCGGACGCCGGGTTCGTGGGGGGCGGCGGGGGCCGCCCCGCTAAGGCTCGCGGCGGCGGTGCCCAGGGGGTTGTGGGTGCGCCGCTGCTGCATGAAACGCTGGCCGAGCAGCAGGCTGAGCAGGACCGTGATGCCCAGCATGCCGATCAGGGTGCGGCGTTCGGGGATGAGCATGATGCCCAGCAGCGTGAAGTAGGCAATCATGAGCAGCAGGTAGGTCATGAGGCTGTTGCCGCGCTGCGTGCTGAGCAGCACGTCGATGTACATGGGGCCGTCGTCCCGCCGGGCGGGGAGGGGGTAGGTCGGGACGGGCGAGGGACGGTGAATGTCGACGATCAGGGCCGTGATGTTGTCGGGGCCGCCGCCGTCGTTGGCGGCGTTCACGAGCAGGCGCGCGGTCGCTTCGGGCGGCAGGGGCCGGGCGAGGATGCCGCAGAGTTCCTCGTCGGTGACGACGCCGCTCAGGCCGTCGCTGCACAGCAGCAGGCGGTCGCCGGGCTGGGTAGGCAGGCCGTGCAGTTCAAGCCGGACGCGTTCCTCGCCGCCCAGGGCGTTGCTGACGACGCTGCGCCACTGGTGGTCGCGCGCTTCGGCCTCGGTCATGTGGCCGAGACGCACCTGTTCAGCCACCCAGGAGTGATCCTCGGTCAGGCGGTGCAGGGACTGGCCGCGCAGCAGGTAGGCGCGCGAGTCGCCGACGTGCGCGATCAGCAGGGCGCCCCGGTCGATCAGCGCGGCGAGCAGGGTGGTGCCCATGCCGACGTACTCGCCCACGGCGTGCCGCAGCACGGCGAGGTTCGCGGCCTGCACGGCCTGCGCGAGGCGGGCGGGCGGCGCGCCGCGCCCGTCGAGGTAACTCTGGCTCAGGGCGTCCAGGGCGAGGTTCGCGGCGAGCTCCCCGGCGGCGTGGCCGCCCATGCCGTCGGCCACGGCGTACAGGCCGCCCTGGGGCAGATCCAGGGCCAGGGCGGCGTCCTGGTTCACGCCGCCCTGCCGCTGCCGACCAACGTCGGTCAGCAGACCGGACGTCAGTGAGGGCGTCGCGGGGGCGCGCATGAGTTCAATATAAGCCACCTGACCACCGGGTCGGAGGGGCCGGGCGGGCGCCCCAGGCCCGTAGCCGGCTGTGGCGGCGCGGTCTGCGCGCCTCACGTCGGCGGGCAGGCGGCAACCTTGCGTGTTTCTTGAGGTTCCCGCCGTCCGATGTCCCGTGCAGGGCCAGGGCTTTTTAGGCTTGCGGGTCGTCCAGCTGCTGGCGCAGCCAGAGCATCAGGGCCTCGGCACTGGCGGGGTTAGTGGCCAGGGGGATGTCGTGCACGTCGCACAGGCGCACCAGGGCACTCACGTCAGGCTCGTGGGGCTGCGCGGTCAGGGGATCACGGAAGAAGAACACGGCCACGAGGCGTTCCTCGGCCAGTCGCGCGCCGATCTGCTGGTCGCCGCCCAGCGGACCGGACAGGACCCGCTCGACGCTCAGGCCCGTCTGCTTTTCCAGGATGCCGCCGGTGGTGCCGGTCGCCACCAAGTGAAACTGGCCCAGCACGTCCCGGTGGTTCAGGGCGAACAGGGCCAGTTCGAGTTTCTTCTTGTCGTGCGCGATCAGCGCCACCTGTCGGCTTGGGTTGGGGGCCATACGCGCGATTGTGGCACGCGTGCCGGGCGGGGCCGGGTGGGGCGGGTCAGGCAGCGTCGTGGCTGCGGGTCCCGTCCTCCAGGCGGATGCGGCGGTAGCGGGCCTGCACGACGCACCACACGCCGTAGCACAGCGTGCCCAGCGCGACCGCGCCGAGCAGGAGGTTCCCGCTGGGCTGGGTGCGCAGCCAGGTCAGGGCCTCGCTGATGCCCACGGTCTCGCTGGCCTTGTGGTGCCAGGCGGCCAGCAGCGCGAACACCCCGATGATGATCATCAGCACGCCGCGCGAGGCGATGCCCACCTGACCGATGCGTTTCAGGACGTCGCAGGTGCGCTGCGGCAGATCCGTGAAGGCCATGCGTTTCATGAATTTCGCGCCGTACGCCACGTACAGCTGACTGCCCGCCACGACCAGCAGGATCAGGCCGCCCAGGGCCAGCCACACCTGCCCGCCGGGGAGGTTCAGGACGGTGCCCGCCACCTGATCCTCGCTGTTCTGCGAGCGGGCGGCGTTGCCGAGCAGGGCGAGCCGGGCCGTGAAGAACGCCAGGGCGAGGTTCGCGAAGCCGCTGAGGGTGTACCCAGCGCGTTTCACGATGCCCTTGGCCTCGTGCCCCTGCCCTTCGGGGTCCAGGGCGGCGCGGATCAGCTGCCACAGGGCGTAGCCGATCAGGCCCAGCGTGAGCAGCCACATCAGCACGTTCCCGGCGGGCAGGTCCTGAAGGCGCAGCAGGGCGCCCTTGGTGTCGGTGGTGGCCCCGCCGCGGCCCAGCGCGACACTGAGGGCCAGTAGGCCGACGGTGCCGTACACGACGCCCTTGCTGGCGTACCCGGCGCGGGCCAGGGTTTCCAGCCAGGGCGCGGCGTGGTGGGTGGCGTGCGCGGCGGCCGCCTGCGCGCTCTGGGCGCCGGTTTTCAGGTTGCTGGCTGCTTGCTGCCCCAGGTGCTTGATGTCTGACATCAGACGCTCAGTGTGCCGGACGGGCCGGGCGGGGCGGACCTGCCGGGCCTTGAGCGCTCTTGAGCTGGCCTGTCGACTTTCTTCACGTCAGGGGGCGCCGGGGCACGTGCGCAGGTTACTCGCTGGGCAGTTCGTCCTCGAAGTAGGTCACGTCTTCCAGGTACTCGGTGATCCAGGCTTTCAGGGTCGCCTGGGTGTAGCCGCCGCGGATGGGCATGGTGCTGTCCAGGTAGTAGCTGCCCTCGTAGGCGTACGCCTGGGTGTAGTAGTTGCTGTTCCAGTCGTTCAGGACGGCCGTGTCGAGGTCCTCGGCGTCGCTGTAGTCCCAGGAGGTGCTGGCGGTGACGCGGCTGCACACGCCAGCCTTGCAGCCGCTGAGCCACACCTGCACCTCGTGCCCACCGCTGGTGAAGGTCATGCTGGGGTCACGGTCGGGGGCGGTGGGGTTCATGGTGACCTTGTACCCGGCGGTCTTCAGGGCGGCCATGACGGCGGCGGGCGTGGCGGGCTGCACCTGAGCGCTTGGGGCGGCGGCGCCCCCGGCCACGGCGGGCGCGGCGAGGGAGAGGAGGAGGGTGGCGGCCAGCAGGGTGCGGGTCATGCCTCAGCGTACGCTGCCGGGCCGCGGACCGTCTGGGCAGATGAGGCGGCTGCACCCGGTTCAAGGCAATCAGCACCCCAACTCATGTTTTTCATGGTCGACCCGTGTCAACGTGAGGAGTATGACCACGCCCAGCATGCCCTCCCCCACCCCGCGCCGCCGCCGCACCTTCGGGGTGTACATCGGCCGCTTCGAACCCCCCCACGCCGCCCACCTCGCCGTCATGCTCGAAGCCCTCCAGAGCGTGCAGAAACTCATCGTGGTCATCGGCAGCGCCCGCGCCGCGCGCAACATCAAAAACCCCTTCACCGCCGAGGAACGCCAGGACCTCATCAGCGCCATGCTCCAGAGCGCCGGCATCCCCAAGGCACGCGTGCTGTTCGTGCACGTCCGCGACTACTACTACAACGAGGCCCTGTGGCTCAGCGAGGTGCAGGCCGGCGTCACGGCCCACACGCGCGGCAGCAGCGACGTCGCCCTCATCGGCCACATCAAGGACGAAAGCAGCTACTACCTGCGGTCCTTCCCCGCCTGGGAATTCATCCCCACCCACGTCGTCAGCCCACTCAGCGCCACCGACGTCCGCCGCGCCTACTTCGAGGGGCACCTGGACACCGTGCAGGGCATGGTGCCCCCCACCGTCCACGCCTTCCTGACCGCCTTCCAGGCCACCCCCGACTACCGCGACCTGCGCGACGAGTACGAGTACCTCGCCCGCTACCGCGCCGCCTGGAAGGACGCCCCCTACCCCCCCATCTTCGTCACGACCGACGCCGTCATCACCCGCAGCGGCCACGTCCTCCTCGTGCGGCGCGGCGGCCTGCCCGGCCGGGGTCGCCTGGCCATGCCCGGCGGGTTTCTGGAGCAGAAAGAAACCCTCCTCGACTGCTGCGTCCGCGAGGTCCAGGAAGAAACCGGCCTGGGCAGTGGTCTCGACCTGAAAGCCTCCCTGCGCGCCCAGGCGGTCTTCGACTACCCCGACCGTAGTCTGCGCGGCCGCACCATCACCCACGCCTTCCACTTCGACCTCGGCATCGGGCAGCTCCCGCGCCTCAGCGGCGGCAGCGACGCCAGCGAGGCCCTCTGGATGCCCCTGAGTGACATCCTGGCCAGCCCCGAACTGTTCTTCGAGGACCACCACGCCATCATCGAACACTTCGTCATGCGCGGGTAAACGGAGGTGCGGCGTGGTCAGGGGCCCGGACCTGGCATGCTGGAGCGGATGATCGGGACGCCCAGGTGACGCCGGACAAGCCGTACTACGTGTACGCCCTCAAGGACCCGCGCCAGCATCCGGCGCGGCCCTTCTACATCGGCAAGGGCACCGGCACGCGCGCCCACGATCACCTGATCCGCCCGGACCACACCCCCAAGGGTGACCGCATCCGCGAGATCGAAGGGGCGGGCGCGCAGGTCCTCGTGAGCTATCTGGTGGAGCACCTGACTGAACCCGAGGCGCTGCGGCTGGAGGCGGAACTGATCGCGGCGTTCGGCACGCAGGCCAGCGGCGGCCTCCTGACGAACACCGTGCTGCCCTCGGGCCTGGGCGGCAAGAAGCGGCCCGGCCTGACGGTGCCCGCCGGCGTGCCGGAGAAGGCGCAGGTGGGCCTGACGCTGCTCAAGGACGCCGTGCTGGAGTTCGCGCAGGCCAACCCGGGCGGCGTGAAGAACGCCGAGGTGGCCAGCCTGCTGGGCCTGCGCAGCGACTACGGCGGCGGCTCAAAGGACTACCTGTCGTACAGCCTGCTGGGGCTGCTGATGCGCGAGGGCCGGATCGGACGCAGCGGCAAGGGCCGGCACGTGGCCCAGGTGAAGTGAACGCGCGCCCCACACCGGAGTGCGGGGCGCGCGAGGGGGGCCGAGGTTCAGCCCTTGACTGACCCGGCGAGCAGGCCGCGCACGAAGTAACGGCCCAGCAGGATGTACACGAGCAGGGTGGGCAGCGCCGCGAGGATCGCGCCCGCCATGGGCAGGTTCCAGCTGACCGCCTGCCCACCCGCCAGCTGGGACAGGGCGTACGTGACGGGCTGTGAGGAGGTGTTCGTGAGGGTGGCGGCGAACAGGAATTCGTTCCACACCTGCGTGAACTGCCAGATGATCACGACGACGAAGCCTGGGATGCTGATCGGGAAGATGACGCGGCCGTAGATCTGCCAGAAGCCCGCGCCGTCGATGGTGGCGGCCTCGATCAGGGCATCGGGCACGTCGGCGTAGAAGTTGCGGAAGATCAAAGTAGTGATGGGAATGCCGTACACGACGTGCGCCAGGATCAGGCCCCAGATGCTGCCGTACAGGCCGAGGCTCTTGATGAACTGGAACAGCGGGATCAGCACGGCCTGGTACGGGATGAACATCCCGAACAGCATCAGTGCGAACAGGGTGTTGGCGCCGCGGAACTTCCATTTGCTCAGGGCGTAGCCGTTCAGGCTGCCCAGCAGGGCACTCAGCAGGGTGGCGGTGATGGCCAGGAAGAGGCTGTTCAGGACGTTGCCGCCGATCTTGTTCCAGGCGTCGCTGAAGCTCGCCCAGTTCAGGGCGCTGGGCCAGTGCCAGGTGGTGGCGAGGTTGATGGCGTCCGGGCTTTTCAGGGCGGTGGCGACCAGCAGGTACACCGGGACCAGGAAGAACAGGGCGGCCAGCACGAGCAGGGCGTACATGATGACGCGGCCGGGCTTGATGGGGCGGCGGGGCGCGGCGGTGGGTGCGGCGGCCGGGGCGTTGATGGGGGCGCCTGTCGTCATGCGTGGCCCTCCTCGGTGCGGAACTGGGAGGCGAGGTACGGGACGATCACGAACGCCACCAGGATGAGCAGGATGGTGCCGATGGCGGCGCCCAGCGCGAACTGGTTCTGGCGGAAGCTGGTGAGGTACATGTTCAGCGCGGGGACGCTGGTGTTGATGTTGTCCGGGCCCGCCATGGCGTACACCAGGTCGAAGATCTTGAGGCTGATGTGCCCCAGGACGATCATGGCGCTCAGGGTGATGGGGGCCAGCAGCGGGAAGATGACGTGCTGGTACATGCCCAGGTCATTGGCGCCGTCAACCTTGGCGGCCTCGCGGAGTTCCTCGGGAATGCCGCGCAGACCAGCGAGGTACAGGGCCATGGTGTAGCCGCTCATCTGCCACACGGCGGCGATGATGATGCCGATCAGGGCGAGGTTGAAGCCGTGCAGTTCCGGCGCGGGCAGCAGTTTGACGTTCGGCCCGATGAACAGCGCCCACAGGAACAGCAGCGCGGCGCATCCGCCGGCGACCAGGGTGCGGGTGCGGTCCCCGCTCCGCGCGGCGCGCACGGCCATGATGACCAGCACGAGGCCGACGACGCTGGCGGTCAGCAGCGGCAGTTTGTTCCAGTCGAATTTCCACAGGGCGTCGGTGCTGCTCAGCCACGCGAAGCTGCTGGGCTGCGCGCCGAACAGGGTGGGGGCCTGGTTCAGGCCGCCCTGGGGTTGCAGCATCCAGCGCCAGATGGTGCCGGTCACGATGAACGACAGGCTCATGGGGAACAGGAAGATGGTGCGCCACAGCCCCTCCCCTTTCGGGTTGCGGTCCAGGATGAGCGCGAGGCCCAGACCCAGGCCCAGGCACCCCAGGATGAAGAACAGCGTGAAGAAGATGGTGCTGACGAGCTCCTGCCGGAAGCGCCCCTGGAGGAACCCGGTGAACAGGTCCTGGTAGTTGGTCAGGCCCGTGAAGCGGATGATGGGGTTGAGCGCCAGGGCCTGCGCGGGGTCGTTGCCCCAGTCGGTCATGCTGACGTACACGCTGCGCGCGATGAATCCGTACACGAACACCGCGATCAGGATGATGCTGGGCGTCAGAACGGCAATGGACCACAGGCGGTCTTTACTCAGGCCTTTCATGCGGGGCCTCCTTTCACAGGGGACGGTGCGCGGGAAGCGGCGCGCGGCTGACCGCGCATCCGAATTCCGCGCACCGCTGGCTGGTGCTTTACTTGCTGATGCCGGCGCGTACGGCCAGCTGCTGCGCGGCGGCGGCCGCGGCGGCGCTGTTCTTGCTGGCGACGAACTGGTCGATGATCGCGCCGAAGGCGCTGGTGAAGCTTTCGGGGGCGACGGCGCCGTGCACCATGCTGCCCACGATCTTGTTGCTCTTCCAGTCGGCGGCGGCGCTCTTGCTGTACGTGTTGTACTTGCTCAGGTCGCTGTCGGTGCGCGCGGCGATGGAGCCCTTGAGTGGGTTGAAGGCGTCCTGGCCGGCCTTGCTGCCCAGGACTTTCAGCCAGTTCAGGGCCTCGGCGCGGTCCTTGGCGCCCTTGGGCAGGCCGAAGGAGTCGGCGAGCATCACGAAGGTCTTGGTGGTGCCGGGGGCGGGCGCCCAGCCGAAGCCGGTGTTCGGGGCGAGTTTCTTGGTGGTGGTGAAGTACCCGGCGGCCCAGTCGCCCATGACGTTGAAGGCGCTGGTGCCGTCGATGATGCGGTCACTGGCCTGCTGCCAGCTCAGGCCACTGGCGTCCTTGTTGGCGCAGTCCATGACCTTGCCGAAGGTGGTGAACGCCCCCACGACCTTGGGGTCGGTGAACTTCAGCTTGCCGGCCCACAGGTTCTCCCAGTTGGCGGAGCCGAGGGTACCGATCATGACGCTCTCCCAGAGGTGCTGCTGGGTCCAGTTCTCACCGACGACCAGGGGTGCGGCGACGCCCTTGGCTTTCAGGGTGGAGCAGGTCTTGAGGAATTCGGGCCAGGTCTTGGGTGCGGTGACGCCCCAGGCCTTGAGTTTGGCGGGGTTGTACCACATGACGTTGCTGCGGTGCACGTTCACGGGCACGCTCCAGGGTTTGCCGCCCTGGCTGATCAGCTTGACGAGGTCCTTGGGGAACACCTTGTCCCAGCCTTCGCTCTTGAAGAGGCTGCTGAGGTCTTCCATGCGCCCGGCGACAACCCAGGTGCCGATGAGTTCCTGCCCAGCGTGCGCCTGGAAGCTGTCGGGCGGGGTGCCGCCCAGCATGCGGGTTTTCAGGACGGCCTTGGCGTTGGTGCCGGCGCCGCCGGAGACGGTGGCGTTGTCCACGGTCACGCTGGGGTACTTCTGCTTGTACAGCTTGATCAGGGCTTCCAGGGCGGGACCCTCGTCACCGGACCACCAGGAGAAGATCTCGAGTTTGCCAGCGGCAGAGGCGCTGGTGGTGACGGCGAGGGCGGCGGCGAGCAGCAGTGCTTTTTTCATGGTGTTCCTCCGTGCGAAACGGGTGCGTTCAGGGTCTGGGTGGGCCGGGGGGCCAGGGGTGGGGCGCGGCTGCCCGCGAGGTCACGGGCGTTCTGGTTCATGCGGGCAATGCCGTACAGGTGCGGCAGGCCCCGGGGGGTGAAGAGGGAATCGAGCATCATGGCCCCGGCGCCCAGCACCCCGGCGTCCTGGCCGAGGGTGCCCAGGTCGATGCGGGTGCGGTCGGCGTTGATGCGCATGGTGCGGCTCTGGGCGCTGACGCGGATGGCGCGCAGCAGCACGTCACCCGCCTGGGAGAGGCGCCCGCCGATGACGACGGCGGCCGGGTTGAACAGGTTCAGCGTGGTGCTGATGGCGACGCCCAGGTGATGCCCGGCTTCCTCCCACACGACGCGGGCCAGGGGGTCCGTGCCGGCCTGCGCGAGCAGATCCTCGATGGTGATGGGCTCCGTGAGGCTGGTGGGGTGCCCCTGGAGGCGCAGGCTGCGGGCGTGGTGCTCGATGACCTGCGCGGCGGCGTAGCTTTCCAGGCTGCCGGGGTTGCCGCTGCGGCCCACGGGGCCCTGCTCGTTGATGCTGATGTGCCCGATCTCGCCGGCGCCGCCGCGCGTGCCGCGGTGCAGGCGCCCGCCGAGCAGGACGCCCGCGCCGATGCCGGTGGCGACTTTCACGTAGATGAGGTCCTGAATGCCGCGGTGCGCGCCGAAGCGGGCCTCGGCCAGGGCGCCCAGGTTGGCGTCGTTGTCCACGAGCACTTCCAGGTTCAGGGCGTCCTGCAGGGCGGCGCGGACGTTCTCGCCGTCCCAGCCGGGCATGTTGGGTGGCTGCACGACGCGGCCCGTGTCGTGGTCGACGGGGCCGGGGATGCCCACGCCGACCAGGGCGACCTGCGCGGCGCTGAGGTGCGCCTCGGCGAGCACCTCGGCGCTCAGGGCACGCAGCAGGTCGTAGGTGGGCTGGGGGCCCAGGGCGATGTCGTGCGGCACGGTGCGGGTGGCGAGGGTGCGGCAGTGGAGGTCCAGGGCGTCCACGCGCAGGTGGCTGGCCCCCAGGTCGATGCCGAGCAGCGCGGCGGCGCGGGTGTTGAGGTTGAGCATGGTGGCGCGCCGCCCGACGCCGCCGGTGCCGCGCGTGCCGACCTCCTGCACCAGGCCGACGCTGATGAGTTCCGTGACGATGGAGCTGATCGCGCTGCGCGACAGGCCCAGTTCGCGGGAAATGTCCACGCGGGCCAGGTCGCGATTCCACAGCAGGCCCAGCAGCAGCAGGGTGTGCCGCGCGCGGATGGCCGCGAGGTCCAGGGTGTCCGGGCTGTGGGAGTCGGCAGGCAGCATGGGTGGTCCTTCGGCGGCTGTGGCAGGCCGTCACGGGAAAAGGGCGCTGGAAGCAGCAATCGGCGGTTCCGATTGCGGGTTGGGTGGGGCTTGTGTCCTGGTATGCTGCGCCGACATAATTTTGTTTGTCAAACAAACGAATTAATGGAAGCGCTTCCTCCTGTGAATATCTGTACAAGTGATCTAAATCGTGGCTCAAGGCCAGGGCCCGGATATCTCATACCCGGGCCCTGGCCTTCATGCAGCACTCAACTGACGGTGTCGGCCGCCTCAACCTCTGGGGCGTTCCCAGCGCCTTCCGGACGCAGCAACGGGAACAGCAGCACGTCCCGGATGGAGTCCCGGTCGGTCATCAGCATCGCCAGACGGTCCATGCCCATGCCCATCCCGGCGGTGGGCGGCATACCGTACTCCAGCGCCAGCAGGAAGTCCTCGTCCTGCTCGTGCGCCTCGTCGTCCCCGGCATCCCGGCGGGCCGTCTGCGCCTCGAACCGCTCCCGCTGGTCCAGCGCGTCGTTCAGTTCCGAGTAGATGGGCGCCAGCTCAAAACCCGCCACGTACAGGTCGGCGCGCTCGGCCAGCCCCTCGCGGTCACGGTGCACCTTCACCAGCGGACTGATCGCCAGCGGCATATCCGTTAGGAAGGTCGGGTTCTGCAGCAGTGGCTCGACGTACTCGCCGCCCAGCTTGTCCAGCAGCTTGTAGTCCGGGGTCTTGCGGTGCTCCGGGTGGTGCACGTCACTCCACGCGCGCAGCTTCACGAGATCCAGCGGGTCGAAGTCCAGCCCCGCCTGCTCCTTGAGGGCCGTCACGAAGTCCAGGCGTTTGAACGGCAGCGAGAAGTCCAGTTCGCGCCCCTGGTACGTCAGTTTCGGCTCGCCCTTCAGGTCCACGACCAGGTCGTGAAGCAGCGTCTCCACGAGCACCATCATGTCGTTGTAGTCGCCGTACGCGAAGTACGCTTCCAGCATCGTGAATTCCGGGTTGTGCGTCCGGTCGATGCCCTCGTTGCGGTAGTTGCGGCCGATCTCGTACACCCGCTCGAAGCCGCCCACCAGCAGCCGTTTGAGGTACAGCTCCAGGCTGATGCGCATGCTGAACTCGTGCCCCAGCGCGTTGTGGAACGTCTTGAAGGGCTTCGCCTCGGTCCCGCCGGGGACGACCTGCAACGTGGGGCCCTCGACCTCCATGAAGTCGCGGCTGTCGAGGAAGTTCCGGATGAAGCGCAGCATCCGCGAGCGCGTGCGGTACACCTCGCGGCTCTCGGGGTTGATCATCAGGTCCACGTAGCGGCGCCGCGCGCGGAGTTCCTCGTCCTGCAGGCCGTGGAACTTGCTGGGCAGCGGGTGCAGGCTCTTGACCAGCGGCTGCCAGGACGTCACGCGCAGCGTCAGCTGCCCGGTCTTCGTGACGAACGGGAAGCCCCGCACGCCGATGATGTCGCCCAGGTCGATCTTCTTCGTCGGATCGAAGTTCTCGGTGTCCTGCTTGGAGAAGTGCAGCTGGATCTTGCCATGCTCGTCACTCAGGTCCGCGAAGGCCGCCTTACCCATGTGCCGCATCAGGGTCACGCGCCCAGCCAGCGCGAACGAGGCTTCGGGCCACTCCTGCCCAGGCTCCCACTTCGGCGCGCCGTCCTCACCGTGCGTGTCAGCCGGGTGGGCGGCCAGCACGTCACGGGCGTGATGCGTGCGCGGGTACGTGTACGGGTGCGCCTCGAAACCCGCGGCCACCTGCGCGTCCAGGTTGTTCAGGCGGCTGACGGTCTGCTCGTGCAGACCCTCGCGGCGGTTGGGGGAACCATCAGACATAACCGCCAGTATAGGCCGCGCCCCACACGCCGCGCCCGCCCGACGTCCAGTTCACAGCCTGCCAGAGAACGGGCCGGAGGCAGACCGCACGCGGCGACCTGCCTCCTCAGTGCTGGCTTCCGCCGCTCCGCAGACAGATCGGAACACCACCGATCTGACCACGCCACTCCCGGAGCCCATACTGCTCCCACTCGCTCCGCTCGGGTCCACAGGTGGACCGGAGGTGGGCTCAGTACTCGATGCTCTTGACCTTGTACTTCATCTGCTTGCCGTTGTCGAGGTTGACCACGAAGGTCTCCCCTTTCTTGCGGCCCATGAGTTCCTTCCCGACCGGGCTGTCCTCGCTGACGCGGGGCAGGCTGCCGCCGGTGACGGTCGCCTCGGCGGCGCTGACGACCTGCACCTTCATGTCCTTCTTGGTGGTCTCGTTGGCGAGCACGACGATCGCTCCCAGTTCCACGCGGCCCTCGTTCTCGTGGTCCTCGATGATCGTGGCGCGCGCCAGGGTGTCCTCGAGTTCCTCGATGCGCGCCTCAATGTTCATCTTCTCGCGCTTGGCGTCCTCCAACCCGGTGTCTTCCGTGTCCGAGTTGGTTTCCATCTGCTCCTGCAGGATGCGGGTCGCTTCCGCTAGGCGGTTCATTTCCTGATCGAGCGTCTTCTGGAGCCGTTCAAAGCCTTCCCGCGTGAGCTTCACCTGTCTGGTCGCCTGTGCCACTCTAGAGCCTCCGTTGCGCCGCCGGCCTGGAACCGGCGAGGACTTGAATCGTGGGTTGCTGAGAATTCGCCGCGCATTCTGCCACACACCCCCCCAGCTGACAACGAGGTTTGCTAGAACCCCCCCTCACACGCCCCCGGCGCGCCTCACGCGACCCGGCGCGCCCCCCGCCGGGCCAGGGCCGTGAACGCCACCATCAGGGCCGCCAGCAGCGCCAGCGTCACCGGAATGGCCGCCGCGCCCGAGCGGGCGAACACCTGCCCCAGCAGCCACGGGGACAGCACCCCGCCCAGCGAGCCCGCCACGAGCAGCAGCGGCACCAGCCGCGCGCTCAGCACCTGCGACAGCCACGCCAGGGTCGTGCCGAACACCGGCGCGAGCGTCAGGCCCGCCAGGACCACGGCCGCCGGGGCCAGCGCGGGCACCCTCATCGCCAGCGCCAGCACGATCAGCGCCCCGGCGCAGCCCAGCACCACCCGCTGCGGCGCCAGACGCCCCGCGAACAGCCCGGTCAGCACCCGCCCGACCGTCAGCGCACCCCAGAAGGCACTCAAGGTCAGCGCCGCGCCCGGCAGGCTCAGCTCGCTCAGGTACCGCGCCGCCCACGCACCGAACCCAGCCTCCAGACCGACGTAACACACGATCAGCCCCGCGAACAGGGCCGCCTGCACCGCCGGGCGCGCCGGGACGGGCGCGTCGGCAGCCCGCGCAGGCGCGTGAATGCCCGGCACGCCCCACACGCGCCCCACCGCGAACGTCACCCCGCACAGCGCCGCGACCGTCAGGAACGGCCCGGCCAGGCCGCCCGACGTGCCGTCCGCGCGGCCCAGGCCCACCACCAGCAGCGGCGCGAGCATGCTCCCCATCCCGAACACGGCATTCACGAGATTCACCGCGCGCGCCCCCACGCTCGCGTACGCGGCGTTCAGGCAGGCGCTCACGCCGCCCAGCCCGAACCCACCCAGGAACGCCGACGCGACCGCCAGCGGCCACAGCGGCGCCAGCACCACGCCCGTCACGCCCAGCGCCAGCAGCAGCAGACTCCAGGACACCCCAGCGCGCACACTCACCCGCCGCAGCAGCAGCGCCAGCAGCGGCGGCGCGACCGCCGACCCCAGGAAGTGCGCGCTGGCAATCAGACCCACCGACGCCGTGCTAACCCCGAACCGCGCCTGGAACAGCCCGAACGCCGGGCCGTACATCGCCTGAATCACGCCCAGCGTGAAAAACGCCGCCACGCCCACCGCCAGCAGCGTCCACGAGAGCGGCGGCGGTGGGGCGGCGGTGCGGGCAGTCACGCCGGGAAGGTAGCACCCGGCGGGCCGGGCCGGGCGGCCCCCTGTCCATCCGGCCGGGCTCGTGCGCTCAGCGGCGGATGTTCACGATGGTCACGCCGTGCCCGCCCTGGTTGGGTTCGGCGTCGTGGAAAGACTCGACTTTCTTGTCGTTCTTCAGGTACTCGCGCAGCAGGCGCCTCAGGACGCCCTGCCCCTTGCCGTGCACAACGCGCAACGGGGTTTCCTTCAGCGCGTGCGCTTCAAGGATGGCGGTACGGAGTTCCTCCACGGCCTCCTCGACGCCCAGGCCGCGCAGCTGGAGTTCCTTCAGGGACGCGGTGGGGGCCGTGCCGGTGAAACGCGGGCCGCGCGTCTTGGGGGCGCTGACCTTGGGTTCCTGCTTGAGGCGCACGTCGCGGCGCTTCACGCCGACCTTCATGACGCCCAGCTGCACGACCAGATCGTCGCCGCGCAGTTCGAGCACCTGCCCGCTGGCGTTGTACGCGGGGACGTCCACGCTGCTGCCCACCCGGATGGGATCGCCGCGGTCCTCACGTGGGGCGGGGGCGGGGCGGGTCTTCTGGGCGGCAACACGCAGTTCACGCAGTTCCTGCATGACGCGCGGGCGGGCGCTGTCCTCCTGCGCGCGGGCCCGCAGCGTGCGGACGCGCTCGACGGCGTCGGCGTATAGCGACTCGGCCTTCTGGCTGGCCTCGGCGAGCATCTCATTGCGGCGGGCTTCGAGGGTCTCGCGCTCAACGCGGACGCGGCCCAGTTCGGCCTCGGCGTCGCGCCGGGCGGCGGCGGTGGCGTCGAGCTGGGCGCGCAGGTCGGCCCGTTCGCGTTCCAGGCCCTCCAGCATGCGTTCCATCAGGCCCGCGTCGGGGCCCAGCAGCTCCTCGGCGCGGCCCAGCACGTCCGCCGGGAGCCCCATGCGCTGCGCGATGGCCAGCGCGAACGAGCGGCCCGGCTGCCCCACCTGCAGGGCGTACGTGGGGGCCAGGGTGTCCACGTCGAAGCCCATGCTGGCGTTCTTCAGCCCCGGCGTTTCCAGCGCGAACAGCTTCAGCGGCGAGAGGTGCGAGGTGATCACGCCGCGCGCATCCTGCGTGAGCAGGCACTCGATCAGCGCCTGGGCCAGTGCGGCGCCCTCGTTCGGGTCGGTGCCGCTGCCCAGCTCGTCCACGAGGACCAGCGTGTCCGGAGCGGCGTGGCGCAGCACGTACCGCAGGTGCTTGAGGTGAGACGCGAAGGTGGACAGGCTCGCCTCGATGCTCTGCTCGTCCCCGATGTCCACCAGCACGTCCCGCACGACCGGCAGGCGGGCACTGGCGGCCGCGACGTACATCCCGCACTGGTGCATCAGCACCGCGAGGCCCAGCGTCTTGATCGTCGCGGTCTTGCCGCCCATGTTCGGCCCGGTGATGAGCAGCAGTTTCGTCTCACCCAGCGCGAGGTCGTTCGCCACCGGATTCTCGATCAGGGGGTGGCGCACCTCGCGCAGGTCGTACGAGCCGCCTTCCACCTGCTCTGGGCGGTTCAGGCGCCAGTCGCGGGCCAGCCGCGCCTTCGCGGCGATCAGGTCCAGCTCGCCGATCACCGCCAGCGTCATGGGCACCGCCGAGTCAGAGGCGAGCAGGCCCGACAGTTCCGTCAGGATGCGCCGCACCTCGGCCTCCTCGTCGAGGATCAGGCGGGTCAGTTCGTTGTTCAGCTGCGTGACCGCCGCCGGTTCCACGAAGTACGTCTGCCCGGTCGCGGACGCGTCCACGATGATGCCCTGCACCTGCCCCACGCGGCTGGCCTGCACCGGCAGCACGTAGCGGTCGCGGCGGATCGTGACGATGTGTTCCTGCAGCACGTCCGCCCACTTGTCCAGCGTGGCCGCCAGCCGCTCGCGGATGCGCCCACGCAGCGGCTCGATGCGCTTGCGCAGGTCCCGCAGGCGCGGACTGGCGTCGTCGCGCACGCCGCCGTCGCGGTCCAGGGCGGACAGCACCCGCCGCACCAGTTCACTGTGGTCACCCAGGTCCACCGCGAGTTCCCGCAGCGGCCCGCGTGAATTCGCGTTGATGGCGCGCTTGACGGTCATCGCGCCGTCCAGCGAGTACGCGGCGTTCAGCAGTTCCTGCCCGGCCAGCACGCGACCCTCGCCCGCGCGGGCGTGCAGGTCACGGATGTCCTGAATGCCGCCCAGGCTGAGGCTCACGCCGAACAGCGCGTCCTCGACCTCGTCCAGTTCCCGCGCGATCCGCCCCGCGTCATCCGACGGGCGCAGGGCCCGCGCACGCTCGGCGCCCAGCGTCGTGGCACTCCGCTCCGCCAGGGCAGACAGGACGCGAGGAAAATCAAGGGCGGACAGGGCGCGGGCATCGAACGACATCTCAATGAGGAGCATAGCGGCCCCCGCACGGAATGACCGTGCGCCGAGTGGCTTAGAAAGCCTTATCCCAATTCCCTCTGCACCTCTCCCCATCTACCCTTACCCTGCCCGTATGAAACTCGCTGAGGCCCTGATCACCCGCGCCGACCTCCAGAAACGCGCCGCGCAGCTTGAGGAACGGCTCGTGAAGAACCTCCTCGTGCAGGAGGGCGAGGCGCCCGCCGAGGACCCCCAGGCGCTGCTGCGCGAATTCATGGACGTCACCGCGCAGCTGGAGGCCCTCCTGCCACGCATTCACCGCGCGAACCTCAGCGCCACGCTGCCCGGCGGAGAGACCATCACGGACGCCCTGACCCGCCGCGACCTGCTCGACCTGCGCCTGAAGGTCCTGCGCCGCGCCGCCGCCACCGCCAGCGAACGCCCTACCCGCTACAGCAACAGCGAGGTCCGCATCCTCTCCGCGCTGCCCGCCCGCGACCTGCAGGCGCAGGTGGACACCCTCGCCAAGGCGCGGCGCGAACTGGACACGCAGCTGCAACAGGCCAACTGGTTGACGGACCTGCCCGGGTAGGCCCACACTGCCGCTCGGGGACGGCCGCGCGGGCGGAGACCTACCCCGCAGCGGGGAAAAGGCTGCACCCCTGACGACGCCGGGGCGGCGTCCCCGGATCCATCCGGGCCGCACCACGCATGCCCAGCACGCATCACCGGGCACCCGGCACCGCGCACCCCTCACGACCACGGCCTCGACGCCGGCCCGCCCCCACCCCCCGCCGACCTCCGCACCCCGGAACGGCGGGGAGCTTCTGCTGCCTTCATATCTGCGCGGGAACCCGGCCACTGTCGGCGCGTACCTGGGACAGCCAACAGGAGGCTTCATGACCCAGCGACCCGATCCCACGCCCGTCCGCATCCGCCTGCCCCGCCCGCTCGGGGCGCTGCTGGCTCGCCTGATCGCTGCGCGTACCGTCCAGCCGGGCGCGGTGGTGCCGCCGCCCGCCGCGCTGAACGTCACGCGCCGCACGCTGCTGTCCTTCAAGACCGAGGCCTGCGTGGCGTGCGACACGCTGGACGTGTTCCTGGGGCAGCTGGCCCATGCGCACGGGCTGGACCTGCGCGTGATCGACGCTCGGCGCGGCAACCTGCCACCACACGCCTACGGGGAGGCGCTGCACCTTGACACGGACGGCAGCCTGCGCCGCCCGTACCGCGTGCACGCCTTCCCCACCCTGATCCTGACCGGGCCGGACGGGCGGATTGAGGCGGTCGTGACCAGCGTGCCCGAGCAGGACGCGCAGGCCAGCGTCACGCGGGGGCTGGGGCTGGTCTGATCTCAGCACGCGCGGCGTCCAGCACCGACGTGAGGCCACCCGGGTCATCGACATGCAGACGCACGGCCACCACCTGCGCCGGCGTGCCACCCACACCCAGCAGGGTCGCGGGGCGGCGCAGGACCACGGTCACGTTCGGCTGGACGTTCACGCAGGCGCGCGCGCCCTCATCGTCCGGGCGGGTCGCGCGGCCCTGCGCAATGTCCGCCAGAGGCACCCGGGCGTTCCAGAACAACCCGCAGCGGACCAGCAGGGCGTCCGCCGTGACGGTCGTCACCCGCTCCCGGCACGCGCGCACCTGCCCCACCACCCACAGCAGACCCAGGGCAGTCCCGCACAGGTGCAGGGCCGCCAGCGCCCCCGACCGGCCCGCAAGCAGGAAGTGCACAGGCACAGCTTCCAGGGTGATCAGCGCCCCGATCAGCAGAAACGGGCCGTCCGCGCCGGACGTGGACGGAAACGTCTGCCCAGACGGCAGCGCCCGTCGGCGCAGCGCGCACCCCAGCGTCATGACTTCAAACGCGGCGGCACGCCACCACGGCAGGTGCGGCGCGAACCGCGTCACGCGCGCCAGCTGGGCCTCCAGATCATCCGCAACCGCCGCAATGGGCACCGTCCGCGCCGAGTGCCACAGCGCCCACGCCAGCACGGGCACAAGCAGCAGCCACGCCGGGGACCGCAGCCACGGCCACAGCAGCAGCGCCACCAGCGCACCCCGCACGACCGGCCACACCCAGCGCGCCGCGTGCCCTGAATCCCCACGCGGCCGCGTCTGCCACGCCATCACGCCCGCGCCCACCGTCAGATCGAACGCGGCCAGCCCCACCAGCCAGGGCCGCACCTCGGGCGGCACGCGACCCGCCAGCAGGAACGCCAGCGCCACCGTCACGCCCGGCAGCACCCACGCCGCATTCAGCTGGAACCACGCCCGCCCCACCGCCGGAACTGCCAGCATCACGACCCCCCGGAACCGGGCGCCCACACGCACCTGAAGTACGGCCACCGTACCCGGCACGCGGAGCCGGATTGTCCCGGCGGTCAGTCTGGTACGGCGTCCCCCTCTCCGTGGGCGTCCCTGAGTTTGCGCCAGCGTTCGGCGACGCGGGCTTCCCAGCCTTCACCGGTGGGCTCGTAGAGGCCCAGGTGTACGCCGTCGGGGAGGTAGTTCTGCTGGAAGCTGCCTTCGGGGTCGTCGAAGTAGTACACGTACCCCTTGCCGTAGCCCTGCTGGCGCATGAGGGCGGTGGGGGCGTTGCGCAGGTGCAGCGGGATGGGGAGGCTTTCTCCCTCGCGCACGGCGTTCAGGGCGTTTTTCCAGGCGACGTACACGCTGTTGCTCTTGGGGGCCAGGGCGAGGTACACGACCGCCTGCGCCAGCGCCAGGTCGCCTTCCGGACTGCCGAGGAACTCGACGGTGTCCCGCGCGGCGATGCACAGCCTGAGAGCCTGTGGGTCGGCCAGGCCGATGTCCTCGGCGGCCATGCGGACCACGCGCCGCGCGACGTACAGGGGGTCGGCGCCACCCTCGATCATGCGCGCCAGCCAGTACAGCGCGCCGTCCACGTGGCTGCCGCGCACGCTCTTGTGCAGCGCGCTGATGAGGTTGTAGAAGTCCTCGCCGTTCTTGTCCATCTGCGGCAGGTGCCGCCCGAACGCCTCGGTGATCGCGTCGGGGGTGATGGGGTTGGCCAGCGTGCTGGCGACTTCCAGGGTGCTGAGGGCCCGGCGGGCGTCCCCTTCCGCGAGGCGCGCGAGGAGGTCCAGGGCCTCTGGTTCGGCAGTCACGCCGGTCAGACCGCGGTCGTCCGCGAGGGCGCGGTCCAGCAGCCCACGCACCTCCTCGGGCGTGAGGGCCTCGAGGACCAGCGTGCGGGCGCGGCTGCGCAGGGCGGGGTTCACCTCGAAGCTGGGGTTCTCGGTGGTCGCGCCGATCAGGGTCAGCAGGCCCGACTCGACGTGCGGGAGCAGCGCGTCCTGCTGCGCCTTGTTAAATCGGTGAATCTCGTCGAGGAAGAGGATGGTCTTCTGCCCGCGTCCGCGCAGGCGCTCGGCTTCCGTGACCGCTTCCCGCACGTCCTTGACGCCCGCCGTGACGGCCGAGAGCGGGATGAAGTGCGCGCCCACCTCGCCGGCCAGCAGCCGCGCGAGGGTGGTCTTGCCCACGCCGGGCGGACCCCACAGGATCAGGCTGCCCAGCCGGCCCGACTGGAGAACGCGCGTGAGCGGTTTGCCTGGGCCGAGCAGGTGCGTCTGGCCCACGACCTCCGCGACGGTGCGGGGCCGCAGGCGTTCAGCGAGCGGGGCGGGCGGGTCGAACAGCGTCACGCGTGCAGGATACGGGCGGGCCGCCGCAGGAATTGGGAGGCGGGGCGCGGTCCGGCGGGCCTCATGGCGTCCCCTCCGGCACAATGACCGCATGGACGACACGCTGCGCCACCAGATTGACCTCGCCGCCTTCCCCGCTGACGTGCAGGTCACGCACGTGCCCGGTCCGGGGGTCGTGCTGCGCGCCACGCGGGAGGGCCGGGGGCTGGAGCTTCAGGTGACGGCGGACGCGGAACGCATCTACGGTGAGGGACCGGCCCTGTCTGCCGCGCTCGCGCAGCTCAAGCAGGCCGCTGCGCAGGGCCTGCCCGAAGCGCATGCGGACGGCAGCTTCGAGCGGCTGGTGTTCATCGGGGACTGACCGCCGGGTTCAGGCGAGGTCGTCCAGTGGCGCGCGGTCCAGGCCGCGCAGCGCCCAGCGCAGGCCCAGCGCCGTCAGCACGCCGATGGCGGCCAGGGTGAACCACGGCAGGGCCGGGAAGCCCACCTGGACGCCCGTGTCTACCAGCGCGCCGCCCAGGACGCTGCCCACCGCGCCGCCCACGCCCAGGCTGATCGCGGAAAAGCCGAAGTAACTGCCGATCAGGGCGGGCGGCGCGAAGCGGGCGGTCAGGGTCTGCTGGGTGGGGTACACGGTCATGGTGCCCAGCGAGTACAGCGCCACGCACGCCAGCAGCGCCGGGAAGGTGGTCGCGACGCTCATCAGGCCCAGGCTCAGGCCCACCAGGGCCACCGCCGCCACCAGCGCCGTGCGGGTCGGCAGGTACCGCTCCACGGCGCGCAGCAGAGGGTACTGGAGGATCACCGCCATGCCCGCCGACAGACCGTACAGCGGGCCCGTCGCGCCATTCCCGGCCAGCGCGATGGCTTTCAGGGTCACCGCCACGTTGATCTGCGTGCTCAGGATGAAGTACCCGATCAGGACCAGCGTGAACCGCCGGAACCGCGTGTCGAGCGCTGCGACGCGCAGACCGTCCAGGCTGCGGCCCACGCCGCGCTCGGGGCGCAGGTGCGGCAGCGTCACCGCCATGACCAGCGCCGCGAGCAGGTACACGCTGGCCGCCGCCAGGGCCGCTGAGCGGAAGCCCAGGCCCAGCAGCGCCGCGCCGATCAGCGGGCCGGTCACCATCCCGGCGTTCCCGGACAGGCTGGTCAGGCTGAACATCCGCGTGCGGTGCTCCTCACGCGTCACCTGCGTGATCGCGGCACTCTTGGGCGCGTCGAACAGCCCGCCGCCCACCCCGGCCAGCACCGCCGCCGCGAGCAGCACGCCCAGCGAGTCCGCGAACCCCATCCACGCGAAGCCCGCCGTGCGCAGCAGGCACCCCGCCAGGATGAGCGGTTTCGGGCCCAGCCGGTCCGACCACGCGCCGCCGAACACGGTCAGGCCCTGCTGCGTCAGCTGCCGCAACCCCAGGACCAGCCCCACGCTCGCGGCACTCCAGCCCAGCCCACCCCCTGCCACCGACCCACTGAAGTGCACGGTGACCAGCGGAATCACGGCGAAGAACCCGCCCCACATCAGGAAGTTCGATGCGATCAATCCCGCCTGCGCTGCTGACACGCGGAACGGCACCGGCTCCGGCACGGGCGGCGGCGCAGGCGGGGTCACGGACACGGGCGCACTCACGCCGCGCAGGCTACACCCGCCCTGCGCGGGCCGGGGGTACGCTGTCCCGCATGAGCAGCCTGTCCCTGTTGGCTCCCGGTGTTCACTTTCTGCCGGGCGCGGTGAATTCGCTGGTGCTGGAGGACGGCCGGGGTGGGGCGCTGCTGGTGGATACCGGGCTGGACGACGGGCACGCACGGAAACTGCTGCGCGGCCTGACCGAGCTGAGCCTGACGCCGACCGGAATCCTGAACACGCACAGTCACGCGGATCATCACGGGGGGAACGCGTTCATCCTGAAGAGGTTCCCGGAGGTGAAGGTGTTCGCGCCGCCGCTGGAGGACGCGATCATCACGCACCCGATCCTTGAGCCTATTGGGCTGTTCGGCGCGCGCCCACCGAAGGAATTGCAGAGCAAGTTCCTGCTCGCGCCGCCCAGTCCGGCGCGGCTGGCTCCAGAACCGGGCCTGACGCGGATCGGCGGGGTGAGCCTGGAACTGATTGAGGTGGCGGGGCACGCGAGCCTGATGTACGCGGTGCGGGTGGGCGGCGTGCTGTACGCGGCCGACGCGCTGTTCGGGCCGGAGGCGCTGGCGAAGCATCCGCTGGTGTTCTGCCAGGATTCGGCGTTGCAGAAGGAGGCGGCGGCGCGGCTGGGAACGCTGGAGGGCGTGCAGGTGACCCTGCCGGGCCATGGCGACCCGGCGGAGGATCTGGCGGGTCTGGTCGCGGTGAACCTGGCGGCCCTGGAGCGCGTGACAGACGCCGTGCGTGCGGCCGTGCGCGCGGGCGAGGCGGGGGTGGATGATCTGCTGGCCCGCGTGTGCAGCGCGCTGGGCGTGCAGATGTCGAATGCAGGCGCGGTGGTGCTGAACCGCGCGGTGGTGAGTGCCCACCTGACTGAACTGCTGGAGGCGGGTGAGGTCGGGATGCACGTAAGTGACAACCGGCTGGTGTTCGCCGCTCAACCGTAAAGGTTTCCCGTATGGGCGGGCGTGGGGGCACGGGGGTACGGTGACCGCATGACCAAGAAGAGCAAGGCCGCCCCGAAGAAAGCTGACAGCAAGGCCACCAGTGACGGCAAGGCGTCGTCCGGGAAGGCCAGCGGCGCGGCGAAGGCGGACGCGGCGCACCTGAGCACCACGAACAACGCGCTGGTGGACCACGCCTACCTCTCCGAATCCGAGTTTGGGACGGTGGCGGAGACGCTGCAGCGCAACCTTGCCACGACGATCAGCCTGTACCTGAAGTTCAAGAAGTACCACTGGGACATTCGTGGGCGGTTCTTCCGGGACCTGCACCTCGCGTACGACGAGTTCATTGAGGAGATCTTCCCCGGCATTGACGAGCAGGCCGAGCGTCTGGTCGCGCTGGGGGGCAGCCCCATCGCCGCGCCGAGCGACATCGAGCGCTTCAGCATCGTGAAGGTGCCCACGGAGACGGTCCGCGACGCCCGCACGCAGGTGGCGGATCTGGTGGCGGACCTGAGCCGCGTGGGCAAGGGCTACCGCGACGACAGCCAGACGGTGGACGACGCGAACGACCCGGCCACGAGCGACATGTACAACGGCTACGCGCAGACCATCGACAAGATCCGCTGGATGCTTCAAGCGATGATGGACGACGACCGCATGAACTGACGCCCGCCCGTCAGGGCCGAGCGGAGCGAGCAGCACAGGGGGCCACCGGGCTGATCCGGTGGCCCTTCCCCCATCCCGCATCAGGAGGAGCGCAGGTGCCGAAGTTCGATTACTCACTGAACTACGCCGAGCTGGATCTGCGCGCTCAGCCGGAACTGTACCGGGTGGGCGTGGGGGAGCAGGGCGTGCTGCTGGTGCAGCCGTACAAGTCAGAGATCCTGCCGCACTGGCGTTTTGCCACCCCGGACGCCGCGCGCGAAAGCAGCGAGCACATCTACGGGATGTTCCTGGCGTACCTGGAGGCCGGGGATATCGTGGGGGCGGACATGGCCCGCAAGTTCCTGCAGATGGGCTTCACTCGCGCGCGGCGGTACGCGAACCACAAGGGTGGCAAGAAGTACGAGGGGCCCGTCCCGGAGGGTAAGAAGGGGCAGAGTGGCGCGCATGGCCGCGCCGAGCGGCCGCGTGATCCGGAGGATCCGGTGAAGGCGGAATCCGCGCGGATCTTCAAGGCGAAGTGGAAGGAGGCGGAGGCCAACGAGGTGTACGCCCGCCTGAAGCGGGAGCACAAGAAGCAGTTCGGGTAGCGCGTCTCAGCGCGGGCCGGGCAGGTCAGCGGGGGTGTTGACGTTCCGCAGGCAGTCCGGGTCGGTCACCGGGACGTGCCGGACCCGTGCGGTAGGTGCGGCGAGCCGCAGGCGGCGTTCGCCCTGGTCGAGCAGCCCGGTCAGGTGGGCGCGCAGGCCCGTGTGGTAGAGCGCCGCCAGGGGCTGGGGGCGGTTCAGGTCATCGAGCGCCTGCACGCTGAGGAGTCCGGGCGTCCGCGCGGCGAGCAGCGCCTCCCAGTAGGTGCGGGTCAGGCCGGGAAGGTCCACGCCCGTGAAGGCCACCCAGCCGTCCGGAGCGGCGTTCAGCGCGGCTTCCAGCGCGGCCAGGGGGCCCTCGCCGGGGCGGGTGTCGGGCGTGACGGTCCAGCCGGGCACGTGGTAACGGCCGGCCGGGGCGATCAGCAGCCGGGTGGGGGCCAGGGCCAGGGGGGCGCAGGCGTGCTCCAGCAGCGTGCGGCCCTCCCAGACGGCCAGGGCCTTGTCGCTCCCGAAGCGGCTGGAGCGCCCGCCGGCGGTCACGACGCCGGTCACGTCGGCCCAGGGGCCCGTGGGGGTCATTCGCGCGGGCCGCTCTGCCGCTCCAGCAGGCGCAGCGCCCACGCGACCAGCCGCGGCCCGGGGCGGCCGTAGGGGGGGTACGTGAACCGCACAGGGCTGCGGGTGGGTTCGGTCAGGACGGCGCGTTCGTGGCTGAACGCGCGGAAGCCGTGCTCGCCGTGGTAGCTGCCCATGCCGCTGGGGCCCACGCCACCGAACGGCAGGTGCGGGTTGCTGAGGTGCACGACGGTGCCGTTCACGACCATGCCGCCGCTGGTGGTTTCGCGCTGCACGCGCCGGGTGACCCCGTCGTCGCCGCTGAACAGGTACAGGGCCAGCGGGGCGTCCAGGCGGCGGATGAGGTCCAGGGCGTCGTCCAGCGAGCGGTAGGTCAGGATGGGCAGGACCGGGCCGAACAGTTCCTCCTGCATCAGCGGCATGTCGGGGGTGACGTCGGTCACGACGGTCGGTGAGATGAAGCGCTCGGCGGGACTGAACTCGCCGCCCAGCACGACCCGCGCACCCTGTTCGACGCTCTGGCGGGTCAGGCGTTCCAGGCGCTGCACGCTGGCGGCGTCCACCAGGCGGCCGTAGTCGGGCCCGGCGCGCAGCCAAGCGCGGTCCCCGTAGCGGCGGGCGATGACCTCGTCCAGGCGCAGGACCAGCGCGTCCCGCTGCGCTTCAGGGACGAGCACGTAGTCGGGGGCGACGCAGGTCTGCCCGGCGTTGAGCAGTTTGCCCCACGCCAGGCGCTCGGCGCTCAGGTCGAGGTCGGCGCTGCGGTCGATCAGGGCGGGACTCTTGCCACCCAGTTCCAGCGTGACGCTGGTCAGGTTGGCGCTGGCGGCGCGCATCACGTGGCGGCCCACGGCGGTGCTGCCCGTGAAGAAGATGTGATCGAAGGGCAGGTCGGTCAGCTGCCGGGCGGTGTCCGCGTCGCCCTCGACCACGGCGACCAGGGCCGGGTCGAATGTCGCCTCCAGCAGGTCGCGCAGCGCGCGGGCCACGTTCGGGGCCTTCTCGCTGGGTTTCAGGATCACGGTGTTTCCCGCCGCGAGGCTCGCAACCAGGGGGGCCAGGGCAAGGTTCACGGGGTAGTTCCAGGGGCTGAGAATCAGGGTCACGCCACGCGCCTGCGGGTGCACTTCACTGCGGGCGCCGACCAGCACGGCGGGGGTGTCCACGCGGCGGGGCGCCATCCAGCGGGGCAGGCGGCGGATGGCGTGCTGGATCTCCTCCAGGACGGGGTGCAGTTCGGTGATTTCGGCCTCGGCGCGGCTCTTGCCCAGGTCGGTGCGCAGCGCGTCCGCCAGCGCCACACGGCGGGCACGGATCGCGTCGTGCAGGCGGCGCAGGATCGCCTGCCGCTGCGCCGGGGTGCTCTGGGCGGCCGTCCAGCGGTGGGCGCGCTGACGCCCGAACAGGGCCTGAAGGTCGGTGGAGAGCGGCTGAGTCTGCGTCATGGTCACACCTCAGGAACAGCGGAATGGGCTGGGATTTGAACCCAGTATAAGTCTGCACCGACCCTTCAGGCGCCCTTCAGGCAGCCGTCACAAAGGGAGAACCCTGACACTCTGCGCGCCCGACCCGGGCACAGACTGCCCCGTTCACATCAGTTCCACGGAGGTCACACCATGAAAAAGGTCCTGTTGCTGCCCGCCCTGTCCCTCGCCCTCGGCTCCTGCGCCATGATGTACGCCCCCATGACGTACTCCCTCGCCAAACAGCCCGCAGGCGGCGCGCTGAACTCCAGCGGGAACGTCACCGTGAAGCGCGACGGCATGACCGTCATGACCAGCGCCATGGTCAGTGGCCTCGCCCCGAACACGTACTACGTCGCGCACTACCACAATCAGGGCACCGCCAGCACCGACCCGTGCAGCAGCGGCGGCGCGCCCATCATGAGCAGCAAGATCGTCGGCCAGAGCGACGCCATGGGCATGCTGACCCTCTCGGGCAGCGTCGCCGCCAGTGACGTCATGAGCGCCACGTACTTCAACATCCACACCGCCAGTGACGCCGCCGGCACCCCCGCGGACGCCGGCGTGAGCTGCACCAGCGTCAAGATGTAAATCAGAACAGGGGGGGGCCAGCGGAATCAATGCCGCTGGCCCCCCTGCTCTGGTACCGACCCGCCCCGGGTGAGAGCCTGAGCGGCTCCCGCGCTTACAGGCCCAGCATCTCGCGGTAACTGCTGATCAGCGTGCCGCCCCACAGCAGGGCGACCACGGCGCCCAGCGCCAGGAATGGCCCGAACTTCACGCGGTTCTCGCTGCGCGCCGCGAGCTGCACCACCCCGAAGACCGCCCCGGCGAACACGGCGACCACCAGCGCCAGCAGCAGCCGCTCCCAGCCCAGGAACGCGCCGATCACGGCGGCGAGCTTCACGTCCCCGAACCCCATCGCGCTGGCGTCCACCTGCGTGTCGTCCGCAGCGCCGTCGTCCTCGCGGTGGCGGCGCCAGTGCAGCCACCAGTACATGCCGCACACCAGCGACACGGCCCCGGCGGCCGCCAGGGCGCCCTGCACCATCAGGATCATGCCCGGCCCGTACCCGGCACTGCCCAGCACCACGCTGACCAGCAGTCCCCCCAGCGTCAGGAGTTCCGGTACGCGGATCACGCGGCGGGTCACGGCGTTCAGCAGCGCGGACAGCAGGCCCACGCCCGCCCCCCACCAGGGCCCCAGCCACGCGCCGGCCAGGAGCGCCAGACTGATCTGCTGGTACCCAATCGGGAATTCCGGCCAGGAGCGCTCCCGGAAGCGGCGCAGCACCCACGATCCGAACTGGTTGATTGCCACGACCACCCCGGCGCCCAGCAGCGCGCCCTGCACCGCGCCCGCGAAGTCCGGCAGGCCCTCCACGCCCGCCCGGCCATTCAGGAAGCCGAACAGGGCGCCCAGGGCCACGCCGGGCAGCGTCAGCTCGTCCGGAATGGTGTAGGTGTCCAGGTCAATGGCGCTGCCGACCAGCAGGATCGTGAACAGCACCATCAGGCCCAGGGCGCCCCAGCCGACCGTGAGTGGTGGGAACAGCGCCGCGATGGCCGCGTAGCCAATCCCGGTCAGGAGTTCCACGACCGGGTAGCGCGCCTTGATGGGCGCTTTGCAGTAGCGGCACTTGCCGCCCAGGCTCAGCCAGGAGAAGACCGGCACGAGGTCCTGCACGCCCAGGCGGTGATCGCAGTTCGGGCAGTGGCTGGGCGGGAACGCGATGTTCTCCCCGCGCGGCAGCCGCCAGATCAGCACATTTGAGAACGAGCCCACCAGCAGGCCCAGCAGCCCGGCGAAGATCACGAAAAGGACGTCAGGGGTCACCCCGGCAGTTTAGGAAACATTCATCACATGCGTCTTGCGTCCGGCTCTGGCAGGCCAGCCCACGCCCGGCCGCCCGGTCATACCCCCAGCGTGTGCAGCGCGTCCAGCCACGCCCGCATCGGCAGCGGCACCCAGCTCACCCCGTCCGGCAGCGGGGCCTGCGCGTGCGGGACCCCCAGGCGGACCACCTCGGCTTCCAGGGCGCGCAGGGCCGCGGCGACATCCACGTAGCCCTTCTCCCCTGGCGGAATCAGGGTGGTGCGGGTCACCGCCTGGGCGCGTTCCAGATCAGCCCAGTTCAGGCGGTACACGTCCTCGTAGATGAACGACCGCTGTGGGTCGCCCGGCACGGCGGCCGTGAAGCGCACCGGGGGACGGCAGTCACCGTCCGTGATGCTGACGCGGGCGCCGCAGCTGGAGCACGTGAAGCTGCCCACGTACCCGTAGCGGCTGCCCACGTACCGGAGCGCCTCGTGCGGCACGAAACCGCAGTTCGGGCAGACCGTGAAGATCGGGACGTCCAGCAGCCACGTGGTGGGCTGCCGCCCCGTGCGGTTGAAGTGCAGGCGAAACATACCCGGAGTCTCCCCCATCCCGACGTGAGCTGAGGCCCGGAAACGGTGAAGGGGCGGGCCACCTGAGCAGCCCACCCCCCTGTTCACTGGTTTCAGTGCTTGCCGAAGTGACCCAGTTGCGGCACGTTGGGGCGCCACTCGGGGGTCTCGACGACCTCGCCGTACAGGTCGTACTCGTCGCTGTCCTCGATGCGCACGCGGACGATATCCCCGATCTTCACGGCTCCGGCGAAGTCAGCGGCGTACACGTACACCTGCCCGTCAATGCCGGGCGCGTCGCCCTTCGTGCGGCCGATCAGCTTCGTGCCGGGCTGGTCGTCCTCGTCGTCATTGAACTCGTCGATGATCACGTCCATCACGGTGCCGACCTTCTCGGCGAGCTTCTCGGCACTGATGCGCTGGGCGACCTCCATGAAGCGCGCGAGGCGCTCTTCCTTGACCTCCTGCGGCACCGCGCCGGGCAGCGCGTTCGCGTCCGCTTCCTCGACATCGCTGTACGCGAAGGCCCCCACGCGGTCCAGGCGGGCGTCCTCCAGGAACGTCAGCAGCTCCTGGAAGTCCTCTTCGGTCTCGCCGGGGAAGCCCACGATGAACGTCGAGCGGATCACCAGTTCCGGGCAGATCTCGCGCCAGCGGCGGATGGTGTCCAGCTGCTTACCCGCGCCGGGGCGGCGCATGGCGCGCAGCACCTTCGGACTGGCGTGCTGCAGCGGCACGTCCAGGTACGGGAGGATCTTGCCCTGGGCCATGAGTTCCACGATCTTCTCGACGTGCGGGTAGGGGTACACGTAGTGCATGCGCACCCACGCGCCCATCTCACCCAGCTTCACGGCGAGGTCGGTCAGGTGCGCGCGGACCTGCTCCCCCTGGAATTCGGACTCGCGGTAACGGACGTCCACGCCGTACGCGCTGGTGTCCTGACTGATGATCATGAGTTCCTTCGTGCCGCCCGCGATCAATCGGAATGCCTCGTACAGCACCGCGCCCGCATCGCGCGACACCTGCAGGCCGCGCAGCTTCGGGATGATGCAGAACGAGCAGGTGTGGTTGCAGCCCTCGGCGATCTTCACGTACGCGTAGTGCCGCGGCGTGAGCTTCACGCTGGGCGCGAACACATCCCCGTGGCGGGTGTCCTCACGGGCGGGCTGTTCCGCCCCGGCGCGCGTGCCGGGCGCCGCGACCGGCAGCAAGCCCGTGAAGGCGTCCGTCTCGATGGGCAGCAGGGTCCGCACGTGGCCCATCACGTCATCCACGGCTTCACTGCCAGTGATGGCCGCGACCTTCGGGTGGCGCTCCATGATCTTCTCCGGGCGTTCGCCCAGGCAGCCGGTCACGATGACCTTCCCCGTCGCGTCCAGCGCCTCGCCGATCGCGTTCAGGGATTCCTCCACGGCGGGCGTGATGAACCCGCAGGTGTTCACAATCACGGCGTCGGCGTCCTCGTAACTGGGCGCGACCTCGTAGCCTTCCACGCGCAGCTGCGTCAGGATCCGCTCGCTGTCCACCAGCGCCTTCGGGCACCCCAGGCTGATGAACCCCACCTTTCTTGCGCCCGCGGTGGCGGGCTTCACTGCTTCCGTCATGCTCACTCCTCGCCACGCCACACCCGCTCGGGCGGGGGCACAGCACTTCAGCCCGCCACTCTACCGTGACGGGCCGCAGGGGGTTGGAACTGGATTACAAGCGGACGGTTACTGGCAGCTCTGCACGGTCAGCTTCGCGCGCAGTTCCGGGCTCAGCGCCAGGGTCTTCGGCAGGAAGCGGCCCGCGTTCTGCGTGATGATGTGCCGGGTTTCGTTCCGGGCCGCAATCAGGCGCTGTTCACCCAGGGTCTGGCTGCTGAGAACAGGCTGGGCGATGCAGAGCCCCCCGTTCCTGACGGTCAGCGTCTTGACCGGCACGGCCTTTTCCTCATCCCAGAGCGGCAGAGCCGTGCACGTGCTCAGCTTGTCGCTCGGCAGCTTCCCGGTCAGGAAGTACTCGGTGATGGGGCCGTCCACGCAGGTGGTGCCGTACGGGAACGCGGCGTGCTGGGGCTCATCGTCGATCAGGATCATCTTCGCGCTGGGCGTGCTGTTCAGGGCTTCCAGCGCACCTTCCTGCGGCGTGGCAGGGTCCAGTTCGTTCTGAAGCATCAGGATGGGCGGCATGTTTTTGGGCAGCGCGGGCTGCTTGACGCTGGGGCCACCCTTCCACTGGTAGCAGGGATTGGCGGCGTCGTACCCGCCGATCAGGGGGTACTTCTCGGCGTCCTGCCGACCCTTGGCGCGGGCCTGCTCCAGGGTGCTGGTCCAGGGGGTGTCGTTACAGGTGATGGCCGTGAAGGTCGAGGACGAGGCGTCCAGCTCGACCGGGAAGGGCGCCGGGTTCAGCTGCGACTCGCGGATCATCAGCAGGAACTGAGCGTTCTGCGCGGCGACGGCATTCATCTCAGGATCGTCGAAGTAGGTGGCCTGGGCCGCCAGACTCATCAGTTCGTCCGGGGTGGCGTCCGGGTGGGCCTTGATCAGCGCGTCGAGGACAACGGTGGTCTTGAGCAGTTCGCCTGCGAAGGGGTACGCGTCACGCTGGTAGAGGAACTGCGCGATGATGTTGCCCATGACGCTGCGCAGCGGCTCAGCCAGCCTGTTCTGCGCGGCGTACACCTCGGCGCCCGTGCCGCCCAGCCCGAAGGTGGCGTTCTGACGGGCGAGGTAGGGAGCCAGTGCGTCGCGGAAGTCGCGTTCGAACGCGGCGGGTTGCAGACCGAAGGCGTGCTCCATGGTCGTGTTCCAGGACATGTTGCCGTCCAGGAGCATGCGGCCGGTCTGCTGCGGGAACAGCTTGGCGTACCACGAGCCCAGCCACGTGCCGTACGAGTACCCGATGTAGTTCAGTTTCGCGTCGCCCATCAGCTGCCGCGCGAGGTTCAGGTCGCGGGCGGTGGCGTCGGTGTTGATCAGGGGGGTCAGGGGGTTTTTCTGGCAGGCCAGGGCCAGCAGGCGGCCCTGACGTTTCATGGCCTCGAAGTTCGCGTCGCTCTGGTCGGTGGTGGGCGGGTTGATGGGAGCGGCGAACTCGTTGGTGCCGCAGTTCAGTCGACTGCTGGCGCCCACGCCGCGTGGGGAGAAGCCGATCAGGTCGTACTGCTCGGTCATGGCCTTGAGCTGCTTGGCGTTCTTGGACGGGTTCCATTCACTGGCCCACTGATAGGCGAACAGCGGGGCGAAGATCAGGCCGTCGCCGCCGGGGCCACCAGGGTTGAAGAAGATGGCGCCCTGCCGCTGCTTGGTGTCGCTGGCGGCCACGCGGATCAGGGCGAAGCTGGCGGTTCCAGCAGCGGGGTTGCTCCAGTTGGCGGGCACGCGGACGTCGGCGCAGGTGAGGCGGTCCGCGATGCTGGGGTCGTTCAGGATGCCCTGCACGTCCGGGCTCTGGCTGTCCAAACCCAGGATGGTGGGGTCGCAGGTCGTCCAGTTCAGTTTCTGGCTGGTGAAGGGAGCCAGGGCGTTGTCGGGCGTGGGGGTAGGTTTGCAGGCGACCAGGGTGGTGGTCAGGGTCAGCAGGGCGAGGGCTACTTTCTTCATGGTGGTTCCTCCAGAGCGGCGGGCAGGGTCTTCATGAAACGCAGAGGCGACGCTCACGCTTCATCCCGCGTGGAGCGTAGCAGCCACCCCCGGTCAGGTGCGTCCCGAACTGACTTGACTTTCAGCTGGCCCTGTGGTTCCACCGTGCAGCGGCTCAGCAGGACGTCGGAGGGCAACCCACACCCCCTCATGCACTCGCGCTACACTGCCGGAACATGAATGCCAAGGTGATTGTCGTCACGTCCGGGAAGGGGGGCGTGGGGAAAACCACGACCACCGCGAATATTGGAGCGGCCCTCGCGAAACTCGGCGAGAAGGTTGCTGTCATCGACGTGGACGTGGGTCTGCGCAACCTCGACGTGGTGATGGGCCTGGAATCCCGCGTGGTGTTCGACCTGGTGGACGTGCTGGAAGGCAAGTGCCGCATGAGTCAGGCGCTGATCCGCGACAAGCGCGTGGAGAACCTGTTCCTGCTGCCGGCCAGTCAGACGCGCGACAAGGACGCGCTGGATCCCGAGGTGTTCAAGACGGTCGTGCGCGACCTCGTGGAAAACGAGGGGTTCACGCGGATCCTGATCGACTCCCCGGCGGGGATCGAGTCGGGCTTCAAGACGGCCGCCGCGCCCGCCGAGGGGGCGCTGGTCGTGGTGAACCCCGAGGTGTCGAGCGTGCGTGACGCGGACCGCATCATCGGGCTGCTGGAGGCGCAGCAGGTCAGTGAGATCCGGCTGGTGATCAACCGCCTGCGCCCGAAGATGGTCGCCAGTGGGAACATGCTGTCCGAGGCGGACATTCTGGACATTCTGGGTGTGAAGCCGATCGGGATCATCCCGGAGGACGAGGGGATCATCGTGAGCACGAACGTCGGTGAGCCGGCCGTACTGGGCAAGACGAAGGCGGGAGAGGCGTTCATGGCGACCGCGCGCCGCCTGAAGGGCGAGGACGTGCCGTACCCGAAGTTCGAGGAGGACCGGGGTTTCCTGGCGGCGCTGCGCCGACTGTTCGGGGGGGCGTGACGTGTTCTCCTGGATGAAGCGTGGGCGGACGAAGGAGACGCTGAAAGACCGCCTGGAGCTGGTTCTGGCGTACGACCGGGCGCAGATTCCGCCCGGGAAGGTGGACGCGCTGCGCAACGATCTGCTGGAGGTCGTCAAGCGGTACTTCCCGGCCGGCAACAGCAGCGTGGAGGTTGAGCAGCGGGGCGATATGGTCGTGCTGATGGCGAACATTCCGCTGGATGAGCCGCCCGTCGGTGGTGGCCGAGCCCGCTGAGCGGCGGTTGAGGAAGGGGCAGGTGTCCGCGGGCGCGGCGCCTGCCTTTTGCGCCGTCTGAACGCACCGTTCAGTTGAACCCGAACCTGAAAACTGCCTGCTGGCTTATTTCGTAATTGAGCGGATTCGCTGACGTGAGTGTTCTGCACTGGGCCCGGTGGGTTCCGTGAACTGGCATCTGCGGCGTGCCTCTTCCCCACCCTGCGTGGGCAGGAACCCAACAGGACATGGCGTCGTTCGCACTGCACGCCCGGGGCAGGTGCGTCCTGCTGGCTGAACGTGGCGTCCAGCCCGATTCATCCAGGGCTAGCTGCGTCAGGCGACGCATGAACACGGATCTCAGCGGGAAGATGAGGCTCGTGATTGGCACAAGCCGGGGCGCGGCGCAGGATCCACAGCAGGGGGCGCCACGCTGGTCCTCACCGAACGCACCTGGAGCAGTCGAGTGCCGAGTCGCCGCAGTGCCTGAGGTCGCCCCAGCCGGCACGCGCCGGAAGCTCCTTTCTCGTGCATCCCCTGGTCTGCCGCTGGATGAGGGACGGGCGCGGGATTCTTAGGATTTTCTGGTCACTTGCGCCTACGCTGGAGGGCGTGACCTGCGCCCGGAGTTCTGCATGAAGTACGACCTGCGTTTCCCCATCATTATCGCGCTGCTCCTCGTGGCTGGCCTGATGACCGTGAGTACGGCGGCCCTGTCGCCCCGCGCCTCGGAGGGCATCTTCGTGAAGCAGGTGCTGGGCGTGGTGCTGGCTGCCGTGCCGCTGGGCGTGCTGTGGTGGGCGGGCCGCGACCGCATCTACCGGTTCGCGCCGCACCTGTTCGGGCTGGCGCTGCTGCTTCAGGCGAGCACGTTCGTGATCGGGAAGGAAGTGAACGGGCAGAAGAACTGGATCATGCTGGGCCCGGTGCAGTTTCAGCCGCTGGAACTGATGAAATTGGCCCTGATCCTGATGCTGGCGGTGGTGTTGCGGGAGGGATTCCGGGGTTGGTCCACGTACGCGCGGGCGCTGGCGGTGTTCGCGCCGGCGGCGGCGCTGGTGATCGTGAACGATTTCGGTGGGGCGATGGTGCTGAGCGTGATGTTCGGCGTGATGCTTCTCGCGGCGCGCATGCCGTGGTGGCACGCGGCGCTGGCGATGCTGGCGGTGAGTGTGGCGGTCCCGACCGTGCTGTTCCCGCATCTGGAACCGTACCAGCAGAAGCGGCTGACGATCTTCGTGAATCCGTACGAGGATCCGCGTGGCGCGGGGTATCAGGTGATTCAGAGTGTCATCGCGGTCGGGTCGGGCGGCGTGGAGGGCAAGGGGTACAAGCAGGGCAGCCAGTCGCACAACGGCTTCCTGCCCGAGGCGCACACGGACTTTGCGTTCAGCACCTGGGCGGAGGAGCAGGGGCTGGTGGGCGCGCTGGGTGTGCTGGTGCTGTATGGGGCTCTGTTCTGGGGGCTGGCGGGTATGGCGGCGCAGTCGCCCCGACTTCAGGATCAGGTGCTGTTCGCGGGCATTCTGGGTCAGATCGGCTTTCAGGTGGTGGAGAACATCGGTGCGGCCCTGAGCGTGCTGCCGCTGACTGGGATCACGCTGCCGCTGATCAGTTACGGGCTGAGCAGTCTGGTGTCGACGCTGACGACGCTGGGCGTGGCGTACGTGGTGTACCGCGACCGGTTCGACGGCCAGATCTGACCGGATGAGGCTCGCGCGGCCATCCCTTTGTCCAGCGCGTGAGCCCGCCGGGGTGACGGCCATCGGCCCGGGTCAGGGTGCCGCTTCGCCTTGAAAAGTTGGGGGTATGCCTCCCCCACGGTCCGGCCTGGGGGTGCGGCCCGAACGGCCTCGGGGCGCGCTGCGTGGGCCTTCTTCTGAGTAGCGGGTACCGGTCGCCTGAGTGGCCCGTGGGCGCGCTGGCGTGCGGTCCGTCATGCTGCTGTGAGAGCGCCGGAGGCCCAATGGCAGCATGAGGCCGCAGCCTGTGCCGAATCGTCTGGCGCCGCACCGCGACGCGGTGAAGTTCTGGGTGCTGCTGATGTTCTTTACGGGCGGACTGGTGCTGTCCGTTGTGGGCCTGCTGCTCCCGGCGGGGACCGGGTTCGCTCCGGCGGCCGGGTGGGCGCTGCTGCTGGGGAACGCGGCCGGGAGCGTGCTGGCGCTGGGTCTGCTGGGCGCCAGTCGGCGCGGGCTGCCGCTGAGCCGGGTGGATCTGGTGTTCCTGCTGCTGGCGCAGGCGTGCAGTCTGGGCGGGACGCTTGGGGAGACGTGGCGGTTCGGCACGCAGTTTTCCAGCATGACGCAGCTGTGGGTGACGGTATTCGCCGCGGGGTTCCTGCCCAGACGCCTGGTGTGGGTGCAGCAGGTCGTGGGCGTCGTGTGCATCACGCTGGTGGTCCGGGCGGGCGCGCAATACAGCGGGCACGCGCCGTACCTGTGGCTGGTGGAGGTCCTGGTCACGGTCCTGCCGGTGCTGCTGACCGGGGTGGCCGTGGCGTACTTCCGGGGGGTGGCGGAGCGGGAGGCGCAGGCGCTGGTGCTGGCGGGCCGGACTGATCCCCTGACGGGGCTGGGGAACCGCCGCGCCCTGTTTGATCTGTTCGGCGCGCCGCGTCCGCTTGAGGCCGGGTTCACGGGGCTGGTGATGCTAGACCTGGATCACTTCAAGGCGGTGAATGACCGGTACGGGCACGCGGGAGGCGACCGGGTGCTGCAGGTGCTGGCAGAGGTCCTGCGGGCACAGGCGGCGCCGGGTGATCTGCTGACCCGGCACGGTGGGGAGGAGTTCGTGTGGGTGACGGCCGCACCAGATGAGCAGACGCTGCTGGCGCGGGTAGATGCAGCGCGGCAGGCATTTTCCCGGCGGCCTGATGCGCTGGGGGTGACGGTCAGTGCTGGGGTGGCGCTGGCGTCGTCGCGGGCGCCTGATCCGCTGCCGACGCTGCTGCGCCGCGCAGATGAGGCCCTGTACGCCGCGAAGTCCGCGGGCCGTGACCAGACGCGGCTGGCCTCCTGAATGGGACTGCGGCAGCCTCTGATGACCTCTGGAGGCGTGCCGGGCGCAGGGTTTTCACATCCCAGAGGCACTGTGATGAGGCTTCCTTTATGAAATGTCCATCTGACTTGCCGCGAATGCTTTAAGAGATAAAGTGTCGCGCATGGAATACCGGAACCTCGGCAGGAGTGGTCTGAAGGTCAGCGAAGTCGCCCTGGGCGGCTGGGAGACCTACGGCATCAACCAGGACGCCTCGGCCATGGTGCGCGAGATTGTCACCGCCGCGTACGACGGCGGCGTGAACTTCTTCGATCAGGCGGACATCTACGCCAAGGGCCGCAGCGAAGAACTCATGGGCGCCGCCCTGAAGGAATTCCCGCGCCACACGCTGGTCATCAGCTCCAAGGTCTACTGGCCCATGAGTGACGACGTGAACGACCGTGGCCTGAGCCGCAAGCACGTCCTGCACAGCATTGATGGGAGCCTCAAGCGCCTGGGCACCGATCACCTCGACATCTACTTCGCGCACCGCTACGACCCGGACGTCCCCATGGAGGAAATCGTCATGGCCTTCGATCAGGTCATCCGGGACGGCAAGGCCCTGTACTGGGGCACGAGCATGTGGCCCGCGGCGCGCATCGCGCAGGCGGTCGAGTTCGCCAGGGCCAACGGCCTGCACGCCCCGGTCACCGAGCAGCCCGAGTACTCCATGATCCGCCGCGACCGCGTGGAGCAGGAGATCCTGCCCTACACCGAGAGCGCAGGCGTGGGCCTGGTCGTCTGGAGTCCCCTGGCGATGGGCCTCCTGACCGGCAAGTACGACGCGGGCAAACCCGAAGGCGCGCGCCTGACTGAGAAGGAGAACTGGGGCAAGAACTTCCTGACCGAGGAGAACATCCAGAAGGTCCGTGACCTCAAACCCATCGCGGACGAGCTGGGCATCACCCGCGCGCAGCTGGCCCTGGCGTGGCTTCTGCGTCAGAAGGGCGTGAGCAGCGTCATCACGGGCGCCACGAAAGTGCAGCAGATCGAGGACACCGTCAAGGCGGCGGGCGTGCGCCTGAGCAGCGACGCCGTGGAGCAGATCGAGACCATCCTCAAGCGCTGAATCCGGCCAGGGCGCGGGAGAGGCCACCGCCTCTCCCGCGCCCTGTTGTCTGTTCGGTTGTCTGTTCGCTTCAGGCGCGCAGCTGGCCCGGCGTGACCGGTTCGCGTAGCAGCCGGGCGTAGGCGTCGGCGCCGCCCCGCTCAAGTTCCGCTTCCACGAGGTCCCCGCCGACCGCGTACGTGAAGATGTACGCCCGGAAGTTCGGGTTCTGAATGAACCGCAGGGACTGCGCGGCGCGGGCCTCGCTGGCCAGGGCGTAGGTGCGCAGGAAGTCCAGCACCTCGGCTTCGGGGGCGTGGTCGGCGTGCAGGCGCATGGCGGCCTCGCCGCTCACGCCGGACAGGGCCTTCTTGATGCGGCTGGCGGCCAGGAACGTGCGGATGTCGTCCGGGTCGATGCCGGCCAGCTGGGCGAGGTCCCCGGTGAGCCAGGTTTCCAGTTCCGCTCGGGTCATGACGGCGCGCAGGGCGTTCACGGCGATCCCCTCGGAGACGACGCATTCGGGCGCGTTGATGAGCTGGATGCTGTGCTCCTGCCAGCCGCGGCCGCGCACCAGCCCCGCTTCCTTGGTGGCGTGCTCGGTGTGGTGCCCGGGGTAGCCCTCATGCGCCATCAGGTCGGGCAGGGCGGGCAGCAGGACCGGGAGGTCCGTGTTGATGTCAATGCGGCTCCGGAGGTTGCCCAGCGGCCAGTTGTATCCGCTCCAGGGCTTGTCGGTGACCAGTTCGATGCTGAAATCCTCGCCGTCCGGCAGGCCGAAACGCCCGGCCACGCGCCCCCGCAGTTCACTCAGGATCGGCTGGGCCACGCGCAGGATGTCCTCACGCGGCACGGCCAGCCGGGCGCGCAGGGCCTCCTCCCGCTCGGGCAGCGTGCCGGTGCCGGGCAGCGCGGCGTCCAGTTCGGCCAGCGCGGCGTCCAGGGCCCTCAGGTCGGCGCGGCGCGGCTCGATGTCGTACAGGCCCCGCACCTCCTCGGCGTACGGGAGGGTCTCGCCGGACAGCAGGCGGGTCATGGTGTGCATGGCGCGCACCTGCACGTCCAGCCACGCGCGCCGTTCCGGTTCGGGTACGCCCGCCACGTCGTTCAGGAGGACCTGCGCCTCCTCGCGCAGCGCCTGCGGGTCGCGCTGCTCACGCGCGGCCCACGCCTGCGGGCCGCCGTACCCGTCAATGAAGCCTTCCGAGTGCGCGTCAATGGCGTGGGCCAGCCGCACGTAGCGTTCTGCAATGTCGCTCATGCCCCGGAGGATAGGCCCTGCGCGGGGTCCGGGTGGCGGGGCGCGTCCGGCATCGCGGGGCAGCAGGCCGTGCCCTCAGGGCAACGCGGCCCCGCCGCACCCGGTGGGCCGCGCTGAGCGGACAGGTCAGGGCCGCCCGAAGGGATTCAGGCCCAGGGTGGGCGCGCTGTCCAGGGCCTCGACGCCCGCGCTGAGCAGGTTGTCCTGGCCGCGGATCAGGTCGCGGGTGGCCGCCTCGCCCTGCGCGCGCACGACGTCCGGCGTGACACTCACGGGGTACGGCGTGCCGTCGGGCTTGGCGTAGTTCAGGATCGTCAGTTGCAGCGCGCCCTCGCCCAGCGGGAAGACGCGGGTGGCGGTGTTGCCCACCCCGGCCGTCTGCTCGCCCAGCACCGGGCCACGCCGGGCGTACTGGATCTCGAACGCGAAGAACTCGCTGCACGACGCGCTGCCCTCGTCCACCAGCACCGCGACCGGCCCGGTCCACAGGTTCGGCTGACGGACGCTGCCCGCGATGCGGCCGTCTTCCAGGCGGGTGCCGCGGCTGACGACCGTGCGGGCGTTCCCGTCGGGACTGCGGGCCAGGCGGGTCAGGCTGGGGACGAAGGCACTGACCGAACTGTCGCACTCGGCGAGGCTGCCGCCCGTGTTGCCGCGCAGGTCCACGATCACGCCGCGCGCCCCGCGGTCCTGCGCCTGCCCGACCAGGTCATGCACGCGCTGCGCGACCCCGCCGCCGGACAGGAAGGTGGGGATGCGGATCACGGCGGCCTCGCCGGACGCGGCGGGGACGAAGCTCAGGCGCGGCAGGTCCACGGTGCTGCTCTCCCGCGCGGTGATGGTGAGGGTCAGGGGCTGCTCGAGGCGCGTGGCGCCCAGCGTGATCGTGCGGCCCTGTTCGCGCGCGGCGCGCAGGTTCTCGTAGGTGTAGGGCTGCCCGTCAATGCTGAGCAGCACGTCCCCGCGCCGCAGGCCCGCGTCCTCGGCGGCGCTGCCGGGCACGACCTCGCTGACCACGCGGTTCTGGCCGTCCAGCGCGCTGAGTTTCACGCCGAATTGCAGTCGGCTGCCGCCGGTGGCGCTGGCGCGGAAGTCCCGGTAGTCCTCGGGCGTCTGGAAGAAGGAGTGCTCGTCGCCCAGCGCGGTCAGTTCCGCTTCCAGCACCGGGTACGCCTTCGCCTCGGCGCAGGTGTCCGGGGTGGGCGCGCACACGTTGTCAAGCCGGGTCTGGTACTCGCGGGTCAGGCCGGGGCGGTCCACGCTGGACAGCCCCCCGTACTCGTTCTGGATGAGCTGGTTGGCGCGGTTGAACAGGTCCTGCGCGGGCGACACGACGCCCTGCGCCAGGGCGGGCGCGAACCCGGCGCCCAGCAGCAGCGCCGTGAGGCCCGCCGTGCGCGCGGCGCGAAGGAAGGACAGGGCCGGCAGCGGGCGGTGTTGGGCGTTCATTGGTGCCCTCATTGTGCGCCGCGCGCATGGGAATTTGGTGGGCCGTGATTGCGACAGAAGTCACAGGATTCGCCCGCCAGGACGGCCAAATCCGCGCCCAAGACGCCAGGACTGTGCGGCGGGTCAGCGGACCGGGCGGCGCTGGTAGAGTTCCACGACCCGCCGCAGGAACTTCAGGCCCGGCACGAGGCTGCTGGCCTGCACCCACTCGTCGGTGCGGTGCGCGTTCCCGCCGCGGTACACCCCGGCGGCCAGGGCGGGCAGGCCATGCGGGACGGCGGCGTTCGCGTCGGTGCTGCTGCTCGCCATCCGCAGGTCAATGCGGCCCTCGCGGCTGGCGTCCCGCACGATCTCCAGCAGCGCGTCCCCGTGCAGGTCCCCGCCAGGTCGGTCCCCAACGCGTTCCAGGTGCAGTTTCACGCCCGCCTCGCGCGCCGCCGCGTGCAGGGCGGCCACGGCGCGGCGGTCCAGGTCGGCCAGGACCTCGCCGTCCAGGGACCGCAGGTCAAGGAGCAGGTCGGCCGTCCCGGCAATCGAGTTCACGCTGGTCCCGCCCGTGGCCACGCCGACATTCAGGGTGGTGCGCGGACTGGTGGGCAGGTGCAGCGCGTACAGGGCGCTGATCGCGCGGCCCAGAGCGTGCAGCGCGCTGGGTGCCTGATCCCCCCAGGAGTGCCCGCCCGGCCCGATGAACACCGCGCGGTAACGGCGCACGCCCACCGCGCGGGTCACGGCGATGCCCAGGTACCCGTCCACGGCCAGGAACGCGCCCAGCTGCGCGCGGTGCTGCCCCAGCAGGTGCTTGGCGCCGCGCAGGTCTCCCAGGCCCTCCTCGCCGACGTTCGCGGCGATCCAGAGGGGTCGGCGCAGGGCCAGGGGCCGCTCGCGCAGGTCGCGCAGCAGCGCCGTCATCACGGCCAGGCTGGCGCTGTTGTCCCCCACGCCGGGCCCGACCAGACGGCCGCCCTCCTCGCGGACGGTGACGTCCGTACCCTCGTCGAACACGGTATCCAGGTGCGAGGCGAGCAGCAGCGCCGGGAGGCCCTCGGTGTCGGGGGTGGCGAGGCGCGTCAGGACGTTGCCCACCTCGTCCCGCTCGACCGGGTAGCCCAGGCCAGTCCACAGGTCCGCGATCAGGTCCGCGCGCCGACCCTCATGGAAGGTCGGGGCGGGCGTCTGGGCGATCCGTTTGAGGTACGTCAGGGGCATTGCGCGCCATTGTACGTGCGCGCGCGCGGCCATGCAGCGCAGCCGCGCGCGCACAGCAGACGCCCCCACCGGTGCAGGCGGGGGCGCAGGGCACAGCTGGAGCGCGTGGGTCAGCGGCGCAGCATGCGGCTGCCGATCATGCCGGCCAGGCCCACCAGGCCCGCCTTGACCAGGGGGCTGCTGAGCATCCCGCCAGGCGCGAACGCCGCTTCCAGGGGACTCTTGCCGTCCTGCGCGGGGGCCTGCGCGGTGCGGGTGTAGGCGTCCACGAGGTCGTTGTCGTCGTCGTGACGCACCTGGGTGACGGGGTTGGCGGGGCTGCGCACAATCGCGTCGCCCATCTCGCGGCGCTGGTCGGGGCTCATGCCACCCACGTAATCCCGCAGGATCTGGTTGCGTTCGTCGGGGCTGGCCTGCTGCAGGTAATCCTGAATGTACGCGGCGGCTTCCTGGGGGCTGACCTGCCCGTCGCCGTTCGTGTCGCGCGGGTCGAGTCGGGCCATCTGCTCGTGACGGTCTTTCTGCTGGAAGAACATACGGGGACCTCCGGTTCAGGTGAGGGGCTTGGGGTTGTCGTCCGCCACGCTACGCCCCGCGCCGCCGGGCGGGCGTGAGTGGGGCCTTCAGCGCCGTTCATGGGTGGCCGGGCAGCGCGGGCGCTACAGTTGCAGGGGTATGCGGTCACTGGTCCTCATTGGTCACGGCTCTCACCTGAACAGCGACTCGGCGCGCGCCGTGTTCCGGTACGCGGACCTGCTGCGCGGCGCGGGCCTGTTCGACGAGGTGATCGAGGGCTACTGGAAAGAAGAGCCGTCCCTGCGGCAGGTGCTGCGCACGACCGCCAGCACCGACGTCACCGTGATCCCCATGTTCATCAGCGAGGGGTACTTCACCGAAACCGTGATCCCGCGTGAACTGGGCCTGGGGCACCAGGGCCCCGTGCCGCCCGAGGGGATCGCCCGCGTGATCGGGGGCCGCACAGTGCGGTACACCCTGCCATACGGGGTGCACCCGGCCATGACGGACGTGATCGTGGCCCGCGCCCGCGAGGTGCTCCCCGAACTCGGCGCGGACGGCCCGGCCGACGGCATCGAGACCGCGCTGATCGTGCTGGGGCACGGCACGACCCGTAACGAGAACAGCAGCCGGGTCATTCACGAGAACGCCGCGCGCTTGGCCGGTACGGGCCTGTTCAGCGAGGTGCACGCCCTGTTCCTGGATGAGGAGCCGCGCGTGAACGGCTGGCCGGACCGGGTGCGCGCCCCGCGCGTGGTGATCGTGCCGTTCTTCGCCTCGGAGGGCTGGCACACCCTAGAGACCATCCCGCAGGACCTGGGCCTGACCGGCCAGGTCACGGACTTCCCGGGCAACCCGCACGGGCCGCAGCAGGTGCTCTACGCGCGGCCCGTCGGGACGCACGCGGCCATCGCGGACGTGATCGTGCACCTGGCGGAGGAAGCGCGCGGCACGCTCGGACCCGGCGGGGACGCCGAGCGGGGCCACGAAGCCGCCTGGCAGGCGTTCCTGAGCCGCGCCCGCGCCGGCACCCGCATCGGGGAACTGCTGATCACGCCGGAACTGGGCGTGTTCGAGGTCCGCCACCAGCTGGATGAAGGCCGCCCCGGCGGGGACCTGATGACGCTGGTCACGCCGGAGGGCGTGCGGGACCAGGTGCGCGTCACGGACGGCGGCGAGCACCGACCGGTGCATACGCTGCGTAGCGTGCCGCGCGGCTGGCGGGCCGTGCTGAACGAGGCGGACCTGCGGCGCGCCGTGCACTACGCGTACCCGGCGATGGTCGAGGAAACGTACGCGCACAGCTGCCACGCGCTGCGCCCCACGCCCTGGGCGACCACCGCGCGGCGGCAGACGGGCATCTACGCGAAGGTGCAGCGCGCCGTGCCCGAACAGGTCGAGCGGGTCGCGACCCGCGTGTGCGGCGCCTGCCTGCGCACGCGCCTGTGGGCCGGGGAGCGGCTGACGCACTCGTTCCTGGACGGCGTGCCCGGCGGGATGCCCTGCGCGGAAGCCTGCACGTTCCTGGTGGCCGAGGTGCGCGAGGAAGTCGCGCGGAAGAAGGCGGCCGCTGCCAGCGACGACTGAGCCGCGCCCCGCCCTCCCCCGGTCCGGCCCGCTCGTCCAAGTCCTCTGAACACCTCCGCGTGCAGCTCATGCGGGGGTGTTACGCTGCGCAGCGGTGACCGCTTTCTCGCCCGGTCGGGCGCGGGGCGGGCATACATCTTTTCTTCCACCCGCGTCCCGTGAGACGCCCCGCACCCCCGCACCGGGAGCGGTAAGCCCGTCCGAGAGACGGCGATGGAGGCCTGCACATGCTCAGTTCTGCGACATTTCAGCGTCGCCCCGCCTGCCGGGGGACGCGTTTCCTACATTCCGGGGAGCGCGCGCTCCCCACGGAGGGCGTATGACCGGTAAAGGCGAACTGAAGTACGAGGGGAAAGCCAAGCGCGTCTACGCCACCCCCGACGCGAACGAGTACGTGGTGGAGTACAAGGACGACGCGACCGCCTTCAACGGCGTCAAGAAAGCCCAGATCGGCGGCAAGGGCGCGATCAACAACGCGATCACCGCGCACCTCTTCCCGAAGCTGGAAACGGCGGGCGTGCCCACCCACTTCATCCGGCAGCTGTCGGACACCGAGCAGCTCGTGCGGGCCGTGACGATCATCCCGGTGGAGGTCATCGTGCGCAACGTGGCCGCCGGGTCGTTCAGCAAACGCCTAGGCGTTGAGGAAGGCACCGAACTGTCCCGCCCGGTCGTGGAGTACTGCTACAAGAGCGACGCGCTGGGTGACCCCCTGATCAACACGGACACTGCCGTCGCGCTCGGCTGGGCCACCCCCGAGCAGCTGACGCGCATCCGTGAACTGGCGCTGAACGTGCAGTCGTTCCTCGTGCCGTACTTCGCCGCGCGCGGCGTGCGCCTCATTGACTTCAAGCTGGAATTCGGCACCCTCGCGGACGGCACGGTCGTCCTGGCCGACGAGATCAGCCCCGACACCTGCCGCTTCTGGGACGCCCAGACGAACGAGAAGATGGACAAGGACCGCTTCCGCCGCGACCTCGGCGGCGTGGAAGACGCCTATGCCGAGATGCTCCGGCGCGTGACCGCGCCTGCCCGTTGATGGTCGACAGTTGACAGGTCGCAACGCCGATCCGTCCGCCCTTCCTCTCAACCATCACCCATTAACCACCTGCCCTCCGAAGGAGCCCCACCATGTCCACCTTTAAAGCGAAAGTGTTCGTGACCCTGAAGCCCAGCATTCTCGACCCGCAGGGCCGCACCGTGGAGCGGGCGCTGTCGCACCTCGATCACGGGAACGTGAGTGGCGTGCGCGTCGGGAAGTACATCGAACTGACCCTCTCGGGCAGCCGCGCGGAAGTGGAGGCGCAGCTGAAGGACATCACGGAGAACGTGCTCTCGAACCCCGTGATGGAGGACGCCCGCTGGGAACTGAGCGAGGAGCTGGTCGGGGCGTGAAGACGGCCGTCATCCAGTTTCCCGGCAGCAACTGCGACGGCGACGCGCTGCACGCCGCGCAGCTGCTCCTTGATGAGCGCGCGCAGTTCGTGTGGCACACCGAGGCGGGGCTGCCGCAGGGGACGGAGCTGGTGTTCCTGCCCGGCGGCTTCAGTTACGGCGATCACCTGCGCAGCGGCGCGATTGCCGCGCGCAGCCCGATCATGCAGGCCGTCAAGGCGCACGCCGAACGCGGCGGGTTCGTGCTGGGCGTCTGCAACGGCTTCCAGGTGCTGACCGAGTCCGGCCTGCTGCCCGGCGCGCTGAGTCGCAACCGCGACCTGCACTTCCTGTGCCGCCCCGTTCACCTGCGCGTGGAGAACACCGGCACGGCGTTCACCGGCGCGTACACGAAGGGGCAGGTCATCGAGGTGCCCATCGCGCACGGTGAGGGCAACTACTACGCCGACCCCGAGACGGTCGCGCGGCTGGAGGGCGAGGGGCAGGTCGTGTTCCGCTACGTGGACAACCCCAACGGCAGCCTGAACGACATCGCCGGGATCGTCAGCGAACGCGGGAACGTGCTGGGCATGATGCCCCACCCCGAGCGTGCCGTGGAGGCCCTGCTGGGCAGCGAGGACGGCCGCGGTCTGTTCGACAGCCTGAAGGGCGCGCTGGTGTCCCGGTGACCCCCCCATCGCCCGGCGCGGTGACGGCCTACCTGGCCGAGCAGTTCTGCAGCGAACTGGAGCTGTTCCGCGCCGCGCTGGAGCAGGCGCCGGGCGACGCCTTCCACACGCCCCGGATGGGCCACAGCCCCGCGTGGCACGCCCTGCACATCGCCGAGTGGCTGCGCCTGATGGTCCTGGACGACCGCACGCCGAACTACCACCACCTCGGGTGGGAGGACAACGCCCGCGTGCAGGCGCTGGGCACCCAGCCCGCGCCCGTCGGCGAGAGCGACCCTAAGGGGCGCATCCTGGCCGCGCTGGATGACACCGGCACGCAGGTCGTCGCGTGGCTGGAACAGGCCGACGACAGCGCTCTGGACGGCGAGGTCTTCAGCGCCGCCACGCCCAGCGGCACCCGCCCCCGCCGCCTCGCCCTCGGCATGCAGCTGCGCCACGTCGGCTACCACCGCGGCCAGCTGAACCTGCTCCTCAAACCGCAGGGCTGACCCGCACCTCCTCTTCCCCACTCCCGATCCATCCCCGCCCGGGCCGCGCCCGGGTTTGCAAGGAGCTTCAATGACGCAAGCCGCCACCCTCCGCGACCGTGCGGGCACGTTTGGCCTGTCCACCGAAGAATTCGACCTGCTCGTCACGCGTATCGGCCGCGAGCCGAACTCGCTGGAGGCCGCCATCGTGGGCGCCATGTGGAGCGAGCACTGCGGGTACAAGAACTCGCGCCCGCTGTTCCGTCACTTCCCCACGACCGGGCCGCAGGTGCTTCAGGGTCCCGGTGAGAACGCGGGCGTGGTGGATATCGGGGACGGGTGGGGCGTGGCGTTCAAGATGGAAAGCCACAACCACCCCAGTGCGGTGGAGCCGGTGCAGGGCGCGGCGACGGGCGTGGGCGGCATCCTGCGCGACATCTTCGCGATGGGCGCGCGGCCCTTCGCGGTGCTGGACAGCCTGCGCTTCGGGAACCCGGACAGCCCCCGCACGCGCTTCCTGCTGAATGGCGTGGTGGAGGGCATCGCGCACTACGGCAACGCGATCGGCGTGCCGACGGTGGGCGGCGAGGTGACCTTCCACCCCAGCTACCAGGAGAACCCGCTGGTGAACGTGATGGCGCTGGGTCTGCTGCGTCACGAGGATCTGGCGAAGGGGACAATGGGTGAGGTCGGGAACACCATCGTGTACGTCGGGTCGAAGACCGGCCGGGACGGGCTGGGCGGCGCGGTGTTCGCGTCCGCCGACCTCAGCAACGCGTCTCAGGCTGACCGCCCGGCGGTGCAGGTGGGCGACCCGTTCATGGAGAAACTGCTGCTGGAGGCGACGCTGGAGGCCATCCAGGCCGGCGTCGTGGCAGGCGTGCAGGACATGGGCGCGGCCGGGCTGGTGAGCAGCACCTGCGAGATGGCGTACCGCGCCGGGCTGGGCATCACCATGGACCTGGACCTGGTCCCCACTCGCGAGGAAGGCATGGTGCCCATGGAACTGTGCCTGAGCGAGTCGCAGGAGCGCATGATCCTCGTGCCGGTGCCCGGCAAGGAGCAGGACCTGCTGGACCTGCTTGCCAAGTGGGAACTGGACGTCGTGACCATCGGGCAGGTGGAGGGGCACACGAACTACCGCCTGACGTGGCGCGGCGAAGTCGTCTGCGACCTGCCGGTGGACCTGCTGAACGAGGCGCCCAAGTACACCCGAGAGGGCATCGAATCCGACGAGATCAGGGCCAAGCGCGAGCGTGACCTGAGCGGCGTGCCCGTCCCCGGCGACCTGGGCGCGGTCCTGACCGACCTGCTCAGCCACCCGACGATTGCCAGCAAGCGCCCCATCTACCAGCGCTTCGACCATCAGGTCATGACGAACACCGTTGTCGTGCCCGGCGCGGCCGACGCCGCCGTGATGCGCGTCAAGGGCAGCCCCATGGGTGTGGCCGCGACCAGCGACTGCAACCCACGCTTCGTGTACCTCGACCCGTACGCGGGCGCCGCCGCCGCCGTCGCCGAGGCCGCCCGCAACCTCGCCTGCGTGGGCGCGACGCCACTGGCGATCACGGACAACCTCAACTTCGGCAACCCCCACCGCCCCGAGGTGTACTACCAGCTGGAACGCGCCGTGCACGGCATCGCCGACGCCTGCCGCGCCCTGAACACCCCCGTCACCGGCGGGAACGTCAGCCTGTACAACCAGTACACCGAAGGGGACGAACGCGTCGCCATCCACCCCACCCCCACCATCGGAATGGTCGGCGTGCTGCCCGACGTCACCAAACGCGCCACCATGGACCTCAAGGCCGAAGGCCACACCCTCTACCTGATCGGCGAGCACGCCGACACCATCGGCGCGAGCCAGTACCTCGAAACCGTCCACGGTCTCGAAGCCGGACACGTTCCCACCCTGGACCTGACCCGCGAACAGGCCGTCATCGACGCTGCGCTGCACCTCATCCGCGCGGGCCTGACCGACACCGCGCACGACTGCGCCGAAGGCGGCCTCGCCGTCGCCCTCGCCGAGATGGCCATCGCCGGGAACACCGGTCTGACCGTCACCCTCGACGCGCCCACCACCACCCGCGCCGACGCCCTCCTGTACGGCGAAGCGCACGCCCGCATCCTCATCGCCACCCCCGACGACGCCGGCACCGAAGCGGCTCTCCAGGCCCAGGGGGTCCCCTTTACGCGCCTCGGCACCACCGGCGGGGACACCGTCACCATTGCCCTCCCCACCCACCACATACACTTGAGCGTGACCCTCAGCGCCCTCACCCACGCGTTCACCACCCCCCTCGCGGAGATCCTGGGATGAACAGCGGCGGGAGCGGTGGTCACGCGGCCACCCCCCTCCCAACCTCCCCCACAAGGGGGGAGGAGTTACATCACGCCTGCCAGATGCTCCGCGACGCGCGCCAGCACACCGTCCAGGTTGCCCCGCACTTCGTGGTTCCAGAAGCGCAGCACCGTGAACCCGTCCGCCGTGAGCTTCGCGTCCCGCAGTCGGTCCGACTCGCTGCCCGCATGCTGGCTGCCGTCCAGTTCCACCACCAGCCGCGCCGGATAACACACGAAATCCACCACAAACGGCCCGATCACCTCCTGCCGCCGGAAACTCACGCCCAGCCCTGCCCCGCGCAGCCGCGACCACAGCAGCCGTTCCTCCGGCGTCATGTCATGCCGCAACCGCCGCGCCACCTCGGTACTGACGCTTTCCCTCTGTCGCCTACGCTGCATCCCGCCGATCTTTTCACCCCTCCCCCCTCGTGGGGGAGGCTGGGAGGGGGAGCCAAGCGTGCCCCCGCCTCTGGAGCCTTGCATGATCTTTGATCCGATTCTTGATAAGCCGCAGGATGAATGCGGTGTGTTTGGCATGTTCTCGCCGGAGCCGCAGGACCTGGCGTGGTTCACGTATCTGGGCCTGTTTGCGCTACAGCACCGTGGGCAGGAGGCGGCGGGAATGTGCGTGTCGGACGGGGAGAAGTTCCACGTGGAGAAGGATCTGGGTCTGGTGACGCAGGTGTTCGACGAGCGGCGCCTGGATAGCGTGCGGCTGGCGAACGCGCGGGTGAGTATCGGGCACGTGCGGTACAGCACGACGGGGTCGAACCTGCGCTTCAATGCGCAGCCGCTGACGACCCGAACGAACAAGGGCATCCTGGGGCTCGCGCACAACGGGAACTTCGTGAACGCCCGCGAGGTCCGCAACGACATGCTGATGCAGGGGGCGCTGTTCCAGACGACGAACGACAGCGAGGTCATGCTGAACCTCATTGCCCGCGAGAGCCACATGGACCTCGTGGAGGCCACCGCCGCCGCCATGAAACGCCTGAAAGGCGGGTTCGCGTGCGTGCTGATGAGCCGCACGCAGCTGCTGGGCTTCCGCGACCCGAACGGCGTGCGGCCCTTGGTGATCGGGCAGCGGGACGACCACGCGTACGTGATTGCCAGCGAGCCGTGCGCGCTGTACGCGGTGGGCGCCCGCCTGATCCGTGACGTGCAGCCCGGCGAACTCGTGTGGATTGACCGCACCGGTCTGCACTCCCTGATGGTCGCCCCGAAAAAACCCACCCCCTGCGCGTTCGAGTGGATCTACTTCGCCCGCAGCGACAGCCAGCTCGACGGTGTCGACGCCCATGAAAGCCGCATCCGCATGGGGCACCAGCTCGCAAGGGAACATCCTATTGACGCTGACATCGTCGTGCCCGTTCCGGACAGCGGGATCGGCGCGGCCATCGGGTACGCCCGCGAGAGCGGCATCCCCTTCGACTACGGCCTGTACAAGAACCCCTACGCGGGCCGCACATTCATCGCGCCCACGCAGGAAGCGCGCGAGTTGAAGGTCAAGATGAAACTCTCCCCCACCAGCGCCGTGCGCGGCAAACGCGTCGTACTGGTGGACGACAGCATCGTGCGCGGCACCACCAGCCGCCAGATCGTCAACCTCCTGCGCGAAGCGGGCGCCACCGAAGTGCACTTCCGGGTCAGCAGCCCGCCCATCAAGCACCCGTGCTTCTACGGCATTGACACCGCCGCCCGCAAGGAACTGGTCGCCAGCACGCACAGCATCGAGGAGATCCGCGACCTGATCGGGGCGGACACCCTGACGTTCATCAGCGAGCAGGGCATCCGCGAAGCCGTCAGCGGCCCCGGCCTGTGCCTCGCGTGCTTCAACGGCGAGTACCCCGCCGGAACGCCGCTGCTAAATGACGTGGACAAGCTGGCGCTGGAAGTCTGACCCCAGCCAGCAAGGAGCATCGGCCCCATCTGGAGGCCGATGCTTTTTTGGTGGAGAAGACGGGATTCGAACCCGCATGAATGACGCTGGAACTTTTCAGGAAACGCGCTTCCCTTGCTGCTTTCAACCCACCCCTTGCGGGGCCGCTATAGGTGCATCCGCAACCCGTCCCGGCCTTTCAGTCTGCGCCCAAGACTTCCGCCTTTCCGGCCACTCAACGTTTTTGCCGGTGCCCTTCCTCTTGAGACCACTCCCCCAGGCCCACACAGCATACCCACCCTTGCTGCTGGCCCCATCCGTCAGACGACCTACGCAGAGGTGTGCCGTACCCTGTCCTCATGCCTCCTGTCCGTTCTCAGATTCAGCCCGGCGTGACCGTGGATATCGTTCAGAAGCAGGACCAGCCGACCGGGCGGCTGACGCGGGGAGTGGTGGCGGCGCTCCTGACGCGTTCCCCTTCGCACCCGCATGGGATCAAGGTTCGCCTGACCAGTGGGGAAGTTGGGCGGGTGCAGGCGGTCATCTCTGTACAGCCAAGCATCTAGCGCAGCAGGGACGCGCCGCCGTCCACGTACAGTTCGGTGCCGGACACGTGTCGGCCCAGGTCGGACGCGAGGAACAGGCAGGCGTCGGCGACGTCCACCGGTTCGCCTTCCCCGCCGTGCAGGGCGGGGTTGCCGTCGGGCAGTTCGACCTTGATGCCGATCTGGTCGGTGTGGCGCTGGTTGGTGCGCTCTTGGATGTTCGTGTGGATCAGGCCGGGGCAGATGGCGTTGCAGCGGATGTTGTGCCGGCCGAGTTCCAGCGCGATCATTTTCGTTAAGGCCACCTGTCCGGCTTTGGAGGCGCTGTAGGCGCTGGCGCCCGCGCTGGAGAAGGTGCGGTTGCCGTTGACGCTGCTGGTGATCAGGATGCTGCCGCCGCCCGCGCGTTTCAGGTGCGGCACGGCGTAGTGCACGGTGAGGTACGTGCCGCGCAGGTTGATGTTCAGGGTCCTGTCCCACTCGTCAGGGTGCAGTTCGTCGATGGGGGCCCACACGCCGTTGATGCCGGCATTGGCGAACACGATGTCAAGTCGCCCGTACGCGGCGACGGTTGCCTCGATGGCGTCCCGGACGGACTGCTCGTCACTGACGTCGCAGGGCACGTACAGGGCTTCCCCACCCGCCTGGGTGATCTCGTCACGGACCTTCTCGCCCTCTTCGGGTTGCACGTCGGCCAGCGCGACCCGCGCGCCTTCCTGCGCGAAGCGCCGCGCGGTACCGGCGCCGATCCCGCTGGCGCCCTCGGTGATGAAGGCGACCTTGCCTGTCAGCATGCCCATCTGAACCTCCCTGAGTCGCTCTCCCTGGTCCGCCAGTGGTTGGCTGGACCCTGCCCTCCCGCGTTCAGTCACGTGTGCAGCCCGGGACCGACTGAACCGCACTTCACCGTCCGGCCATGGGGTGGGTGTGAGGGCACGGTTGAGGCTGACTTCAGGGGCACTTGAGGTTCAGATCAGAGGGTCCGAACCCGTACCATCTCGCGCGGCGCGCTGCGGTGAAGTGTGGAGGTCGGTGACCGGGACGGATGCGTTCCGAGTTGGGGTGCGCCGCACGAGTGGCGCGTGGTCTTTCTGCTGGCGGAGGGTTCTATGAAACTGCACAACATCCTGTACCTGGCTGGGTTCGCGTCCGTTCTGCTCAGCGCGTCGCAGTACTTCCAGAATGATTCCTCAGACAAGGAACGGGATGGACTGTTCGTGGGGCACTGGGCGCCCACGTTCTTCATTCTGGGCAAGATTGCCGAGGACAAGGCCCGCCTGAACCGCAGCCTGACCGAGTAACGCCCTGGTAGTCGGCACGGCCCTCCCGGATACGCCCTCCCTGTGGATGAAGCGTCCGGGAGTTCGTTTTGCGTCGCAATCTGCACTGACCTGGGTTGCCCTGTCATGTCTCCTCTGTTTCCTGACCCGTGTGCCCCCGCCGGGGAGTACCCAATGTGCGGCATTCCGCGCCGGGGCAGCGACCTATGTTGGGCTGGTCTATGACGACTCAAGGGGGGCAGGGAGCGCTGGGGCGCGTGTGGCAGGGTGTGGTGACGCGCGAGTCCGCGCGGGTGCGGGACGCGTTCCTGGCGTCGGAATCGCCGCCCGCGTCGGCGCGGGCCGTGTGGGGCCTGGTGGCCGCGTGGCTGGTGGTCCTGGCGTTCGCCGCGTCGGTCCTGTTGGGGGCGTGGTGGCTGCTGATTGCGCTGGGTGTGGGCGGCGCTCCGGACATCACGCGTGGCGTGGTGGGCTTCTTGGGCGTGATGATCCTGCTGTTCGCGTGGCTGGCGTTCCCACGCCCGTACCAGCCGGAGGGCCTGGAGGTGAGCGCGCAGGACGCGCCGGAACTGCACGCGCTGGTGGCGCGCGTCGCGGCGGAGTTGAGCGTACCTGGCCCGGTTCGGGTGGTGCTGGACGGGCAGGTGAACGCGTCCATGGGTCTGGCTGGGTGGCGGCGCGAGCCGGTGCTGGCGCTGGGGGTGCCGCTGTGGTGGTCGCTGTCCCCGCAGGGTCAGGTGGGCCTGATCGCGCACGAACTGGCGCACCTGCGCAACGGTGATCCGGCGCGGGGTGGGGTGGTAGCGCTGGCGTTCTCGGTGCTGGAGCGCCTGGCGCACTCGCTGCTGCCGGACCTAATCAGCCGCTCCAAGGAAGGCCTGATGCCCATGATCACGAACGCCCTGATGACCCTGCTGGCCCTGTTGCCCATGGGTGCGGCGCGCCTGCTGGCGTGGTTGATCGGCGCGGACAGTCAGGCGGCAGAGTTCCGTGCAGACCTGATGGCAGCGCGCGTGGCGGGGTCAGACGCGGTGGCGGTGATGCTGGACCGTATGCACATGGCGCACCTGCTGGACAGTGCGCTGCACAAGCAGCGGCACATGCCAGAGCGGCCACATGTCTTCGCGGAATACGCTCACATGCTCGATACCGTCCCGGAGGAGCAGTGGGCGGCGCAGCGGGCCGCGCTGGGCCGCACCAGCCTGGACGACTCGCACCCCGCAACCATGGACCGCGTTCAGGTGGTGCTGGCGCGCCCGCAGCCCGGCACGGTGCACCTCACGCCGAAAACAGCGGAGTGGATCCGGCTGGAGTTGACGCCGGTTGTGCGGCCCATCGAGGCGAAGGCCCAAGAGTGGCGGCAGTACCTCCTGAACCACTGAGCGCCGCCTCCATACCCGGCCTCTCATGACGCGAGCTTGAGGGCCTTTTCACCGCTGCTCTGCCCGGACCCTCCTAGGCTCGGCGTCTCAGGAGGTGCGTATGCCCAGAGCGTGGAGCGGCAAGGACGAGCGGCAGTACGAGCACGTGAAGGACAGTGAACTGGCGCGCGGTGAGTCCCCCGACCGTGCCGAGGAGATCGCGGCGCGCACGGTGAACAAGCACCGCCGTGAGGAGGGCCGCACACCGAACCGGCGCACGCAGGGCACCGGGAATCCGGACGCGGCGCTGGGCGACCTGACGCGGGATGAACTGTACAACCGGGCCCGCGAGCAGGACGTTGCGGGCTGCAGCCGCATGAGTAAGGCGCAGCTGGTGCAGGCGCTGGGCGGGTAGGTCGGCGTTACGGGGCGCTGCTGGCGAGGCGTTTGGCGTTGTCGAGCACGTACCGGGCAATGTCGGGGAGTTGCTTTTCGATGAGCAGGCTCTCGATGGTGTCCGAACCGTTGTTGAAGTAGGCGTACACGAAGGTCTGCCCGGTGTTCAGGCTGAGCAGGCCGCTGATGGTGACGTTCCGCCAGCCGCTGCCGGCCTTGGAACCCCAGTACGTGACGGTGGGGTCCTTGGTGCGGCAGCATCCTTTGGCCAGGGTGTCGCGCAGGAAGGCGCGGTTGCTGGCGCTGAGGCTGGGGTCGAGGTACATGCGGGTGATCAGCGTGGCCCACTCGCGGGGGGTGCTGCGGTTCTGGATCTGCACCTCGGTCTGCGGGTGGTAGGCGGGGCTGAAGAAGTACCGGTCCAGGTTGTCCAGAACGCGGTCGGCGTTCAGGGTCTGCGCCTGCGTGACGGCGCGGGCGCGCAGCGCGGCTTCCTGGGCTGAAGGGAGGGCGAAGGCCTGCGCCGCGCCGCTGATCAGGTCGGGGCCGTATACGCCGGGAAGCAGGCCCGCCTGCGCCGCCCACCACGCCTTGGTGGTGGTGTTGACGCGGGTGTTGCACGCCCCCTGCGCGGTCACGAGCGCCTGGAGGCGGTCCGGGCCGTAGCGCAGGTGCAGGACGTCGCTGGCGGTGTTCTCGCTGGCCGCGATGGCCTGCGTGGCGAGGTTCTGTACGGTGCGCGTGCCGGGCTGGTAGAACTCGATGCTGCGGTTGGCTTCGGTGACGGTCAGGCGGGTGTTCAGGGTCAGGCGTCCGGCCTGCACGTCGCGCAGGGTGCCCCACAGGACGATCTGCTTGAACGTGCTGGCCAGGGGGTAGAGGCTGTCGGGGTCGTGCGTGATGACGCGCAGCGGCTGGCCGGTCCGGGGGTCAATCTGCGCCAGGTAGAAGCCGAGGGGGCCGCTGGCGAAGCGGGGCGGCTGGTACGGCAGTTCCGGGACCGGGGCGGGCGCGCGGCAGGGCGTGACCGGAACGGGTTCGTAGTCCGTCCAGGCTTCCTCGGGGTACACGTCGATGGCGGTGAAGCGGGCTGGACCTTCCACGCCGGCGCGGACGGGCATCAGGTTCACGCGCAGGGGGCGACCCTGGGTACTGCGGACCTGCACGGTGTGGCCGGTCACGCTGATCTGCAGCTGGTCCTGCGCGGCGGGGACGATGCGGGTCAGCGTGGGCAGCGTGGCGGCGAAGCGCACGTCCGCGCCGGTGCCGTCGGGCGTCCAGCTGATCGTGCCGTCGCGGGCGCTGAGTCCGGTCAGGGTCAGGCGGTAGAACGCGCCGTGCCACGCGCCCTGCACGGTGGGGGCAGCGTGGGCGGTCGTGACGAGCAGCGCGGCGATCAGGGGACGCAGGTTCATGGGTGCGCGCGCATGATGGCACGCGGGGCCCCCCTGGGTACGGCAGAGGCGGCGCCCCTCTGAAATTCAGGGGGCGCCGCCGGGGTGATGCGTCAGGCGTTACTTGCCATTCCCATTGCCAGGAGGCGTACCGGTGGGGCAGCCTTCGGCGGGCGCGGGAATGATGTCGCCGTGACCGGAGTGCGCGTCCAGGGCGTTACGGCTGACCGTGATCAGGTTGTAGGGATTGCTGTCACTGCCGGTCTTATGGCAGATGCCAACCTTGTCGTTGCCGTCACCGGGGGGGGTGGGTTCAGGCTGGCCGGGGGCCGGGGCGGGCTGCACCGGGGCGGGACTGGGTTGCGTGGTGTCCCCGGCCGTGGTGGGGCAACCGACTTCCGGAGCGGGAATGATGTCGCCGTGGCCGGAGTGCGCGTCCAGGGCGTTGCGGCTGACCGAGATCAGGTTGTATGGGTTGGTGTCGCTGGCAGTGCGGTGGCAGATGTTGATCTTGTCGTTGCCGTCGCCCGGGGGGGTGGGTTCCGGTTGACCGGGCGCGGGCTGCACCGGAGCGGGGCTGGGCTGCGTGGTGTCCCCGGCGGTGGTGGGGCAACCCTCGGCAGGGGCCGGGATGATGTCCCCATGGCCGGCGTGGGCGTCCAGGGCGCTACGGCTGACCGTGATCAGGTTGTACGGGTTGGTGTCGCTGCCCGTCCGGTGGCAGATGCTGATGGGGTCCTCCGGAGCGGGGGTGGGTTCAGGCTGCACGGGGGCCGGGGCGGGCTGCACTGGGGCCGGCTGAACGGGCCCGGGTTGAACTGGGGCAGGCTGGACCGGCGCGGGGGCCGGCTGCACGATGGGCGTGGGCTGCACGATCGGGACGGGGGTCACGGGCGCGGGCGCTGGGGTGACGGGCGCGGCGATGGGCCGGGGGGCGGGCTGCGGCGCCTGGATGGGCAGCAGCACGACCGGCGCGACCGGCAGCAGGCGAATGTCACGCACGGGGGTCACGATGCCGGGGCGGACAGGGCTCAGCAGGGTGTAGCGGCGCTGGGTGCCGCCGGTGGTGGCGACGACGGAGGTGGCGGGTTCGCTGCCGATGGCGGTCACGGTCGGGCCGCTGACAGTGCCGGCGATGACGTTGCGGCCGGTAACGAGCGTCAGGGTGGTACCGGCGCGTTGCAGGTCGGACAGCACGGCAGGCGTGGTCATGGGGGCGGCGGCGGTGGCGCCGAAGGGATTGACCGTGGTACCGGCGGGGCGGGCGACACTGGGGCCGCCACCGGCGAGGGCGGCGGAGGCGATCAGGAGGGCAAGGGTGCAGGCGATAGGTGTTTTCATGTGGAGCTCCTTGAGTGGGGCAACTCTCTTTTGAAGTTCCATCAGCGTACGTGATCATTCAGAGATGGTTCTTTAAACAATGGTTACTTTTTATGGAAATCGTGGTTATTCCAGATTTTCTCAAATTACTTTTCATAAATGAGGTTTTCTACATTATCAAGGTCATTTAAATTTTCGAAGTTGTGCAGAAGAAGGATCCCCTGTCAGACGCAGACCGGGGATCATGTGCAGCAGGGCGAATTTCAGTGGGGGTTGGGGGTGCGGGGCAGGCGTTTGGGCATGCCCAGGCCCAGGCCGGTCAGGAAGCCGCCCACGGCAGTCAGGACGGCGGTGATCAGCACGGTGTTCAGGGGGCTGGGGAAGTTGGTGCTGCGATTGGCGTTCGCCACGGCGTGCAGCTGGTTGATGTCGATGACGTCCTTGCCGAGCAGCAGCGCAGCGGCGATCAGGATGATCACGCCAAACGTCAGGGTCACGCGCGACAAGATCTGCATGACCCCAGTGTACGGAGGGCTGCCCCGGCGTTCGGGCGGGCGGCCCTTATGACGTTCTTGGCGAAACGCGCTTCTCTTACAGGTGCAGGGCGCGGGTGGTGGTCGGGACGCGCCAGAAGCCGCTGCTGGCCGTCACGAACAGGGTGGTGCCGTCGGGACCGCCGAAGCAGAGGTTGCTGACCGTCTGCGGGAACAGGATGCGGCCCAGCTCCTGCCCGTCCGGGGTCAGGACGTGCACGCCGTCGGCGGCGCTGCTCCAGATGCGGCCCTGTTCGTCCAGGCGCAGGCCGTCGGTCTTGCCGGGCGTCACGGTGAAGTGCAGGCCATCCAGCGTCGCCTCGCCCTGGGGGGTCACGTGGTAGCGGTACGTGCCGGGGTGCTCGCCCGTGTCGGCCAGCAGCAGCGTGTCCGCACTCGCGAAGGCCAGCCCGTTGGGTTTGTGCCGCTCGCGGATGGGGGCGCTCAGGGTGCCGTCCGGCGCGAGGCGGTACACCCAGCGGCCCGGCACCTCCATCGGCTCGCCGCGCCCACCCTCCTCAGGCTTGTCGAGGCCGTAGGTGGGGTCGGTGAACCACAGGCTCCCGTCGGGGTGCAGGGCCACGTCGTTCGGGGAGTTCAGGCGGCCGCCCTCGAAGCGGTCAGCCAGGGTCGTCCAGGTGCCGTCCTCCTCCTGGCGCAGCAGCGCCCGCCGCCCCTGCGAGCAGGCGATCAGGCGGCCCTGCGCGTCCACGGTGTGGCCGTTCTGGTAGTCGCTGGGGTGCAGTTCCTCGATCAGCTGATCGTCGTCGGTGTAGGCCCAGGTGCGGTTCTGGCGCAGGTCGCTGAAGATCACGCGCCGCCGCGCCGCGACGTAGGTGGGTCCCTCCGTCCAGGCATAGCCGCTGCCCAGCTGCTCGGGCGCCGCGCCGGCCGGGAAGAGGGCGTGGAAGTCCACGTGCGTGACCTGAAAGGCGGGGTGCGTCATGCCTTCATGGTGACGGGTCACGGGCGGGCGCGGGTGGGGGTGGTGTAAGCGGGTGCCCCGGCCCCCCCGGGGCGGGCGCTGGCCGGGGTGGGGGGGTGGTTACGCACGCGGGAACAAATTCCGGGGGGCGCGGATGCCAATGCGCCGCGCGGGGGGCGGTATGCTGAGGCGTTATGACGCAGTCGCAGACGATCATGTCCGGCGGGAACGCGGCCTTCATCGAGGGCTTGTACGAGGCGTACCTGGCGGACCCCCAGAGTGTCGATCCGCAGTGGCGGGCCTACTTCGACGAGTTGCGCGGCGGCGCGCACGAGACGCCGCACTCGAAGGTTCAGGAGGCGTTCTACCAGCTGGGCACGCAGCGCCGCGGCGGGGCCGTGGTGCCCGCGCCGCAGGGCGTGAGCGGCGCGCAGCAGGCGGCGGGCGCGCTGATCACGGCGTTCCGGGTGTACGGGCACATCAGCGCCCACACCAACCCCCTGAAGATGCGCGGCCTGCCCGTGGTGCCCGAGCTGACGCCCGAGTACTACGGCCTGTCGGCGGCGGACCTGAACGAGCAGGTGCAGGACGGCCCGTTCAGCGGGCCGCTGCGGGACGTGATCGCGCAGCTGCACGACACGTACTGCGGCCCGATCGGCTTCGAGTTCAACTACCTGCCCGCCAATGAGCGCGCGTGGTTCCAGGAGCGCGTGGAGGCCCACCGGGGCCGGGGCGTGTTCAGCCGTGACGAGCGGCGCCGCCTGATGAGCAAACTGAACGCCGCCGAGGGCCTGGAACTGTACCTGAAGAACAAGTACCCGGGCGTGAAGCGCTTCGGTCTGGAGGGCGGCGAGTCCTTCATTCCGCTGCTCGACCGGATCATCCAGCAGGCCGGGGCGGTCGGCGTGAAGGAGGTCGTGCTGGGCATGGCCCACCGTGGCCGCCTGAACACCCTGGTGAACATCTTCGGCAAGCCCAGCAGCGTGCTGTTCGACGAGTTCGACGGCAAGAAGAAGCTCAGCGACAACCCGGACGTGGCGGGCGACGTGAAGTACCACATGGGGTACTCCAGTGACGTGCGCACGCCCGGCGGACCGATGCACCTCGCGCTGGCGTTCAACCCCAGCCACCTGGAGATCGTCTCCCCCGTCGTGCACGGCAGCGTCCGCGCCCGTCAGGACCGCCGCGGCGACGAGAGCCGCCGCAGCGTGCTGCCCATCACCGTGCACGGCGACGCCGCCGTGAGCGGGCAGGGCGTGGTCATGGAGACCCTGAACCTGTCGCGCCTGCGTGGCTTCGCGACCGGCGGGGCCGTGCGCATCGTGATCAACAACCAGGTGGGCTTCACGATCAGCGACCCGCGCGACACCCGCTCCAGCCGCTACTGCACGGACGTGGCGAAGATCGCCAACGCGCCCGTGCTGCACGTGAACGGTGACGATCCCGAGGCGGTGGCGTTCTGCGGGGATCTGGCGCTGGCGTACCGGCAGGAGTTCGGCAAGGACGTGTTCATCGACCTGATCTGCTTCCGCCGCAACGGGCACAACGAGGGCGACGAGCCGCGCATGACCCAGCCGATCATGTACCGCGAGATCGACCAGCACCCCGGCACCCGCGCGCTGTACGCGAAGCGGCTGGAGGCCGAGGGCATCCTGGCCGCCGGTGAGGGTGACGCGCTCGTCAACCGCTTCCGTGATCAGCTGGATGCCGGTGAGGCCGTGGTCGAGGAGATGGAGAACGCCGCGCAGAGCAAACTGGCCGTGGACTGGAGCGAGTACACCGGCACCCACTGGCGCGACGAGGTGAGTACCGCCGTCCCGCAGGAGAAACTCACCGCGCTGGGCCTGCAACTCACCGAGGTGCCCGACGGCTTCAAGGTGCACCGCACCATCGAACGCACCGTCATCAAGCCCCGTCAGGCCATGGCCAAGGGCGAGCAGCCGCTCGACTGGGGCATGGGCGAGATGCTCGCGTACGCCAGCCTGCTCGACGAGGGCTTCGGCGTGCGACTGGTCGGCCAGGACTCCGGGCGCGGCACCTTCGTGCACCGCCACGCCGTGCTGCACGACCAGAACGCGCAGGACCCCCTGAACGAGGAGTACATGGCCCTGGCGCACCTGCGCGACGGGCAGGGCCGCGTGGAGGTCATCGACTCCACCCTGTCCGAGGAGGCCGTCATGGCCTTCGAGTACGGGTACTCCACGAGTGAACCCAAGGCTCTGATCGCCTGGGAAGCGCAGTTCGGCGACTTCGCCAACGGCGCGCAGGCCGTCATCGACCAGTTCCTGAGCGCCGGCGAGAGCAAGTGGCAGCGCCTGTCGGGCCTGACCCTGCTCCTCCCCCACGGGTACGAGGGCGCGGGCCCCGAGCACTCCAGCGCCCGCCTGGAACGCTACCTGCAGCTGTGCGCGCAGAAGAACATGCAGGTCGTGGTGCCTAGTAGCGCCGCGCAGATCTTCCACCTGCTGCGCCGTCAGGTGCTGCGCCCCTACCGCAAGCCCCTGATCGTCATGACGCCCAAGAGCCTGCTGCGCAACAAGGCCGCCATGAGCCCCCTGTCCGACCTGACCGACGGACGCTTCTGCGAGGTCATCGGGGACCCCGAGGTCACGGGCGCCCGCCGCGTGGTCATCAGCAGCGGCAAACTGCACTGGGAACTCGTGGACGCCCGCAACGCCGACCGGGACGGGTACGCCGGCACCGCATTGATCCGCCTGGAGCAGCTGTACCCCTTCCCCGCCGAGGCGCTGGCCTCTGAGCTCGCCAAGCACCCCGGCGCGCAGGTCGTGTGGGCGCAGGAAGAACCCGAGAACCAGGGCGCATGGCTGATGATCTGGGAGGACCTGGAGCAGGTCCTGGCCCCCGGGCAGACCCTCAAGAGCTCCACCCGGCCGCGCAGCGCCAGCACCGCCGCCGGGTACGCCAGCGTGCACGCCAAGGAGCAGGCCAAGGTCATCGCCGACGCGCTGGGCGAGAAGATCAGCGGCGAGGTCGTCGCCGAGCAGAAGGAACTCGCCCAGACCGCCAAGCAGCAGGGCTGAGACCGCTCCTGTGGAAGGCCGCCCCCATAACCTGTGGGGGCGGCCTTCACGCAGCGCCGCCGGCCGTCCAGCTTTTCGTGTGTTGTGTTCGGGCGTCCCCGGCGCAGTCACAGTGCCGGGGGGGTATAACTGAGGGCGTTATGGCGGACATCAAAGTTCCTGTTTTTTCCGAGTCGGTGAGCGAGGGTACCTTGCTGGCGTGGCATAAGAAACCCGGCGACGCCGTCAAGCGCGGCGAGGTCCTGGCCGAGATCGAGACGGACAAGGTGGTGCTGGAAGTCACGGCCCTGCAGGACGGCGTGCTGGTCAGCACCGCGAAGAACGAGGGGGACACGGTGCTCAGCGAGGAAGTGCTGGGCGTCGTGGGTGACGCGGGCAGCGCGCCCGCCCCGGCCGCCACGCAGGAGGCCGTCAGCGGTCCGATCGCGAACGAGGCCAGCGCGGGCGGCACCGCCACGCAGCCCGACAGCGCCGGTGCAGGTGCGGGCAACGAGGCGACCCGCCGTGACGACCTCTCCCCCGCCGTGCGCAAGGTGGTCGTGGAGAACGGCCTGAACCCCGCGCAGATTCCCGCGACGGGTCCCAAGGGCAACATCACGAAGGCCGACGCGCTGGGCGCCGTGGGGCAGCAGGCCGCGCCCGCCCAGACTCAGGCTCCGGCGCAGCCCGTGACGCCCGCCGCCGTGATCCCCGCCGGGGCGCGCCCCGAGCAGCGCGTGCCCATGACCCGCATCCGTCAGCGCATCAGCGAGCGCCTGAAGGAGGTGCAGAACACGGCGGCCCTGCTGACCACCTTCAACGAGGTGAACATGCAGCCCGCCATGGACCTGCGCAAGAAGTACCAGGATCAGTTCGTGGCGAAGCACGGCGTGAAACTGGGCTTCATGAGTCTGTTCGTGCGCGCCGCGACCGAAGCGCTGAAGGCCTTCCCGGTCGTCAACGCCAGCGTCGAGGGCAAGGACATCATCTACCACGGCTTCTACGACATCGGCATCGCGGTCGCCAGTGAGCGCGGCCTGGTCGTGCCGATCCTGCGCGACACCGACCAGATGAGCCTCGCCGGGATCGAGAAGGCCATCGGCGGCTACGCCCAGAAGGCCAAGGCCGGCAAGCTGACGCTGGAAGACATGAGCGGCGGCACGTTCAGCATCACGAACGGCGGCACGTTCGGCAGCATGATGAGCACCCCGATCATCAACGCCCCGCAAAGCGCCATCCTGGGCATGCACAACATCATCGAGCGCCCGATCGCGCAGAACGGGCAGGTCGTGATCGCCCCCATGATGTACATCGCCCTGAGCTACGACCACCGCATCATCGACGGAAAGGAAGCCGTGCAGTTCCTCGTCATGATCAAGAACCTGCTGGAAGACCCGGCGCGCATGCTGCTGGAACTGTAAACAGCGTCCATGGTTGAAAGTTGATGGTTGATGGAAGGGAGGCCCCCTCTATCAACCATCAACTTTCAACTGTTCACGCCTCTTCCCAGTGAGGCTTCTGCCAGAGTGCGTCCGCTACGCTGGGCGGCATGACGGGAGTAGCTCAGCAGGAGGCCCTGACGGGCCGGTTCGGTGGCGTGTCGGACGGCGTGAACCTGCACGCCACCTGGGACGGGGAGCGCCTGAGCGCCCGCGTGGGGGGCTTCACGGACGGCACCGACGTGCACGTGTGGCTGGAGGGCGGCGAACTCGTGGGCCGCGTGGGGGGCTTCACGAACGGAATGGACATCCGGGCGGGCATCGCGGCGGGCGTCATGACGGTCCGGCTGGGCGGCTTCACGCAGGGGGTGGACGCGCGGCTGGACTTCACGCCGGATCAGGTGACGGGCCGCTACGGCAGCTTCACGGACGGCCTGGACGTCTCCCTGCGCCACTACGCGGGCGAAGTCCGGGGTCGCGTGGGCAGCTTCACGCGCGGCGTGAACGTCCAGCTGGATCTGGGCGCTGTACCGTTCCCGCTGGGGGCGCTGCTGCTCGTGTGCGGCCTGAATCTCTGGCTCACGCAGGGGCGCGCCCTGACGCCCAGCCGGTAAGGGCAGCAGGACATGGAGGCGTGTGGCTTCGTTGCCCCCGCCTCCATGTCCTGGAGATCACACCCTGAGTGCGTTCAGTGCGCCAGGACGTCCGCGCTGAGTTCCTCGGGTTTGATGGCGCCGGTCATGACGGACACGGTGTCGGCCATGCTGATCTTCTGCGGGTTCAGCAGTGCGGCGCGGCGGCCCATGCGGTGCACGTGGATGCGGTCGGCAATCTCGAACACGTGGGGCATGTTGTGGCTGATCAGGATGACCGGCAGGCCTCGGTCGCGCACCTTGCGGATCAGGTCGAGGACCATGTTGCCCTCGCGCACGCCCAGGGCGGCGGTGGGTTCGTCCATGATGACCACGTGCTGCGCGAACGCGGCGGCGCGGGCCACGGCAACCCCCTGCCGCTGACCGCCGCTCAGCGTCTCGACCGGCTGGTTCATGCTCTTGATGGCAAACTGCAGGCCCTTCATGTGCTCGGTCGCTTCGGTCAGCATGCGGGAGCGGTCGATGAGTTTCAGGGCGCGGCCCAGTGCGCCGCCCCGGTACAGTTCGCGGCCCAGGAACAGGTTCTCCGCGATGGTCATGGCTGGGGCGACGGCGAGGTCCTGGTACACGGTCTCGATCCCGGCGCGGCGGGCGTCGCTGGGCGTGCGGAAGTGCACGGCCTGCCCGTCCAGGAGGATCTCGCCCTCGTCGGGGACGAGCGCGCCGGACAGCGCCTTGATGAGGCTGCTCTTGCCCGCGCCGTTGTCGCCGATGACGGCCATGATCTCGCCGGGACGCAGTTCGAAGTCTGCGCCGCCGATGGCGGTGACGTGCCCGTAGCGCTTGACGAGGCCGCGCGCTTCCATGATCAGGGGCCGGGCGGGCTGCGGGGTGGGCGGGGTGACGGGCAGGGGCGCGGCGGCGGTCATGCTTTCCTCCGGGAGAACTGGTCGGTGGCGACGGCCAGGATGATCAGGATGCCGGTGATCAGGTTCTGGTACACGCTGTCCAGGCCCATGAACGTCAGGCCGGAGCGGAATACGCCGACGATCAGCACGCCGATCAGGGTGCCCAGCACGTTGCCGCGCCCGCCGAAGAGGCTGGTGCCGCCGATCACGACGGCGGTGATGCTCTCGAGGTTCTCGGTGGTGCCCGCCTCGGGGGACGCGCCGCCGATGCGTTCCAGCAGCAGCAGGGCGGCCACGCCGTACAGCATCCCGGCGAAGGTGTACACGCTGAGCAGCAGGCGGCTGGTGTTGATGCCGCTCAGGCGCACCGCTTCCGGGTTGTTGCCCAGGGCGTAGATGTGCCGGCCCGGAGCGGTGTAGTTCAGGAACAGCCACGTCAGGATGAACAGCGCGACCATCAGCAGGCTGCCGTATGTGAAGGGCGTGCCGAACACCGTGAAGCGCTGCGCGAGGAAGGTCAGGCCGTCGGCGGGCATGGGCACGCTGGTCGCCTTGGAGTAGATCTTCACGGCGGCGAACACGATGGAGTACATGCCGAGCGTCACGATGAACGGCGGGAGTTTCCAGCGGGTGATCAGCTGACCGTTCAGCCAGCCGACGAACGCGCCGACCGCGAAGCCCGCCAGGATCGCCAGTGGGACGGGCACGCCCTGCTCCACGGCGAGTTTGCCGATGACCATGCTGGCCAGCGCCATGATCATCCCGCAGCTCAGGTCAATGCCGGCGGTCAGGATGATCAGCGTCTGCGCGATGGCGATGACGCCCACGAACGACGCCTGCTGCAGGATCAGGCTGAAGGTCCCCAGGGTCAGGAACCGGTCGGACTGGAAGGTGAAGAACAGGCAGGCGATCAGCAGGGCGATCAGGGGGCCCAGGGTGCTGAGGTTCGGCAGCTGGAAGCGCCGCCCGGGCGTGGTGGTGGTGGGTTGCGTCATGCTCATGGGTCTCCCCGGTGAAGTGGGTGTTGCCACGGCGCGCGGCGCGGGCCGTGGCAACTTGGAGGTGAGGGTCAGGGGCGGGCCGGGTCAGCCGCGCCGCTCATGGCCTGGGCTTACTGGCCCCAGCAGTTGGCGAGGCCGAACTTGCCGTTCTGGCTCTTGACGCCGCTCATGGCCTTGTTGGTGATGAGGGTGACGCCGGTGTCGGTGTAGCCGCTGACCTTCTTGCCGGTCTTGGCGTAGGTCACGCCCGCCGCGACGCCCATGGCGGCCATCTTCAGGGGGTACTGCTGGCTGGTGGCGCCGATCACGCCGCCCTCGACGTTGCGCACGCCGGCGCAGCCGCCGTCGACGGAGACGATCAGGACGTTCTTTTCCTTCCCGGCGGCTTTCAGCGCCTGGTACGCGCCGGCAGCGGCGGGTTCATTGATGGTGTACACGATGTTGATGTCCGGGTTCTTCTGGAGGCAGTTTTCCATGGCGGTCTGGCCCTTGGTCTGGTCCCCGAAGGAGTCCTGCGCGCAGGCGACGCCGGTGTTCACAAGGGCGGTCGTGCTGGCGGTGATGCCCTTGGTGCCGAAGCCGGCCAGGAAGCCGTTGTGGCGGGCGATGCCGACGGGGTGGCCGGGGAACAGGTCCAGGGTGGCGATGACGGGTTTCTTGCTGCCCATGGCTTTCTTGGCCCACTGGCCGATCAAGATGCCGGCCTGGTAGTTGTTCGTGGCGAACAGGGCGTCCACGGCGCTGGCGGGTTCGGTGGGGCTGTCCAGGGCGATGACCATGACGCCAGCGGCGCGGGCCTTGGCGATGGCAGGCACAATGGCTTTGGAGTCGCTGGGCGTGATCAGGATGGTCCTGGCGCCCGCGGCGACCATGTTCTCGATGGCGGCGACCTGCCCGGCGTTGTCCCCGTCGGCTTTCCCGGCGGCGGTCAGGAGTTTGGCGCCCAGGCGGGTGGCTTCCTTCTGCGCACCTTCTTTCATCTTCACGAAGAAGGGGTTGGTGTCGGTCTTGGTGATCAGACCAATGATCGGCTGGGCGCTGCTCTGGGCCTGCACGACTCCCAGGCTGAGGCTGGCGGCGAGGGCGGTCAGGGCGGCACTGGTCATCACTTTACGCATGGTGGTTCCTCCGGGGGCGCCGCTGGTGATGCTGATCAACCGGGCGGGCGAATGGGGCTGGGCAGGGGGCTGGAGCGGCGGGTCAGTGGTGGGTGAGGGCGGGCGTGCGGGGCGGGCTGGTGGAGTGCCGGACGATCAGGGTGGTGGACAGCTGGATGTGCAGCGGGGGCCCGTCGCGGGGGCGGCGCAGTTGCTGGATGAGTTGCTCAGCGGCCTGGGTGCCCAGGTCGTAGGTGGGCTGCGCGACGACCGTCAGGGGCGGGGTCATGGTCTGGGCCCAGCGGCTGTCGTCGAAGCCGACGATGCTGAGGTCCGTGGGGATGCTGAGGTTCAGGGCGCGGGCGGCCAGGACGGCGCCGACGGTCATCTCGTTGTTGCCGATGAACAGCGCGGTGGGGCGGCGGCCCTCGGGCAGGGTCAGCAGGCGCGTGGCGGCGCGGTGCCCGTCGTCCTCGCGGTGGTTGCCGGGCAGGACCAGGGCGGGGTCGTAGGTGAGCCCGGCGTCTTCCAGCGCGCTGCGGTAGGCGTCGTGGCGCTGGGTGGCGGTGCTGATGTCCTGCTGCCCGACGATCATGCCGATGCGGGTGTGACCCAGGCTGATCAGGTGGCGGGTGGCGGCAGCGGCCCCAGCGGCGTTGTCGGCGGTGACGGTGGTGACGGCCGGGGTGCCGGTCACGCGGTCAAGTTCGACGATGGGCACGCCGCTCAGGGCGGCGAGGTTCTCGCGGGCGCCGCTGGTGGGCACGATGATCAGGCCCTGGGGCAGGTGGCCGCGCAGGGTCTCGATGGCGCGGCGTTCCTTGGCGGGGTCCTCGTCGCTGTTGAACAGGAAGGCGGTGTAGCCGTGGCGGTCAGCGGCGTCCTGGATGCCCTTGGCCAGCTGGGCGTGGAAGGGGTTGAGGATGTCCGTGACGATCACGCCGATGGTGCGGGTCTCGCCCTGGCGGAGGCTGCGGGCGATGACGTTGGGCTGGTAGCCGAGCTGGCGGGCGGCGTGCAGGACGCGGTCGCGGGTGGTGGTGGCGACCATGTCCGGACGGGACAGTGCGCGGGAGGCGGTGGCGGTGGAGACCTGGGCGAGTCGGGCGACATCCTGAATACTGGCCATTGAAATCGATTACACCTCCCCGACACGGTTGCGGGATCATCAGCTGAATTTCGGTTTCCCAGACGCGGAAACCTGTTTGCAAACGATTACATTGAAGTGCTGTCAGTGTGCGCGCTGTCCCCCGGACTGTCAATCCCCCACACCAGACGTTTCACCCGGTTCAACAATCCGGGCCCTCCCACCACCCCGCCGTGATCATGGCCCGATCACGCCTCCCCTGCTGAAGTGAGCCCAGCACCGCGCGCCCCACCGCGCAACGCCACTGCAACGCCCCACCCGGTTCAATACCCACATCACAGGAGGTTCCACCATGAACGCACGCACCCTGATCAGCACCGCGCTCCTCGCCACCCTGACCGCCGCCCACGCGCAGAACACCGTCAACCTCCAGAACCTGCAACTGCAGCCCATCCAGATCTCGAACCTCAACCTGAACGTCCTGCGCGTCCCGCAGGCCCAGTTCCAGCAGGTGCTCCAGAGCCCGGGCGCCCTGCAACTCAACCTTCAGGACCTTCCCGCGCGCGTCCAGGCCCGCAACGCCGAGATCACCCGCAGCGTCAGCCTCGTGCAGAACCTCCAGGGCGCCGCCGACCTGCGCGCCGACGTCGCCCGCGCCACCCTGGCCCTCCCGCGCGGCCTGACCGTCCCCGCCAGCGTCAAACTCCGCACCGGGGAAGTTAAGCCCGTGCTGCTGTACGGTCAGGACACCGTCGCCCTGAGTGTCGCGCAGGCCGAGGCGGCCGCCGCCAGCAACCGCGCCGCCATCCTGCAATCCTTCGGCCTGAGCGAGCAGAACCCCGTCCCGCGCGAATTCCTGGCCCCCGAATCCATTCGCGCCCTGAACGTCGCCCCGAACGTCCGCATCACCACGCCCATCCTGAACATCATCAACAAGACCACGCCCCCCACACCCTCCCAGCCGCAGGATGAACTGGGCGGCGGGTTCGTGAACAACCCCGCCGACGGCGCGTGCCGGTTCACGCCCACCAACGCGCTGTTCAGTCAGATGCGCGGCAACGCCATCAACCAGATCACCACCATCAAGGATCAGGGTGGCCGCGGCACCTGCATGGCCTTCGCGTACGTCTCGGCCCTCGAAAGCCTGATCGCCCGCCGCACCAAGAGTGCCTTCAACCTCTCCGAGCAGTACGCGTACTACTGGCTGCGCGGCGATGACGGCGTGCTGGGCGACGGCGCCGGCTGGGGTGACTTCAACGACATCATCGGGCAGAAACGCATGATCCCCACCGAGGTCCGCTGGAAGTACAACCCCTCCCGAAGCCGCGTCCGCATTCCCGCCGACGACACCAAACCCATCACGGAATTCAAGAACTCCTGCCTGAACTACGCGAATCAGGCGTGCAGTGACACCACCGCGCAGGCCCAGCTGGTCTGCCAGGGCGGCACGAACACCTGCGCCTGGAAACCCGAATGGGACATCGCCCCGAACGCCGCGTTCAACTTCCGCGCCACCCAGGGCAACGAGGTCTGGGTGGCCCTGGCGAACAACTTCCTGGGCAGCGGCGACGCCGCCCGCGCCTACCGCCGCGCCCTGATGCGCCATATGATCGACCGCGGCGACCAGCTCATCCTAGGCTTCAACGTCGACCCCGCCTTCGACGCCATCGGCGCCAACGGCCTGCCCAACCTGGGCCTGATGGGCGGCAAGGTCCGCGGCGGACACGCCGTTCACGTGGTCGGGTACGTCACGACCGGCATGCAGACCTACGACGCGAAAATCGGCGGCCTCGTGAACGTGAAGCTGTCCCTGCCCACCGGGTACTTCGTGATCAAGAACTCCTGGAGCTGCGGCTTCGGCGACGGCGGCTACGCCTACCTGCCCGACAGCTTCATGGACAAGGAGGTGTACGGCGTGTACAACATCCCCGCGAACGCCGTCGCCAGCGACATGGCCGGATTCTGAACGCAGGCACAAAAGGGGGGCCGCAGCGCAACTGGCTGCGGCCCCTTCCCCTGGGCTGGTGTTACTCGACCGTGACGCTCTTGGCGAGGTTGCGGGGTTTGTCCACGTCCTTGCCCAGCGCGGTGGCCGTGAAGTACGCCAGGAGCTGCATGGCGATGGCGTTCACGACGGGGCTGACCATCTCGTGCGCGCGGGGGACGTAGATGACGTCGTCGCCGTGGCGGGCGTTCTCGGTGTCGCCGTCACTGAGGAACAGGATGACCTTCCCGGCGCGGGCGCGGACTTCCTGCACGTTGCTGATGGTCTTTTCCAGCAGGCGGCTTTCGGTGGCGATCACGGCGACGGGGAGGTGCTCGTCGATCAGGGCGATGGGGCCGTGCTTCATCTCGCCCGCGGCGTACGCTTCGGCGTGGATGTAGCTGATCTCCTTGAGTTTCAGCGCGCCTTCGTACGCGGTGGGGCTGTTCACGCCGCGCCCGAGGAACAGGTAGTCGCGGGCCATGGCGTACTTCTCGGCGACTTCCTTGATGCGCTGCACGCGTTCGGGGCTCAGGGCGTCCTCGACGAGGCGGGGCAGTTCGCGCGCGGCGTGCAGGAGGTCGGCGCCCTGCTCGGCGCTGAGCGTGCCGCGGGCGCGGCCGAGCCACAGGGCGAGCATCAGGAACGCACTGACCATGCTCGTGTACGCCTTGGTGCTGGCCACGCCGATCTCGGGTCCGGCGTGGATGTATAGCGTGTCGTCCAGTTCGCGGGTCATGGAGGAGCCTTTGGCGTTGATCACGCCGAGGGTCTTCGCGCCGAACTTCTTCGCCTCGCGCAGCGCTTCGAGCGTGTCGATGGTCTCGCCGCTCTGGGAGACGACGATGGCCAGGGTGTGCTCGCTGACGAGGGGGTCGCGGTAGCGGTACTCGCTGGCCACGTCGACTTCCACGGGGATGCGGGCGAGCTGCTCGATGAGGTACTCGCCGACCAGTCCGGCGTAGTACGCGGTGCCGCAGGCGATGACGCTGATGCGCTTGAAGCTGCCGGGGTCGAGGTTGATGTCGAGGTTCACCTCGCCGGTCTCGTCATGCAGGCGGCCGATCAGGGTGTTCGTGAGGGCCTGGGGCTGCTCGTAGATCTCCTTGAGCATGTACGTGTCGTACCCGCCCTTCTCGGCGGCCTCGGCGTCCCACTCGATGTACTCGATGGCGCGCTTCTGGGGGGTGCCCGCGAGGTCCATGACGCGGTACCCGTCGTCGTTCAGGACGACCATGTCGCCGTCGTGCAGGAAGACCATGTTGCGGGTGTAGGCCAGCAGGGCGGGCACGTCGCTGGCCAGGAACATCTCGCCCTCGCCGACGCCCATTACGAGGGGGCTGACGGTGCGGGCCGCGACGATCTCGCGGTGGTCGACGTGCGTGACGACAATGCCGTACGCGCCGCGCACCTGACTCAGGGCCGCGCGGACGGCCTCTTCGAGGTTGCCGCTGTACGCTTCCTCGATCAGGTGGGCCAGGACCTCGCTGTCGGTTTCGCTCTTGAACTCGTGCCCGCGGCTCATCAGGCCTTCTTTGAGGGGCAGGTAGTTCTCGATGATGCCGTTGTGGATGATCACGATGCGCCCGTCCTCGGTGGCGTGCGGGTGGGCGTTCGTGTCGTTCGGCAGGCCGTGCGTGGCCCAGCGGGTGTGCCCAATGCCCAGCGAGCCGCTCATGGGCTGGCCCTCGAGGAGGGTGCCGAGGTTGGCGAGTTTCCCGGCCTTCTTCTTCACCTCGATTTGCGCGCCGTCATGAACGGCGATACCCGCACTGTCGTAGCCGCGGTATTCCAGCTTGGAGAGGCCGGAGATGAGAACGTCCTGCGCTTGCCGGGGGCCGATGTATCCAACGATGCCGCACATGGTGCTCCTTGCAGGGACGCGCCAGGGATCGCGGCCTGGGAAACTGTGAGTTCCCGCCGCGCCTGCGCTGCGTTCCTGTCGCTGGTGTCTGTGAATTGGGTGCATGTGTTCCGGGCTTTATGGCCGTGTTGCCACGGGGGTTATGGCCGGGATTCACGCCGGTGGTCCGGCGTCGGGTAGGCCCTGCATGCTGGCCTGGAAGCATCCGCAGAAACTCGCTGACTTCCACCTCGTCTCCCCACCACGTGTGGGTGGGGCCTTGCGCTGCCCTGTTTGGTGTGAGCCGGACACCAAGTCGGCCCACGCGGGCAGCATAGCACCCGCGCGCGGCCTCACATGAGTACGCCACTCATGGCGCGTGCGGGGACGGCAGACCCGCCACACTTAAGGAAACGCCTCAGCGACCTTACACCTGTCCCGGACACCAGTTGCTAGGATGAGCGCCGCGCCCCAAGCTCCACGCGCGGGCGTTTCACGCGAGGTCGAGATCCATGCCCACCTACCTGTACAAGAACCTGGAAACTGGCGAAATCTACGAGTTGCAGCAGAGCATGCGCGACGAACCCTTCACCACGCACCCCCAGACCGGCGTGCCGGTCAAACGCGTGCTGGCGCGGCCCGGCATTGCGTTCAAGGGCAGCGGATTCTACGCCAACGATTCCCGACCCAAGAGCAGCGAGTGAAGTTCCCGCGCGCGCTGGGGCTCACGCTGCTGCTGTGCGCCGGGCTCGGCGGCGCGTACCTGACCGGGCGCGTCACCGCCGAGCGCACCCTGGTCACCCCTGACGAGATCAACACTGTCGAGGTCACGCAGAAGGCCCTTCAGGCCGTCGTGCGGGTGGACACGCGCCTGCAACGCGAGCAGCTGCAACCCGGGGACGATCCCATCGAGACGGGCACCGGGTTCTTCTACAAGAAGGACCTGATCGTCACGAACTACCACGTGGTGCAGTTCCAGGAGTCGATCACGGTCACGCTGTTCAACGGGCGGCGCGTCACGGCCCGCCTGGAGGGCGTGGACCCCGGCATTGACATTGCGATTCTGCGCGTGACCGGCGTCACGGCGCCCGCCACGCTGGCCTTCGGGTCGAGCGCCCGGCTGATCCCGGGGCAGAAACTGCTGACCATCGGCACGCCGCTGCGCATCCCGAACTTCGTGGCGACCGGTGTGTTCAGCGTGGCCGTCAGCGCCCGCGACATTCCCCGCACGGACGGCTTCGCCAGCGAGGTCGGGCAGTACGTCGCCACGACCGCCAGCATCCAGCAGGGCAACAGCGGCGGCCCGGTGCTGGACTCGCGCGGGCTGGTGGTGGCCGTGTCAGACGCGAGTGCCGCGCCGAACAGCCTGATTCCCGGCATCATCGGGCTGGCCCTGCCGGGCGACCTGGTCAAGCAGAGCCTGGAGGACCTGGAAAAGATCGGGGTGCCGCAGCGCGGGACGCTGGGCGCGACCCTGGTGGACCTGGACAGCCTGGACCCGGCGCTGCGGCAGCTGGCGGGCCTGAGCAGCAACCAGGGCGCGCTGGTGGATCAGGTGCCGGCAGGCAGCGCCGCGGCCCGCGCGGGCCTGCGCGGCAGCCTGCGCAACAGCAAGGATCAGCTGCTCGCGCCGCTGGGCGACATCATCGTGGCGGTGGACGGTCAGGGCGTGCGCGACGCGTTCGACGTGACGCGCCTGGTGGCCGCCAAGCGCCCGGGGCAGACGGTCACGCTGGATGTGTGGCGCAACAAGAAGCGCGTGCAGGTCAAGGTCACGCTGCTCAAACGCACCCTGCAATAAGGGGCTGCGGGAAGCGGGGTGGACGGGAGCGGGGCTCCGGGTCCACCTCTTTTCTGGTGATGGGCGCGCCGGGGGGCCGCGAACCTCATGCAATGTGCCATCAAAAGTGATATCACTTTGATAGGCATTCAAGATCACCCGGAGGTATCCATATGAGTGAACTGCAGCAGGCTCCCACCCCCGCCCCGCAGGGCGGCGTCTCCACCCGCAGCGGCGTCGCCAGTACCGAACGCCCCGCCTTCGGTCTGCCCGGCGTGCCCGTCTTCCTGGCGTGGCTGCTGGGCGTCATCGGGGCCGGCGCGCTCCTGCTCAGCGGGCAGATCGCGGTCGCCTTCGGGCTGGGCCTGATCCTCCTGTTCATCCTGATCGGCTTTTTCATCGTGCAGCCCAACCAGGCAACCAACCTCACGCTGTTCGGCCGGTACGTGGGCACCGAGCGCCGCAACGGACTGTACTGGACCAACCCGCTGACCGTCCGCAAGAGCGTCAGCCTGCGCATCCGGAACTTCAACAGTGAGCGCCTGAAGGTGAACGACGCGGCCGGCAGCCCCATCGAGATTGCCGCCGTGATCGTCTGGCGGGTCGTGGATACCGCCCGCGCCGTGTTCGACGTCGAGGACTACGCCGAGTTCGTGGCCATCCAGAGTGAGACGGCGCTGCGCCACCTGGCCAGCCAGTACCCCTACGACGAGTACGACGGCCACGGCATGAGCCTGCGCGGCAACGCCGACGAGGTCGCCGAGGCGCTGGGCCGCGAACTCGCCGCCCGCCTCCAGCATGCGGGCGTGGAGGTCCTTGAGGCGCGCCTGTCGCACCTGGCGTACTCCCCCGAGATTGCCGGGGCGATGCTGCAGCGCCAGCAGGCCAGCGCGATCATCGCCGCCCGGTCGCAGATCGTGCAGGGCGCCGTGGGCATGGTCGAGATGGCCCTGCGGGAACTGAGCGAGCAGGGCATCGTGCAGCTGGACGAGGAACGCAAGGCGCAGATGGTCAGCAACCTACTGGTCGTCCTGACCAGCGAGCGCGGCACGCAGCCGGTCGTGAACGCCGGCAGCCTGTACTGACCGTATGGCCCCGCGCAAGAACTTCCCCCTGCGCATCAGCCCGGAGCTGTACGCCGCGCTGGAACGCTGGGCCGCGGACGACCTGCGCAGCGTGAACGCCCAGATCGAGTACCTCCTGACCCGCGCCGCGAAGGAAGCCGGACGGCTGAAAGACAAGAAGAAAGAGGACGGCGAGTAGCGGCTCTCCCTGACCCCGTTCCCCTCCCCCCCGCGGGTGTCAAGGCGTTCATCCACCCTTGAGACTCGCGGGGGGCGCTATGCTCAGGGCTGTCATGTACGTTGTCGTCGAAGGGCCCATCGGGGTCGGGAAAACAAGCCTCGCCCGGCGCCTCGCCGCGCGGCACGGCGCCGAACTGAACCTGGAGATCGTCGAGGAAAATCCCTTCCTGGCGAACTTCTACCGCCAGCCGGACGCCTACGCCTTTCAGGTGCAGGCGTTCTTCCTGCTGTCGCGCTTCAAGCAGCTCTCGGCGCTGTGGCAGCCGGGCCTGTACGCGGGCAGCGTCGTCAGCGACTACCTGTTCGACAAGGACTTCATCTTCGCGTCCATGAACCTGCGCGACGCGGAGTTCGCGCTGTACGAGGACCTGTACTCGCACCTGTCCCCGCGCCTGCCCACCCCGGACCTCGTGGTGTACCTGCGCGCCGACACGGATGAACTGCTGCGCCGCATCGCGCTGCGCGGGCGGCCCTTCGAGCAGGACATGCAGGCCGCGTACCTCGCGGACCTCACGCAGCGCTACGACGAGTACTTCCGCACGTACCCGCACCCGCACCTGATCATTGACGCCGCCGGTATCGACTTCGTGAACAACGCCGAGCACGAGCAGCAGATCCTCAGCCGCGTGGACGAGGCCCTGCGCGCCGGTCAGGCTGCCGACTGATGTACCTCGCGATCTCCGGGAACATCGGCAGCGGCAAGAGCACCCTGACGCGCATGCTCGCCGGGCGCTACAGCCTGCGCCCCGTGTACGAACCCTACGCGGACAACCCGTACCTGGAGGACTTTTACCAGGACATGCGCCGCTACTCCTTCCACTCGCAGGTCTACTTCCTGTCGCGGCGGCTGGAGCAGCACCTGAATCTCGTGACCGGCGCGCGCTACGTCATTCAGGACCGCACGGTGTTCGAGGACGCCAACATCTTCGCCCGGAACCTCTACGAGAGCGGCCAGATGGAAGCGCGCGACTGGGCCACGTACTGCAGCCTGTACGAGGGCGTGCTGCCCGCCCTGCGCGTCCCGGACCTGCTGATCCACATTGACGCGAGCCTGCCCACCCTGAAAAAACGCATCGCGCAGCGGGGCCGCGCGTACGAGCAGGACATCCCCGACGCGTACCTGGGCGGCCTGAACCGCCTGTACGACAGCTGGGTCGCAGGCTTCGATGCCTGCCCGGTGGTACGGGTGCCCGGCGATCAGCTGGACTTCGTGGCGGACCCGCAGGCCTTCGAGTGGGTGTGCCAGCGCGTGCAGGCCAACGGTTACGGCCTGCCGCTGCTGCGCTGAACTCCCGCGCCAGATCGGCGCCCGGTCAGATGAGGCAGCGCGCGGCGCGGCCACTCGTTAGCCTGCCCGCATGTGCCTTCCCCTGCGTGCCCCCGCGTTCCTGGCCCTTGTCATCGGCGCTGCCCTGAGCAGTGCTGGCCACGCCCAGACGGCCCCCACCCCCGACCTGCTGATGGGCTGCCCCGAGTGGCGCACCCTGAACCCGGCGGACCTGCGCGCCGCGCGCGTGACGGTCAGCCGAGCCGTGTTCACCGACGTGACCGGCAAACCCGGCCGGGCGTACGTGGTCAAGGATGACCTGCTGCTTCAGGGCCCCGCCGTGAACGGGCGACGCTGCAGCTACTTCGTGAAGGGCGGCGCGCCCACCGGGGTGGGCGGTTACCTGAACACCATGCTGATGCGGAACCTGCCCACCAGCCCCGCCCTGAGCGGCACCTGGGCGGCCGAGCGCGCTCAGCTGAACGTCACGAAAACGGCCGCCGGAGCGTGGACCGTGAGCGGCAACGCCACGGCCCCCACCGCGGGCGGCAGCGTGAACACCGGTGAACTGGGCGGTCCGGTGGCCCGCCAGGGTGACGCGTGGCGGTACGCGGTGGACGGCTGCACGCTGAGCCTGTGGCCGGTCGGGCCGTGGCTGGTCGCGCAGGACAACGGCGCGTGCGGCGGCCTGAACGTCACCTTCGGCGGTCTGTACACCCGGCAGCGCTGAAGGGCCCGGCGGGGGGCCGCTATGATCCCCGCATGCGCCTTGCCGAGCTGGCCGACCACCTGAATGCCCACCTGACGCCCATTGGCCCGGACCTGAATCCGGAGGTCTCGGGCGTCACGCACAACGCCGACTGGGTGCAGCCGGACTTCGCGTTCGTGGCGATCCGCGGCGCGCGGTTCGACGGGCACAGCTTCCTGGCGAAGGTGGCGGCGGCGGGCGCCGTGGCCGTGATCGGCGAGGGCCTGCCGGACGGGGTGACCAGTCCGCTGCCGTACCTGCGCGTCCCGAATGCCCGCGCGGCCCTGGCGGATGCGGCGGCCGCGCTGGCCGGGCACCCCAGCCGCCAGCTGCGGGTGGTGGGCGTGACGGGCACGGATGGGAAGACCACGACCAGCTGGCTGGCGCGGCACCTGCTGCGCGCCGCCGGGCAGCGCACCGGCCTGCTCAGCACGGTGGGCTACGAACTGCCGGACGGAGAACTGCGGCACTTCCCGGCGCACTTTACGACGCCCGAGGCGCCGCAGGTGCAGGCCACCCTGGCCGAGATGGTGCAGGCCGGCGCGGACGCGGCGGTGCTGGAGGCCAGCAGTCACGCCCTGGCACTGGACCGCGTGCGGAGCGTGGCGTGGGACGTGGCCGTCTGGACGCACCTGAGCAGCGAACACCTGGACTTCCACGGCACGCTGGAGAATTACTTCGCGGACAAGCGCCGGCTGGTGGAGGCCGCGCCGTTCGCGGTCCTGAACGTGGACGACCCCTGGACCGCGCAGCTGCGCGGCGTGGCCCCCGCCGAGACGACCTATTCCGCCGAGGGCCAGCACGCCGACTGGCGCGCGGGGAGCATCGAGGAGCGCAGCACGGGCCTGCACTTCCACGTGGTCAGCCCACTGGGCGAATTCGACGCGCACCTCCCGATGATCGGGCGCTTCAACGTGGCCAACGCCCTGGCGGCCATGGCCGCCGCCGCGCACCTGGGGGCGGGCTGGGAGGCGCTGGTGTCGGGCCTCGCGTCGTTCCGGGGCGTGCCGGGCCGCATGGAACTCGTGCCGGACACCCGCGGACGCCGCGTCGTGGTGGACTTCGCGCACACGCCCCCAAGCCTCGAAAAGGCGCTGGGCACCCTGCGGACCACCACCACCGGCCGCCTGATCGTGGTGCTCGGCTCGGCGGGCGGGCCGCGCGATCCGGGCAAACGCGCCCCGCTGGGCGAGGTCGCCACCCGCCTCGCCGACCACGCGGTCTTCACCGAGGAGGACTGCCGCGACACCCCGCTGGCGGACATCCTCCGCGAGATGGCACGCGGCGCCCGCGAGGCCGGACGCACCAACTATGAGCTGGTGCCCGACCGCCGGGCCGCCATCCGCGCCGCCATTGCCTTGGCGCAGCCGGGCGACACGGTCCTGCTGGCCGGGAAGGGCCCCGAGGACACCCTGGAACGCGCCCTGGAAACGCTCCCCTGGAATGAGACGCAGGAGGCGCTGGACGCGCTGCACCTGAGCTGACCGGGCGGGCAGCGGCGTGGTATCACGGCAACATGCGCCCGTCCCTCTGCGTCCTGACCCTGGCCCTGCTGGGCCACGCCCTGGCCGCCCCCACGCCGTACTCGCTGCCCGTGAACCTGAGCTCCCTGAAGTCCCCGCTGGTGACCGGGAGCGCCGAGCTGGACCTGCATGCGCTGAACGCCGCGCAGCGCTCAGCGCTGTCCCGCAACGGGTTCGTGATCACGCCCGCGCCGTGGCGGCAGTTCGACGCGGTGTACGAGGCGACCCGCTACGCGAACCAGCCGGTGTTCGTCACGTCGGACGCCACGCTGCACGTGTACCACCTGATCTTCGACAAGCTGCTGCGCGACCTGGAACGCGAGTCCCTGGCGCCCGCCGCGCGCCGCCTGACCGCGCTGCTGGTCGCGGACTCGCGGCGGCAGCTCGCAGCGCTGAAGGGCACGCCGCTGGAAGCCGACGCGCGGCGGGCGCTGGCGTACCTGGCCGTCGCGCAGACACTCGCCGACCCGGTCGTGAAGCCACCCGCCGAGGTGGCGGGTCTGGTGGCGGCGGAACTGAAACTGATCGACGCGCACCAGGGCATCGCTGCGTCCCCCATCTTCAGCAGCACCGAGCTGATGGAGGACTACTCGCAGTACGTGCCGCGCGGGCACTACACAAAGAGTGAGGCGCTGAGACGCTACTTCCGGACCATGATGTGGCTGGGCCGCATGAACCTGCGCGTGGACAAGGACAGCGAGACGCGCGTGGCGGGCCTGCTGACCTCGCTGATGGGCGCGAACGCCGAGGCGCAGAAGCTGTGGGCGCGCGTGTACGACCCGACCGCGCTGCTGGTCGGGCGCAGCGACGACCTGAACTACCGGCAGTACGCGGACGCGCTGAAGGTCGCGGCGGGCGGGCAGGTGCGCCGCCTGGCGGACCCGGCCACCCTGAAGGCCTTCCAGGCCCAGCTGCGCCGCCTGCCGCCCCCGCAGGTGAACAGCGCCGTGGTCGTCGCCCAGCCCGGTGAGGGCCGCGAGGCGCGTGAGGCGCAGACCCTGGGTTTCCGCCTGATGGGGCAGCGCTTTACGCTGGACGGCGCGGCCTTCCAGCGCCTCGTGCACCGCGAGGTCGGCACCGACCAGCAGCCGCGCCTGCTGCCCAGCGGCCTGGACCTGCTGGCCGTGCTGGGCAGTGACGCTGCCCTGAACGAACTGCGCCGCAGCGGGCAGGGCCGGTACGCGAACTACGAGACGAACATGGGCAGACTCCGCACGAACTTCGCCGCGCTGAAACCCGCCGACTGGACCGCGAACGTCTACTCCGGCTGGCTGTACGCCCTGCAGGCCCTCGCGAAACCCGACCCGCGCGACGCGCGCTACCCGGCGTTCATGCGCACGCCCGCCTGGACCCGCAAGGAGATGCTCACCGCACTGGGCTCCTGGACGGAACTGCGCCACGACACCATCCTGTACGCCAAGCAGACCATGGCCGAACTGGGCGGCGGGGAGGAACCGCAGGCGCCACGCGGGTACGTGGAAACCAACCCGGCCCTCTGGGCGCGCCTTCAGACGCTGGAGGCCCTGACCCGCCGTGGCCTGAAGGACCAGGGGGTGCTGTCCGAGCGCACCGCTACGAACCTCGACTCGCTGCGCGACATGCTGAGCCTCCTGAGCCGCGCCACCACCAAGGAACTGGCCGGGACGCCCCTGACCCCCGAGGAATACGATCAGATCCACTACTTCGGCGGGTGGCTGGAGCAGATAAAGATGGCCAGCGCCGACCCCGAGAACGGCGAGAACCCCAGCCAGTTCGACGAGGACGCCATGGCCGCCGTCGTCGCGGACGTCGCCACGGCCGTTGACACCACCGGCACCCTCGTGGCGCTGGAGGAGGGCACGGGCTTCATTCACGAGCTGTACGCGGTCGTGCCCGACGGCCGCGGCGGCCTGCAGGTCGCGCGGGGCGGCGTGTACTCGCAGTACGAGTTCACGGTGCCGGCCCCGGGCCGCCTGACGGACGAGGCGTGGCGCGCGCAGCTGCGCCAGGGGAAACTGCCGCCCGCGCACCCCTGGCTGGACGGCGTGCTGGTGAAGTGAGGCAGACCCTGGGCGCCCTGCTGGCGGGCCTGCTGCTCACCTCGGGCGGGCGGGAGGCCCCCGTGCACCGGGGTCCCGTGACCCTGGCGCTGGGCGGCGACCTGAGTCTCGCCCGGGGCGTGGCGCAGGCACACGCGGCCGACTGGCCCGCCACCCTGCGAGCCCTGGCGCCTCTGCTGCGCGCGGACCTCGCCGTGGCCAACCTGGAATCGCCCCTGACGGACGCGCCGCGCGTCACGGCGGGCATCGACCTGCGCGCCCCGACCCGCGCGGTGGCCGCCCTGTCCTCCCTGACGCACCTGGGCGTGGTGAACAACCACAGCCTGGACGCCGGCACACGTGGCCAGGCTCAGTCGCAGGCGGCGCTGACCCGCGCGGGCCTCACACCCGTCACGGCCTCATCCAGCTTCACCGAGGTCCGGGGCATCCGGGTCGCGCTGCTCGCGTGGCTGGACGACGGCCGCACGCCCCTTCCCCTGGCCGTGGTGCGCGCAGCGGCGCGGCAGGCGGACGCCGTGATCATCCTGGCCCACTGGGGCGAGGAGTACGGCCTGACCACCGCCCGGCAGCGCACCCAGGCCCGCGCCCTGGTGGTGGCCGGAGCCACCGTGATCGCCGGGAGTGGCCCGCACGTCCTCCAGGGCCACGAGGTCCTGGCAGGCCCGCGCGGCCCGGCCCTGGTGCTGTACAGCCTGGGGAACCTGCTGTTCGACCAGCCGTTCCCGGCGGCGCAGCTGGGCGCGGTGGTGCGCGTGCCCCTGCCGGACATGGCGGGCGCCTGCGCGGCCCCCACCCGCACCCGCGCGGGCCACGTGACCCCGGCGACGGGCCCCCTGCGATCCCAGGCACTGGCCCGCCTGGGCCTCCCCGCCTGCCCGGAGGCCCCGTGAAACGCCTGATCGTGCCGTTCCTGCTGGGCGGCGCTCTGGCGGGCGGCGGCGCCCTGCCCTGGCGCAGCCTCACCCCGGCGGGCGCGTGGACGCCCAGCCCCGCCCTGCACGCCCCGCCCCCCTGCCCCGCCCTGAGCCTGCCCCCGACCTGGCAGGTGCGCAGCAGCGTCCTGGCGGACGTGACCGGCGACGGCACCCCCGAGTGCGTGCTGGCCGTGTGGCGCCCCTGGCGGGACTGGCGCACCGCCCAGTGGAACGCGCGCCCCACGCCCATCCAGGGCAACCGCGACGCGCGCGGCCGCAGCAGCCACGTGGCCGTGCTGCGCCCCCTGGGCGGCGGCCGGTACCGGGAGGTCTGGGTGGGCAGCGCCCTGTTCCAGCCGGTCACGGCGCTGACCGTGCTGCCCGGCCGCACGCTCGCCACGCTGGAAACCACGTACGCCACCCCCGGCGCGCCCGCCCACGCCCTGAGCCTGTGGCACTGGACCGGCTTCGGCTTCCGCCTCGACCGCCGCGTGCCCACCACCGCCCGCACCGTGCAGCCCGACGCGCAGGGCCGCGCCGCCGTCCGCTGAGCCGCGGACCCGGCATGATGAGGCATGCGCCGCTGCTGTCCGCTGCTCGCCACCCTGCTCCTGCTGCCCGCGCAGGCCGCCCAGGTGCCCGTCCCCACGCCCACGGGCGGCAAGCCTGCCGGAACGGTCATCGCGCGGCACGTGAGCCCGGACGTGACCCTGCGCACCCTGAGCGCCGTGACCACCCAGGATTTCCAGGGGCTGCGCGTCACCGCCGGACCGGTCACGCGCACCTTCCCGGCATGGCGGAGCATCAGCAACCCCACCTTCTGGCCCGGCCTGACCGTCACGGACCTCAGCGGCGACCGACACCCAGAAGTTCTCGTGACCCTAATGACCGACGAGGGCACCGGCGTGGCCGTGTTCGACGCCCACGTGCTGAGCCTGCCCGACCTGCGCGAGTGGCCGGTCACGCCGCCCGTGCCCTACCTGCGCGCCCACGTCCGCCTCAGCACGCACAGCCTGACCCTGCCGGACCGCAGCGTGAAACTCCCCGCGCTCCCCGGCGTTCCCCACACCGAACCCGCCCGCATCGGCCATCAGGTGCGCTGGACGGTGCAGGACGGCCACCTGACCGCCCTGGTCGAGGTGCAGCGCGCCTGGGCGTTCACCGGCCGGCTCGTCCTGACGTACCGCGCGCAGGGCAGGCAGCTGATCCCCGACCACATCCGATTCGACCCGGGCCCGCTGGAGTAGGCACTGGCCTACGCCACTGCGCGGATGCCCGCACCCACACCCGCAGGTCAGACTCACCACGACCCACGCAGGGAAAGGAGGCGACCATGCCCGCAGGTACCCCCAGCTCAGCCCCCACCACACCCAGCACGCCCGACGCCCCAGACGGCAATCCCGGCGACCGGACACCCACCGCCCGAGGCTCAGTCGCCTCCCCACCCCCCTGAAGAGAGAGACCCCATGAACGGCAAACACCTCGTGAAACTCGGCCTGGAAAAGAAAGCCATCGCCCTCGCCCAGACCGCCGCCGCCACCCGTGAAACCGCCGGCCTGAGCCGCGACGACATCCTCAGCGAACTGCGCGCCGTGCAGCAGAGCCCCGCCGCGTACGCCGCGGGCGGCGTGTACGCCCCACTCGCCGCCGAACTCCTCGCGCAGCAGGCCATCCTCGACGCCCGCAAAGGCAGCGAACTGCGCGCCCAGCCCCTCCCCTACCCCACCTGGGGCGCAGACCTGATCGACCCCGGCGCGCACCGCCAGATGGACGTCGCCATGCGCCTCCCCATCAGCCGCGCCGGAGCCCTCATGCCCGACGCGCACGTCGGCTACGGCCTCCCCATCGGCGGTGTCCTCGCCACCGAGAATGCTGTCATCCCCTACGGCGTCGGCGTGGACATCGGCTGCTCCATGATGCTCTCCGTCCTCCCCATCCAGGCGAACGCGCTGCGCACCGACGAGGCCACCACCCTCCTGCTCAAGCACACCCGCTTCGGCGCGGGCGTCGCCTTCGACAAACGCGACCGCCAGGACCACGACGTCCTCCACGAAGACACCTGGCGCGACCAGCCCATCCTCCGCCACCTGTTCGACAAGGCCGCCACGCAGATCGGCACGAGCGGCAGCGGCAACCACTTCGTCGAATTCGGCACCCTCACCTTCCCCCACGCCGACCTCGGCCTGGACCCCGGCGAGTACCTCGCCGTCCTCTCCCACAGCGGCAGCCGCGGCTTCGGCGCGCAGGTCGCCGGGCACTTCACCGCCCTCGCCGAACGCCACCACCCCACCCTCGCCCCCGAAGCGAAAAAACTCGCGTGGCTCCCCCTCGACCACGAGGACGGACAGGCGTACTGGCAGGCCATGACCCTCGCCGGCCGCTACGCCCTCGCCAACCACGACCTCATCCACGCCCGCCTCGCCCGCGCCCTGAACGTCACCCCCCTCGTGCAGGTCAGCAACAGCCACAACCTCGCCTGGAAACAACAGGTCGGCGATCAGGAACTCATCGTGCACCGCAAAGGCGCCACCCCAGCCGCCCAGGGCCAACTCGGCCTCATCCCCGGCAGCATGGCCGACCCCGGCTACGTCATCCGCGGCCTCGGCCACCCCGGCGCCCTCGCCAGCGCCAGCCACGGCGCCGGCCGCCAACTCGGCCGCAAAGCCGCCATCGGCAGCCTCAACAAGAAAGACGTCCAGGCGTACCTCACCACCCGCGGCGTCACCCTCATCGGCGGCGGCATCGACGAAGCCCCCCAGGCCTACAAACGCATTCAGGACGTCATCGCCCGCCAGGACGACCTCGTGAACGTCATCGCCAGCTTCCAGCCGCGCGTGGTCCGCATGGACACCGGGAGTGAGGACATCTGACGGACTGATCGGCTATTTCAATCAGAAATTGAACGGAATGTGGGCGCCTGCGGCGGGCTGCCCCACCCCCCAGCCCCCTCCCCCAGAGGGGCAGGGGGGGCTTACGTTGCACTGGGCAGGTATTTCGCTGAGGTGGTCAGCGGGCATGCGGCGGGGACGGCCACTGATGGGGCTGCATGCCTCTGGGGTCGCGGCGGGCGCCCCGCGCGCTGCGCGCACGACGGGCTCGGCTGCCACGACGGCTTTGGGGCCACACAACTGGATGCGTGCCGGAAGGTTCTACTTTTTTCAGCTTCTGCAACAGCGGTCTTTTGAAAGTCGATCAGCAGATCGCTTCAGGTTGCCCTGCCACCGAACGCAGACCACCACCGGCCGTCGTGCGCGCAGCGCGCGGGCCAACGTGGGGGGCGGAGGATGGCGTCGAAGCCAGACACGTCGGCGCCCGATACAAACACGCCGCGCCAGTCAAAACTCTTGCCCAGTGCCAACGCCTGCTCCCCCTGCCTCTCTGGGGTAGGGGGCTGGGGGGTGGGGCCGCCCGCCGCCAGGCGCACCCCCGATGCGTCAGTCCCGAACGGTCGCCAGCAGGGCTTCCAGCCCCCCTTCGTACCCGTCCACGCGGCCCCATTCGGGCAGGAACGGCTGGGTGCGGGTGACGTCGTTGGGGACGACGACGACGTGGAGTCCGGCGGCGGCGGCGGCGGTGGCGCCGTTGAGGCTGTCTTCGACGGCGAGGCACTCGTGGGGTTTGAGACCGAGGGTGTGGACGGCGAGGGTGTAGAGCTCGGGGTCGGGTTTGACGCGGGTGACGTCGTCGCGGGTGGCGAGCGTTTCGAAGTGGTCGTACAGGCTGTGCTGTTGGAGCCAGCGGGTGACCCAGGCGCGGTCGCTGCTGGTGGCGAGGGCGAGGCGCAGCCCGGCGGGTCGGATGGCGTCGAGGACGGCGCGGACGCCGGGGCGCAGGTCGCTGTGTTCGATGGCTTGGTGGATGTCGGTGCGCAGGCGCTCGTGGGTGGCGTGGCGGTCCTGCTGGACGCTGTCGGGGAGGCCGAGCCAGGGGTCGAAGGCGTCCCAGGTGCCGATGCCGCGTTGCCAGTCTTGGAGGTTTAGTTCACGGTTGTGGCTGCGGTAGAGGGCTTGCCAGTGGGTGAATTCTGGGGTTTCGGTGTCGAGGATGGTGCCGTCGAAGTCGAAGATTACGGCGTGGATGGTCATGCGCTGAGTGTAGGGGTGGGGTTTGGGGTGTGCGTGAAGTGGGCTTCACTTTGGGTGGACGCTTGCGCTGTGGGGGGCCCGGTAGGCTCGGGGGTATGGCCGAGTGGGTGCAGAGTTTGATGGACAGCATGGGGTATGTGGGGATCCTGCTGTTGATGGTGTTGGAGAACGTGTTTCCGCCGATTCCGAGTGAGTTGATCATGCCGTCGGCGGGGTTCGCGGCGTCGCGTGGGGATTTGAATCTGGTGCTGGTGATCCTGATGGGGACGCTGGGGAGTGTGATTGGGACGCTGCCGCTGTATTACGTGGGGCGGGCGTTCGGTGAGGACCGGCTGGTGGCGTGGGCGGATAAGCACGGGAAGTGGTTGACGCTGAGCGGGAAGGACATCAAGAAGGCGGATGACTGGTTTGACCGGCATGGGTCGAAGGCGGTGCTGTTCGGGCGGATGGTGCCGGGGATCCGGAGTCTGCTGAGTCTGCCGGCGGGCATGAGTGAGATGCCGATGCCGAAGTTCCTGCTGTTCAGCGCGATCGGGTCGGCGTTGTGGGCGTCGGTGCTGGCGGGGGCGGGGTTCCTGCTGGGTGAGCATTACGACCGGGTAGAGGAGTACGTGGGTCCGGCGAGCAAGATCATTCTGGGGGTGCTGGTGGTGGCGGCCGCAGCGTGGTTCATTCGTCGCAAGCGCGAGCAGGAGCACGCCGAGACGTAAGCGCGGGTAGAAGGAGGGGCGACCTGCACATGCGGTCGCCCCTCCTCTCTTGTGTTCCCACTCCACACGACCCCTGTTCAGTGTTCGAGGCGGATGTGCGGCAGGCGCTTGTCGAGCCAGGCGGGGAGCCACCAGTTCCACTTCCCGGCGAGTTTGAGGAAGGCGGGCACGAGAACGAGGCGGACGAGGGTGGCGTCGAGGGCGACGGCGATGGCGAGGCCCAGGCCGATGCTCTTGCTGGCGACGACGCGACCGAAGATGAACGCGCTGAAGACGATGAACATGATGATGGCGGCCGAGGTGATGATGCGGGCGGTGTGCCCGACGGCGCGGACGACGGCTTCGTCGTTGGGGTGCCCGGCGAGGTATTCCTCCTGCACGCGGGACAGCAGGAAGATCTCGTAGTCCATACTGAGGCCGAACATCACGGCGAACAGCAGCACTGGTAGGCTGGCGTCGAGCACGCCGACGTCGCCGGGTATGCCGAGGGGCGCGGCCAGGACGCCTTCCTGCACGATCAGGGTAACGAGGCCGATGGCGGCCCCGACGGTCAGGCCGTTCATGAGGATGCTCTTGAGGGGGATCAGGAGGCTGCGGAACGCGACCATCAGCAGCAGGAACGTGCCCGCGAAGACGGCGAGGACGACGGTGGGCAGTGAGTTGGTGATGGCGCGGCTGAATTCTTCGCCGCCGACGGGTGCGCCGCCGAGCAGGTAGGCGTAGCCGCTGGCCTGGATGGTGTCCCGGATCTGCCGCTCAAAAGCGGGAATGTCGCGGGCTGGGAGGGTCCGGTCGGGGATGACGGTGACGCGCAGCAGGGTGCGGTCGCGGCTGAAGGAGCGGGTGGTGAGGGCGCTGAGTGCCGCGAGCTGGTCGGTGCTGCCCCCATCCGTGCCCGCCAGATCGCTGGGGGTCAGGAAGGGGCTGAGGACGCCCTTCACGCCGGGCAGGGCCCGCAGGTCCGTTACGAGCGCCTGGAATGTCGCGCGGCCCTCTGGGGTGTAACGCTGGCCTTTCAGGTCGAGGATCACCTCGAACTGGCTGAGGAGGCCACCTGCGCCGAGTGCCTCGACATCTTTCAGGGTGTCGCGGCTTTCCACGCCGGGCGTGAGGCCCCACGCCCCGGCGTACCCGGTGCGGATGTTCAGGGCGGGTGAGGCGAGCAGCAGCAGGAAGGCGGTGCTGGTCAGCACGGCGATCCAGGGGCGGGCGGTGACGCGCCGCGCGAAGGTCGTCCACGCGCCGGACGCCGCACCGCTCTGCGCCCAGCTCAGGCGGGTGAAGCGCGGGTGGTTTACGCGGTCACCCAGCAGCGCCAGCAGGGCCGGGAGCGCGGTGAGGCTGGCGAGGACCGTCAGCAGCACGGCCAGCACCCCGCCGATCCCGATGGACCGCACGAACGCAATGGGCGGGAGGATCAGGCCGGCCATGGCGATGGCGACGGTCAGGCCGCTGAAGGCAACGCTGCGTCCGGCGGTCTGCACGGTGCGTTCGGCAGCGCGGCGGGAGTCAGGCGTGCGGTTTAACTCTTCCCGGAAGCGGTTGACCATCAGCAGGGCGTAGTCGATGCCGGCGCCCAAGCCGAGCATGGTGATGACGCTCTGCGCGAAGGTGCTGACGTCCATGACGTGCGTCAGGCCGTACAGGGCAGCCATGGCGACGCTGATGCTGAGCATCCCGACGGCCAGCGGGAGGCCGGTGGCGACGAGCGCGCCGAACACGATGAGCAGCAGCGCTCCGATCAGGGGCAGGGCGACGAGTTCGCTGCGTTTGGTGTCGCTCTCGGCGAAGTGGGTGAAGTCGTCGGCAATGGCCTGCCCGCCGGTCACGCGGATGTCCAGCGCGGCGCTCTCGGTGCGGCCGGTGTAGGCACGCACGCGGCGCAGGGTCTCGCTTGCGCCGTCGAGCAGCGGAATCTGCGCGAGGGTCAGGGCCAGGGTGCCGTCCTCGGAGCGGGTGCGGTAGGGGCCGCCGCCCTGCGCGGCGGTGACGCGGGTGACACCGGGCACGTCCTCCAAGCCGTTCAGGAAGCGCTGGTAGGTGGCGTCGCCCTGTGGGGTGCCCAGGGGCGGGGTGCTGCGGGTGACGAGGACGACGGTGTTCGTGTCGCGTTCCCCGAAGCGGTCGCGCAGCAGGTCGGTGACGCGGGTGGCCTCGGAGTCCTTCAGGCCTCCGGCGGGGTCGGCGGTGAGGGCGGCGGGGGCGCGCGCGGCGAAGGGGAGGCTCAGGGCGGCGGCGAGGAGCCACGCGAGCAGCACCGCCCAGGGGTGCCGGGAGACGAGTCGGCCGAGGGTGCGCATGCGCCTGAGTAGAGCATGGGCCGGTCAGGTGGACGGGGGGCGGGCCGACGAAGTTCACCTGCGACCAAGCGGTATCATCTGACACTATCTCTTGACACTAAGCATTAGATAGAGCAAGATAACCCCACCTGACAGGAGGTGCCGGTATGAACGAAGGAGCGACCCCTACGGATGAGGTCCTGACCCTGGAGGAACTGGCCGCCTACCTGAAGGTCAGCGAGACCACCGCGTACGCCTTGGTGCGGAGCGGTGAGATCCCGGGCCGCAAGGTGGGCCGGGAGTGGCGTTTCCTGAAAGCCCGCGTGATCCACTGGCTGATGCAGGCCGGTACGGAGGAAAACATGGACAAGACTGGATTCGTGCAGCGGGATGAGCTGGGTGGGGAATTCAAGCAGGAAGGCGGCCAGGAGTATGTGGCCCTGTGGCTGCCCCTCACCCGCGAGGAGAAAGCCGCGCAGATCGAGAAAGCCACTCGCGACGGCGTGAACGTCAGCGAACTGGTGGCTGACTACCTGCGCAACTGGGTCAGAGCGTAAGAGGCGCGGGTGTGGGACGCTCTTGGCCCACACTCCTCAGAACAGTTCGTCGTGCAGGCGGTAGTAAGCGAGCTTCGAGTCGTCCACGAGGGCGCGGCCGTACAGGTCGAGGAACATCCCGGCGTAACGTTCGCCCAGTTCACTGCGAACGCTGCGCCAGGCGAGGGCCAGGTCGGCGTGTCGGTCGGCAATCCCGAGTCGGCCCACGTCAATGAGGCCCTCGACAAACTCCCCGTTCAGGATGATGTTGTCCAGCGTGGCGTCCCCGTGCGTCACGACCAGGTCGTCCTGCGCGGGGCGGGTGCGGGCCAGTTCGTTGAAGACACTGACGGGGCTGCGGCCAGCGCGGTCATCGTCGAAGTCGCTACCGTCGATCAGGCCGGCCTGCACGCGCTCGCGGGCCAGCGGCAGAGTGACGTCCAGCGTCTGCCGGAACGGGCAGTCCCGCAGGGGCAGGGCGTGCAGTTCCCGTAGTGCGCGCGCGAGCAGGTTCACGACCCGTTCGGGGTGCAGCCGCGCGTCCGGGTGGCTCATGGGTATGCCGTTCAGGCGGGTCATCGCCAGGAATTCCTGGTTCTCTTCGACCTCGAAGGCCACGACCTGCGGCGCGGGGATGCGCCCGGCCAGCCAGCGCAGCCGCTCGCGTTCCTGTTGCAGGGTGCTGACCGGGTGCGGGGTGCGGGGCTGCACCTTCAGCACGTAGCGGGTGGATCGCCAGACCTGCGCGCCGCTCTGGCCGCCACTCACGCGTTCCCAGCGGGCGGCAGGCAACACGCGTTTCAGGGCGTCAGGGAGGGTGGGGCGGTCAGGCGCGTCAGTCACGCCGGGCAGTCTGGCAGCGGCCCTGACCTTCAGGCAAGCGTGAAGCTCCGCCCGGTCCGCGCGCGCCGCGCCGCCCGGCATCATGGGAAGCGTGACCCGGTCTCCCTCTGGCCCACCCCGGCCCCCCACGCCTGAACCGTCGAAGCGCGAGTGGTTCAGCGAAGTGATCGGCCGCACGCGCTTCGTGGTGCTGATCGCCGTGGTGGCCGTGCTGCTCGTGTCGTTCAGCCTGTTCCTTCAGGGGACGCTGCTGGCGCTGCACACCATCTACGATTCGTGGCACGACACGTTCACGCAGGGGATCGCCAGTCAGCAGGGGCGGCTGGCCGTGGAGTTCCTGGAGATCGTGAGCACCATGCTCAAGGCGGTGGTGTTCTACCTGATTGGGGTGGGGCTGTATTCGCTGTTCATCACGCCGCTGAACCTGACCTCGGCGCTGGGCGTGGAGAGCCTCGCGGATCTGGAGCAGAAGGTCGTGTCGGTGATCATCGTGATTCTAGGCGTGACCTTCCTGGAGCACTTCGTGCGCTGGGACAAGCCGCTGGACACGCTGTACTTCGCGGGTGCGCTGGCGCTGGCGGGGGGGGCGCTGGTGTTCTTTCAGCGGGTGCACCGCGGCAGTGGCGGCGACCTGGGGCAGCCGCAGTCGAAGCTGCGCGCCCGGCAGGAACTGTTTGAACATCACACCGAGCAGCGGCACATCGATGATCACGACGTGGAAGTCGCGGAGAAGGCCACGCAGGCCAAGCAGGAAGGCAAGGTGGAGGCGGAGGAAGGCAGCGGCTGAGCCGCGGGCGGCGGGGCGGCGGACACCTGCCCCCGCCCGGCGCGGGTACACTGTTCAGAATGAGGGTTGGTCTGCTTGAAACTCACGCCGCGCGCCTCCCGGGCTACTGGGCGGCGTTCCTGAAGGAACTGGGCTCAGAGCCCGTCCTGCCCGCCCTGGACGACACGGAGGCCCTGACGCTGGGCCGCGAAAGCCTGCCGAACGAACCGCTGGGCGTGCAGCTCGCACTGGGCCGCATCCTGTCGATGGGCCGCGTGGACGCCGTGCTGGTCCCGCAGTGGCCGGCCGTGACCGGCGACGCCTGGAGTGAGGCGCTGCCCGACCTGCTGGCGCGCCGCATCAGCGGCCTGCCGGCCCTGATTGGCGTGCCCGACGGCCCCGACGGCCTGGAGGGCGCCGCGACCGAGCTGGGCCTGCGGGTGTCGCAAAACGCCGGGCGGGTGCGGCTCGCGCTGGAGAAGGTGCGGCCCATGGCGCAGGACCCACGCGCCGCGCAGCCCGCCCTGACCCGCGCGAGCCGCACGACGGTCGCCGTGATCGGCCCGCGCGCCCTGCTGAGCGAGCCGCTGGTCGCCACTCCGCTGCGCGCGGCGCTGGATGAGCTGGGCCTGTACGGTGTGTTCAGCCACGAACTGCCGGTCGCGGACGTCCTGAAGCGCGCCGAGCGCATGGAGCAGCCCCGCGCGACCACCGGGGACCGTGAACTGTTCGGCGCGGTGTCACTGCTGGGCGGCAAGGGCGCCGTGAAGGGCTTCCTGTTCGTCAGTGGCGCGCGGGACGGCTCGACCGCCACCGCGGTCAGCCGCCTTGCCGAGCGGCAGCACAAGCCCACGCTGCTGCTGAACGTGGACGGGCAGACGGACTTCCCGGAACTCACCGCGTTCCGGGACCGCGTGACCCTGGGCGGCGTGACGCGCGCACCGAGTCCGGCCGACAGCGTGGAGGACGGCGCGTGAACCTCTGGCGCTGGCTGACCACGCCGGACCCCGCGCCGGGCTTCACGGCCGGCAAGATGCTGAAACTGACCGTGCGGGTCGTGCTGTTCGCCCTGATCGCCACGCTCCTGAGCGGCCTGCTGCAACTCACGCCCCTCAAGGACACCCTGAATACGTGGTGGGGCAGCCTGCTGTTCGTGCTGCTGCTGTACATCCCGGCCGCGCGCTTCCTGACCCTGGACACCTTCGCGCCCCGCCGCGCGCCGACCGCCGCGCCCGGTAAACCCGGACAGGGCAGCAGCGCGCAGCGCCGCAAGGAACGCAACCGCTACGCCGGGGTCCGCAAGGGCGCACCCAAGTACGGCGGACGCCGCTGATTCACCCGGCAGGCCACGGGTGTGGGCAGGCGGCGGTCCGGGACAGTGTCCCAGCCGCCGCCTCTCTACTGAGTTGAACTGACACTTCTGCCGCTGACCGGGCGCGGCTCAGCCTTCCTCGAGGGGGTAGGTGCGGGCGGCGCGGGCGGCCAGGGCAATCAGGTACAGGTAGAACAGGCCCACGCCCGTGAACACCAGCCAGCCGGGAAAGCTGCCGATATCGGCCAGTTCGAACGCGGCGGGGAACTCCAGCACCCAGCCCTTGGGCTGACCCAGGTCCAGTTTGGCGAACCAGGCGGCCAGCACCGCCGCGTAGATCCACAGGTAGTTGCGGTTCAGCCGCCAGCCCAGCGCGTCCGAACGGCTCATGGGGCTGCGCGGCTTACTCAGTTCAGCCAGCAGCAGCTGGTGCCAGCCGGGATCGACCTTGTCGCCCAGCATGGCCGGGTAGAAGAAGCGCTCCATGATCCGCACGCGGTGGTGCGCGATCTCGTACGTGCGGAACCGCCGCGCTTCGAGGCGCAGGAAGAAGTAGTTCATGAACATCGCGAACAGGAACGTCGCGTGGCTGTTGTTCACGTCACCCAGCGCGAAGGACGCCAGGCCCGCCGTGGTCACGACCGACCAGTTGGTGGTCATGTCCAGCCGCTGGCGGTAGGCGGTCATCTTGCCGACCTCGGCCCGGTACAGGTGAATCAGGGCGTTGGCCGTGTTGGTGCTGTAACTCACGTCAGTGAGGCCCGCAGGCGCCTGCGCGCCCGGCCCCAGGCCCGTTCCTGGCATCACGCCCCGCATTGTTGCATGCGCCAGAGGCGATCAGGGGTCTGCCCTACCCACTGGCCCGCCCGCCTGCTGCACCACAGCCGCTCTGCCCTCTGCGCTACCCCCAGATGGCGGGGAAAGTAATGGAATTCGTTTCACAAATGACCGATTGCGCAGCGGCCTATGGTTTGCAGACCGTTCCATCCGTTCCACTCACCGTGACGGGCCCCGCGCCCCATCACGCCGGAGGCTGCATGAACCGTACCCGTCTGTTTGGCCTGCTCACCCTTTCCGTTCTCCTTGCCGCCTGCGGACAGACCCCCGCGCAGATCACGCCCGACGCCGCGCAGGCCGCCGCGCCCGCCTTCGTGGACGGGGAACTGCTCGTGCAACTCAAGAGTGGGGTCAGCAGCCAGGCGCTGACCAGCCTCAGCGCGCTGGGCGTGCAGTCCGTCGAGACGCTGTCCACCGTGAACGGCGCGGCGCTGCTGCGCGCCCGCATCACCGACGGGCAGGGCGTGCTGGCCAAAGCGCAGCAGCTTCAGGCCAGCGGCCTCGTGCGCTTCGCGGAACCCAACTGGACGTACCAGACCCAGGCACTGCCCACCGACAGCTACTACACCAACGGCACGCTGTGGGGCATGAAAGGCAACTTCGGCTCGGGCGCCGAGACCGCTTGGGCCGCCGGGCACACCGGCAGCAAGGGCGTGTACGTGGGCATCATCGACGAGGGGTACCAGTTCGACCACCCGGACCTCAAGGGCAACGCGTGGCTGAACCCCTTCGACCCGGCCGACGGGAAGGACAACGACGGCAACGGGTACATTGACGACACGCGCGGCTGGGACTTCGCGAACAACGACAACACCGTCTATGACGGCGGCACGCGCGGCAGCCTGGACGCGCACGGCACGCACGTGGCCGGCACGATCGGCGGCACCGCGAACGACGGCGGCGTGGTCGGCGTGAACCACAACGTGACGTTCATCAGCGGGAAGTTCCTGGGGCGCCGCGGTGGCAACAGCGCCGACGCGATCAAGGCCATCAACTACTTCGTGGACCTCAAGAACCGCCACGGCCTGAACATCGTCGCGCTGAACAACAGCTGGGGCGGCGGCGGGTTCTCGCAGGCGCTGCTGGACTCCATCGTGGGCGCCGCCAAGGCAGACATCCTGTTCATCGCGGCGGCCGGGAACAGCGGCACGGACAACGACGCGACCGCCAGTTACCCCAGCAACTACGACACGAAGGCCGGGGCCGGGTACGACAGCGTGATCGCTGTGGCTGCCATCGACAAGAACGGCGCGCTGGCCTCGTTCAGCCAGTACGGGAAGACCACCGTGGACATCGGCGCGCCCGGCGTGGCCATCACCAGCAGCGTGCCGTACAACACGTACAGCAGCTACAACGGCACCAGCATGGCCACCCCGCACGTGACGGGCGGCGTGGCCCTGTACGCCAGCACCCACGCGGGCGCGACGGCCGCCCAGATCCGCGCGGCGGTGCTGAGCAGCGCCACCCCCACCGCCAGCCTCAGCGGCAAGACCGTCACCGGCGGCCGCCTGAACGTCAGCGGCTTCTAAGCCCCGACACCCGGCGCCGCGCCCCACTAAACGGGGCGCGGCGCCCGCGTCATTGCAGGAAGGGGTTCATCTGCGCTTCCGCCGCGATGGTGGTGCGCGGCCCGTGCCCGGGGTACACCGCCGTGTCGCCCGGCAGGGTCAGCAGTTGCTCCCGGATGCCCGACAGGAGCTGCGGGTGGTTCCCGCCCGGCAGGTCCGTGCGGCCAATCCCGCCCCGGAACAGGGTGTCGCCGGCGACCACGAGGCCCGGCGCGGTGAACACCACGTGCCCCGGCGCGTGCCCGGGCAGGAAGCGCGCCGTGAGGGTCAGGTCGCCTGCCGTGAAGGTCTGCCCTGGCGTGATCTCGTGGTCGGGGTCGGCAGGCTGCATGAACGGGAGGTTCCAGCGGGCGGCACTCTGCGCGCCCGCGTGGTACAGAGGCAGGTCCGCCGGGTGCAGCCACACCGGGACGTTCAGCGCCTCACGCAGCGGCTGCACGGCCCCGATGTGATCGAAGTGCGCGTGCGTGAGCAGGATGCCGCGGACCGTCACGCCGGATCCACGCACCAGCGTCAGCAGGCGCTCGGCGTCATCGCCCGGATCGATCAGGAAGCCCTCGTTCTGGGCCCCGGCGATCAGAATGGCGTTTTCCTGGATGGGGCCGGTCGGCACCGACCAGAGGCGCACCGCGCCATGCGTGAAAGGAGCACTCATGCCCGGCAGTCTACGCCGGGGGCCGGAGCCGGTTCAGGCGTGCCCGAACGCGTCCCGCAGGGCCAGCGCGAACACTTGGAAGCTCAGGCTGGGACTGGCGTACGCCTCCAACGCCTCCTGAAGGGCGGTCAGGGCGGCGTCGGCACGCGCCCGGACGTGCGGGGGCTGGTCCCGCCACGTGAAGCGCAGCGTCTCGGGATGCCAGGCGGGGTTGAAGCGTTTCTCCAGCGCCTCGGCGGCCTCCAGCGCGCCCAGCAGACTCTCACCCAGCGCGTTCGTGAGTTCACGGGCGTCCTGAAGGGCGGCCCGCACGGGCTCCGGGTCACCCAGGACACCGGCGCGTCCGGCGGCGAACGCCACGAGTTCCGCGTCGGGCTCCTGTCCGGCGCGCAGCAGGGCGCGTTCCAGTGCCGGGTCACTGACCGGGGTGACGTTCAGGCGGGCGCTGCGGCTCACGATGGTGGGCAGCACGGCGCGCAGGTCCTCCGCCAGGAACACGAACAGCGCGCCGTGCGGGGGTTCCTCCACCAGTTTCAGCAGGGCGTTCGCCGCTTCCGGGCCCAGGTACTCGGCGCCCTGCACGATCACCACGCGCCGCGCGAAGGTGGGCCGCACCTCCAGGAACTCGAACACGTGCGTTTCGTACTCGCGGGCCTTATCGCGCGCGCTGAGGACCGCACCGATGGGAATCAGCTTGCGGCGCGCGGCCTTGCCGGTCGAGGTGGTGGCGCGCGGCTCGACGAGCAGCACGTCCGGGTGCGCGCCGGCCGCCAGCGCCCTACACGACGCGCACTGCCCGCACGCCTCGCCGTACATTCCCCTCTCTCCGGTGCAGTTGTGCTGCGCGGCCACGGCGCGCGCCACGTCCAGCTTCCCCACGCGGGCCGGGCCGGTCAGCAGCAGCGCGTTGCCACGGAAGGCGCCCGTCTGCTCCAGCAGCGGCCCGTGCAGGTCAGCGGCAGCGGTCACGCGCGCCTACTTCCCTATGGCCAGCCGCGCGGCCAGCACCGGCGGCAGCCCGGCCTCCAGCGCCGCCTCCTGCGCCCGCCCGACGTCGTAGGCCACGCGGAACACTTCGAAGTACCCGCGCGCCGAATCGTAGATGGCGTAACTGGCCTTCGGGTTCCCGTCCCGCGGCTGCCCCACGCTGCCGGGATTCAGGATCACGCGCGTGCTGGGCGGCACCATGTAACTCCCGCCGTCCGGGAACGTCTGCACCTTCACCCAGTCGCCCACCGGGCTGTTCAGCGTGGCGTACACGGCCGGGATGTGCGTGTGCCCCACGAAGCCCAGGCGGCCCTGCCACTGCGCGAAGGCCTCGCGGGCCGCCGGGACGGAATCCGTGTAGTGATCCAGGCTGACGGGCGTGCCGTGCCGGTAGCGCGCCCCGACGTCCGGATCATCAATGCCGTCGCGCCACGAGCGCACCCAGGCCACGTCCCGCTCGGCGAGGCGCTTGAGCTGCCACGTGAGGGCCTGACTGACAATCGAGTCCTTCGCCTCCCGCCGACCATCGGCGTACTGAAGGAGCATGTCGTCGTGATTGCCGAGCACGCAGGTGGCGTCCAGGTCCCGCAGCGCGTCCAGCACCTCGCGCGGGTGCGGGCCGTACCCCAAGGCGTCGCCCAGGTGAATGACCTGATCGTACCGGCGCGCGGCGGCGTCGGTCAGAACCGCCTGCAGGGCGGTGTAATTCGCGTGGGTATCAGACAGCAGCAGCAGCCGCACAGCGCCGATGATAGCGCGCTCCAGCCCGGCAGGTCGTGTGAATCGACCCGCCTCAGGGCCACACCGTCACGCGGCCGCTCAGCGGATCAAGACGGACCGCCGCCCCCAGCGGCAGCGTCAGCTGCGGGCTGGTGTGCCCGAAATCCACGTTCGCCACGACCGGCAGGTCCGCACGGTCAGCCTCCGCGAGCACGCGCCTCACCCAGCCGTACAGGTCCCCCACCATCTCCGGCGTGTACCCGCGCGGGCGGGCCAGCAGCAGCCCGGCCAAGCCGCCCAGGATGCCCTGCGCGGCGAGGTTGCGCAGCCAGTAGCCCACCTGCCGGGGCAGCGGGACGTCCTCGCTGGTTTCCAGGGCCAGCACCGCGCCGCGCCACAGGTCCGGGCCGGGCCAGCCGGGCGTGCCGTTCAGCATGTCCAGCACCTCGGCGCAGCCGCCCAGCAGGTGCCCCTGCGCGGGCGCGTCGCCCTGCACCCACACCCAGCCGTCACCAGCATCAAAGGTCCGGGGACGCTCCTGCGCGGCCTCGTCGGACCAGTCCGGGCTGACCTGCGTCCAGCCGGGCGCGGGGGCCAGATCGAACGGTGCGGGCGGATCGATCAGTGCGCGGCGCACGCCCCGCACCACGAACGGGTGCATCCCGCCGTTCTCGGCCAGGTCGGTCAGCAGGGCCGGACCATGGTATGCCATCACGCCCGCCCGCACGAACTGCGTCAGGGTCACGGTGGTATCACTGAAGCCCAGCAGCGCCTTCGGGTACGCGCGGATCAGGTCCGGACGCAGGAACGGCAGCAGCCGCACGCTGTCATCCCCGCCGATGACGCTGACCATCCCGTGAATGTCCGGCGCCTGAAGCGCCCAGTGCAGGTCGTCCGCGCGGGCCTGCGGGTTCGCCGCCAGGAACGCCGGGCCGCGCAGGGCGTTCGGCGCGGCCACCACCTCCCACCCGAACTCCTGCGCCACCTGCCGCACCCCGGCGCGGTACCGGTTCATCACCTCCGTGACAAAGCCGCTCGACAGGCTCAGCGCCGCCACCCGCGAGCCCGGCCCCAGCCGCGGCGGACGCACGAAGGTCAGTGGCTCCGGTCCCGCACCCCTCAGCATGCCAGCACCATCCAGTGCTCGGCGTGCACCCGCCCGTCCCGGCGCACCGCGTCCGGCTGGATGCCCCACACGCGGAACCCGCAGCGTTCATACAGACGCCGCGCGGCCTCCTGCGAGTCCATCACCGCGAGGTGCAGGGACGTCACGCCCGCCCACGAGCGCGCCAGGTCCACCCCGGCCCGCACGAGCGCCTCGCCGAGCCCCTGTCCGCGCGCCTGCGGGGTGACGGACACGCCGTACACGTTCACGCGGTGCGCCAGAGGCGGCGCGGTGTCCCGCACCAGCGTGAGCAGGCCCAGCAGTTCCCCGTCCACGAAGGCGCCCAGCGTGACGCCCGCCGCGTCCGGCGCGAGGCGGGCCGCCAGCGCGTCGTCCGTCAGGGCCGCGAACTCGTGCGCGTTCGTCAGGAACGCCGCCGGGTCCGCCTGGAGGGCCGCCCGCCGCGCCACGCGGTACGCCGGGGCGTCCTGCGGAGTCAGGCGGCGGACCGTCACGGCAGTCAAGCGCGCTCCGGCACGCCGCCCAGACTCACGACCTGCGCCGGCGTGGGACGCGACGCACCCACCACGCGGTCCCGCCAGTTCAGGACATGCCCGTCCACGCGGACGTTCCGGGTCAGCCGCAGGTCCAGGTCCGTGATCAGCCAGCCCGGCTCATTCCAGCCCAGCTGCGCCACGATGCCGTCCTCCGGCAGGCCGTTGTCCGACGGGGCGTACACGCTAGCGGCGCCGTGCGCGTCCTCTACGGCGTACGTCCAGGGAGCGTCCGCGATCAGCGGGGCGTGCAGCGCGTACAGCTGATTCTCCAGCGCGCGGGCCATGCTGCCCACCCGCACCCGCGTGAAGCCCGCGCGGCTCCCGGTGAAGGACGGCACGACCAGCAGCTCCGCGCCGCCCTCGGCGAGCACCCGCGCCAGGGCCGGGAATTCACTGTCGTAACAGATGGCGATCCCGAAGCGCAGCACCCCGCCGCCCAGCGGCAGGTCGAACACCTGCACGCCCTCACCCGGCGCGATGTGCCACTCCTCGGCCTCGAAGCGGGTCATCAGCAGCTTGTCCTGATAGGCGTACCCGCCGTCCGGACCGAACACGAACGCCCGGTTCACGAACCCAGAGGCGTGCGCCACCGGGTAGCTCCCGGCCACGATGCCCACGCGGTGCTCGCGGGCCAGCCAGGCGTGCAGCGCCACGAAGTCCGCCACAAAGGCCTGGAGGGCGGGGCGCATACCGATCACGTCATGGTGCAGTTCCGTGGGCAGCAGGCTGATCAGTTCCAGAGGGGCGTACTCCGGGAACACCAGCAGTTCCGCCCCCTGTCCCGCCGCGTCCGCCACCCAGCGCGACAGCTTCGCCTCGTATGCCGCCCAGTCGGTCAGGAACTCCACTGGGTACGCCGCCGCCGCCACCCGCACCGTTTCACCCTGCACCGCCGCCAGCTGTCCGTCCGTCATGCGCCCGAGTGTAGCCGCCCCGCCCGCAGCGCGCCGCCGCCAGATGACCTATCCGGAAGGTGGGGCGCCGCGCGTCCTCCCTCTCTGCCCGTGCTCTGGTAGCGTGCGCGCATGACCACGGCCGGTGCCGTCCGCGAACAGGTGTGGGACGACCTGATGGGCAGGGGCGCCTGCGCCTACCCCCTGCCCCCGCACGGGCACTGCCCGAACTTCACGCACGCCAAAAAAGCCGCCACGCAGTTGCTCGCGCACCCCGAGCTTCAGGCACACCGCACCCTGATCGTCGGCCCCGAACGCGCGCTGCTCCCGCTGCGCCAGCAGGCGCTGAAGGCCGGGAAGACCCTGTACGTCCCGCACCAGAAGAAAGAAGGCTGGTACTGGCGGGTCACCGACCCGCGCGGCGCGCGCCTGAGCACCCTGCCTGAGTACGGCGAACCCACCCTGACCCCAGACGGCGCGCAGGCCGCCGTCCTGGCCTGCGTCAGCGTGGACCCGCAGGGCGCCCGACTTGGGAAGGGCTTCGGGTGGGGCGCGCGCGGCCTGCACCTGAACCTCCCCGAGTACACCCTCGCGCACCCCCTGATGCTGAGCGCCGCCCTCCCCTGCCCCGCCGACTCGCACGTCACCCTGATCGGCATGCCCGACCAGGTCCTGACCTGCCCCCCACCCCCCCCGCCAGACGGAACCGAGCGCCCCTAAAGCGCGTACCATGCGGCATGAGCCAGCGACGCCCCAGCCCCGCCGTGCCCGCCCTGATCACGGTCGCCACCGTCGGCGTGGCCGCCGGCGCCGCGTACCTCGCCCGCGCCCGCCAGCGTGAAATCAAGGGCGCCGTCGTCAACCGCGTCCTCGAACGCCCCGCCGGACGCAGCTCCTACCAGGAACTCGCGCACAGCCTGGAAAGCAGCGGCACGCACCTCACCGGCCGCGCCGCCCGCGCCGCGGACACGCACGCCAACCGCGAACTCCTCGCGCACATCATCGGCATTGAACGCTGGGGCCAGCACCGCCTGAGCGCCGCGCTCGGCAAGCACCCCGACCAGACCGGGCCCTACCACGGGCACCGCCCCCCCCAGGACACCACCCTCGCGGACCTGCAGGCCCTGATCACCAGCACCCGCGCCCACACCGTCGACCTCGCCCGGCGCCTGCACACCCGCCCGCCCAGCGACGACCTGACCATCCAGCACAACAGCCTCGGCCCGCTGACCGCGAAGGCGTGGCTGCGGTACCTGATTCACCACGCCGATCTGGAAAGCCGCAAGTTGCGCGGCGCCCCCCAGACCGAAACGTCATCGGCGGCACCCGCAACGAAACTGTAAGACCATACCCCCTACCCTGAGGACACTATGAGTGTCCTGAACAGCGTACTGACCGCCATTGTCAACGAGGGAGCCAGTGACATCCACCTGCGCACCGGCAGCGCCCCCGCCGGCCGCATCAACGGCGACATCAGACGCTTCGGCGACACCCGCCTCGGACACGAACACGTCGAAGCCTTCACCCGCGAAATGATGACCCCCGGCATGTGGGACGACTTCGTCAGCCGCCGCGAAGCCGACTTCGCCTACGGCATCCCCGGCCTCGCCCGCTTCCGCGTCAACGCCTACTGGCAGCGCGGCAGCATCGGCCTGATCATGCGCGTCATCGAGGACAAACCCATCCCCAGCTTCCAGCAGCTCGGCCTGCCCGTCGAGACCTTCGAGCAGCTCGCGCAGCACGAACGCGGCCTGATCCTCGTCACCGGCCCGACCGGATCTGGCAAGACCACCACTCTCGCCAGTCTCCTCGACCACATCAACGCCACCCAGCCCGTCAACATCGTCACCCTCGAAGACCCCATCGAGGTGCTCCACAAAGACCGCGTCGCCATGATCAGCCAGCGCGAACTCGGCATGGACACCATGAGCTTCGCCAACGGCCTGCGCGCCAGCATGCGCCAGGACCCCGACGTCATCCTCATCGGCGAGATGCGCGACAAAGAAACCGTCGAAGCGGCCCTGTCCGCCGCCCAGACCGGCCACCTCGTCTTCAGCACCCTGCACACCCAGGACGCCATTCGCAGCGTCAACCGCATCATTGACTTCTTCGCCCCGCACGAACGCGACCAGATCCGCCAGGGCCTCTCCGAGAGCATCGTCGGCATCGTCAGCCAGCGCCTCCTGCCCAAAGTCGGCGGCGGCCGCGTCCTCGGCCTCGAAATCATGCTCGGCACCCCCACCGTCCGCGAATGCATCAAGGACCCCGAACGCATCGAGGAAATCAAACAGGCGCTCCAGGAAGGCGGCTCCCGCGGCATGCACACCTTCGACCAGCACCTCGCCCATCTCGTCCAGGAAGGCCTGATGCACGAAGACGACGCCCTGCAGAGCGCCACCAGCCCCCACGAACTCAAGATCATGATGATGCGCGCCAAATACGCGTAACAGAAACGCAGGTGAATGCCCATCAGTCGATTCAAGGACTGATGGGCATTCACCTGTTGAACTCCAGGTGCCCGCTCTTAAGCTCGCATGCCTCCGCCCTGTTTGTTCATCCATGCGGGGGGTTTGGGGGCGAAGCGGCCGAGGATGGTCTGCTGGTCGTACGCGAGGTACGCGTCGGCCCAGGGGAAGGTGTGATTCAGGACGCGGATGGCCTCGCTGCTGCCCATGCCGTGGTCGAGCTGGTACAGGACGAACTGCTCGGGGGTCTCTAAGCGGAGGTAGGTGGGCATGCTGCCCGCGTGTTCGTCGAGGAGGCTCTGGAATTCGCCGAGAGCGTCTGGAGTGGCGTTTTCCAGGTCGATGGTGACGTACATGACCTTGGGAACCTCGCCGAGTTGTTCGACGCTGACGACTTCCTCGGCGATGGCGCGCAGGCCGCCGTCCTCGCTTTCGAGTTCAACGATGACGAGGGCGGGGGTGTCGTTGACCAGTTTGTCCTGGATGCGGTCGTAGGCGCGGCTGAAGGCGACGAGTTCGGTCTGGCCGCTTTCGTCGGCGAGGATGAAGCGGGCCATCATGCCGCCGGATTTGGTGGGTTTCTTGACGACGCTCTCGATCATGCCGGCAAGGACGGCCTTGATGCGTTTGCCGGGGGCGACGTTCTGCGTCTGGAACCACGTGTCGAGGTCGGAGATGCGGCAGCTGGCCGCTTCGCGCAGACCCTCGTGCTCCTCAAGGGGGTGGCCGCTGATGTAGAGGCCCAGGGCTTCTTTCTCGATGCTGAGGCGTTCCAGGTCGGTGTAGGGGGTGATCCCATTGCGGAGCGGGCGTTCCTTTTTGACTTCTTCCAGGCCGAACATCATGCTCATGCCCGTCTGGGCTTTGGCGTTGATGTCGGCGGCGCCCGCGGCGTCTTCGAGGGCGTCTTCGAGGCTGTGCATGAGCTGGTTGCGCTCGCCGAACTGGTCGAAGGCGCCGCTCTTGATGAGGCTTTCCAGGGCTTTGCGGTTGCAGACCTTGTTGCCCAGGCGGGAGCAGAAGTCCGCGAGGGACTTGAAGGCGCCGGCGCGTTCGCGTTCCTCCAGGATCTTCAGCACGGCGCTCTCGCCGAGGCCCTTGATGGCGTACAGGCCGAAGAGGATGTCCTGTCCGACGACCGCGAAGTCGGGCGCGGACTTGTTGATGTCGGGCGGGAGGACGTGGACATCCATCTTGCGGGCGTCGCTGACGTACTCGGCGACCTTGTCGCTGTCCTTGCGTTCGACGGTCAGGAGGGCGGCCATGAACTGCACGGGGTAGTTCGCCTTGAGCCACGCGGTCTGGTACGTGATGACGCCGTACGCGGCGGAGTGGCTCTTGTTGAAGCCGTAGTTGGCGAACGCGTCGAGCAGGTCGAAGAGTTTGTTCCCCTCGTCCTTGGGCACGCCGTTGCCCTGGGCACCCTCGACGAAGATCTGCCGCTGGCGTTTCATCTCCTCGGCGTCTTTCTTGCCCATCGCGCGGCGCAGCAGGTCGGCGCCGCCCAGGCTGAATCCGGCGACCTCGGAGGCGATCTGCATGATCTGCTCCTGGTACACGGGAATGCCGTACGTTTCGGCGAGGATCTTCTGGAGGTACTGGGCGCTGTTGGGGAAGCCGTCGCGGACGTAGTCCACCTGTTCGATGCCGTGGTGGCGGCGGACGTAGGTGGGGATGTTCTCCATCGGGCCGGGGCGGTACAGTGCCGAGAGGGCGATGATGTCCGCGAGGCGGCGCGGTTTGAGGCGCCGGGAGGCGTCGGCGATTCCGGCCCCTTCGAGCTGGAAGACGCCCTTGGTGTCCCCGCGGCTGAGGAGTTCGTAGGTGCGGGCGTCATCGAAGGGAATGTCGTCGAAGGTGCCGTAGCGGTCCTCGAAGTCAGTGCCGGATTCCTTGAGGATGCGTTTGGCTTCGTCCAGGAAGGACAGGGTGCGCAGGCCCAGGAAGTCCATCTTGATCAGGCCGATGTCCTCGACGGCCTTCATGTCGTACTGGCAGACCATGCCCGCGCCCGACGTGTCGCGCATGACGGGCACGAGGTCGGTCAGTTGCGTCTTGCCGATGACGACCCCGGCGGCGTGGACGCTGGCGTGGCGGGTGAGCCCTTCGAGTTTCTGCGCGAACTCGTACGCCTCTTTCAGCTGGGCGTCCTCGTTCAGCATCTGCTGGATGTCCGGCACGGCCTCGCGCGCCTGCTCGAGGCTGTAGCTCTTGCCGAACTTGATCGGAATGAGCTTGCTGACCTTGTCGACCTTGGCGTACTCCAGGCCCATGACGCGCGCCACGTCCTTCAGGCACGCCTTGGACGCCATGGTCCCGAAGGTGGCGATCTGCGCGACCTTGTCCTCGCCGTACTTGTCCTGCACGTACTGGATGACTTCCGTGCGGCGCGCGTCGTTGAAGTCGATGTCGAAGTCCGGCATGGAGATACGGTCCGGGTTCAGGAAGCGCTCGAACAGCAGCTCGAATTCGAGGGGGTCGAGGTTCGTGATGCGCATCGCGTACGCCACCAGCGAGCCTGCGCCCGACCCACGCCCAGGCCCGACGCTGATGTCCTGATCCTTCGCCCAGTTGATGTAGTCCGCGACGATCAGGAAGTAGTCGGGGAAGCCCATGTTGTTGATCACGCTCAGTTCGTACTCGGCGCGGCGCAGGATGACCAGCGCGTGCCGGTGGTGGGCGCGGGTGGTCTCCTCGCCGTGCTCGCCGTCCAGGGCGATGCTGGTGTCGCTGTCCTTCTGCGCGGCGCGGCGGCAGTCCTCGTGCGCGTAGGCGGGCAGCGGCCCGGAGTCCACCTCGACCTCCATGAGTTCCAGCGCGGGGTACTTGGTGTACTTCTCGCCCGCCGCCTTGCCGCGCGCCTCCCACTCGCTGCCCGCGAAGGCCAGCAGGGTGTACAGCGTCTCCAGGTCGCAGCTCTGCGGATCACAGCCGCCCGCGCGCTCCAGCACCTTCGGCGCGTCGGCGCCCAGCGCGGCCAGGGTGCGGGTCGCGTAGTCGCGCAGCAGCCCTTCCGTCGCGTGCGCCGGGTAGCGTTTCACGGTCCCGCGGTACGTCTGCACGCGCAGTTCCTCGGGCATGGTGCGGCCCTCGGGGATGGGCAGGGCGGGCATCTGGTACACGCGCTTCTTGCCCACCGGCAGGTCCACGTTGCACATCTCGGCGATCATCGCGGTGTTGTCGAAGGGTTCCTCGCCCCACTCGCTGACCGGCAGGGACGCCTGCATCTCCTCGAGGTTCTTCACGTAGAACTCGTCGCAGGGGAACTTGAAGCGGTTCTCGTCCGCCAGGGTCGCCTTCGTCTGAATGGCCAGCAGCGTCTCGTGCGCGGTGGCGTCGCTCTTCTTGACGTAGTGCCCGTCGTTCGTGGCGACCATCCCGATCCCGAGTTCCTGCGCCCAGGCCCGCAGGATGGGATTGTTACGCTTCTGCTCGGGCAGCCCATGGTCCTGGATCTCGATGAAGTAGTTCTCGCCGAACAGTTCGCGGTACCACATCAGGCGTTTCTTGGCGTCGTCCTCGCGGCCCTGCAGGAGCAATTGCTGCACCTCGCTGCCCAGGCACCCGGAAAAGGCGATGACGCCCTTGTGATGCTCCTGCAGCAGTTCGTGATCGATGCGCGGTTTGTAGTAGTAGCCTTCCGTGTACCCGCGACTGCTCAGGCGGCAGAGGTTCTGGTACCCCTCGAAATCACGCGCGAGCAGCGTCAGGTGGAAGATGCCCTTCTCGCCGTCCTGCGCGCGCGTCCGGTCGCGGCGGGTGCCCTCACCCGGCACCACGTACGCCTCGTACCCGATGATCGGCTTGACGCCCATTCCGGTCGCGTAGTTGTAGAAATGCACCGCGCCGTGCATGTTCCCGTGGTCGGTCATGGCCAGCGCCGGGGTCTGCCCCTCGGGCGTGACCTCCTTGGCCCACTTGAGCAGGTCCTTGAGTTTCGCCGCGCCGTCCAGCAGCGAGTACTGCGTGTGCTGGTGCAGGTGCGCGAACTTCTTCGGGGTGCAGCACGAGCCGTCCGGAACGTGAATATGAGGCTTCGCGGAATCGGCAGACGCGGTCATTGAATCAGGATAGAGCCCCCCCGGTCACGGCGCTGTGACACCGGGACTTGACGCGCCCGGCGTCACGATCAGCACCGAATGGAAGGCCTGACCCCGCAACCAGGAAGCCAGTTCCGGCAGCAGAGCCGCACCTGATCCGGCGACCCTTTCGTGCCGGGAGACGGCCGTCAGGGTGAACGGACAGCCGGCGTGCCTAGTGTTGTGCCACCGATCACCACCCGCCCGGCACGCCCATCTGTGACGCCGTCCACCTGTGCCGTCGTGAGTTCATCTCCTGGCAGGGTACCTGCCCGGATGCCTGGACGTGTGCGCAGATGCCACGCCGTTCAGGGCGCGTGGGCGTAAGAACGCTGCAAGGGCAGGCGGGTCAGGCTGTGCGCATGAGACCGGGGCAGCTGGAGTTGCGGGTGGCGTACGCGCTGTTCGCCCTGCTGATTCTAGAGTCGTTCCTGGTGGCGTGGCTGGTGCCGCGCCCGCAGGTGTTCACGTTGATGCTGCCGGTGCTGGCCACGCTGGGCGTGGCGGCGTGGATGGCGCCGCGCGTGGTGGGGCTGCTGCGGGGGCACCGTGAGCTGAAGGAGGCGTACGCGCAGGAGCTGGGGTTCGCGCGGCAGGTGATGGAGTCCGTGGAGCACGGCCTGACCGTCACGGACGAGGATGGCCGGTTCGTGTTCGTGAACCGGGCGTACGCGCGGATGCTGGGCGTGACGCCGGAGCGGGTGCTGGGCCGCACGCCGTTCGAGTTCACGGTGCCGGAGGATCACGCGGCGCTGAGTGAGGCGCGCACGCAGCGGGATCTGGGGGCCACGAGCACGTACCGCACGCGTCTGCGCCGCCCGGACGGGTCGCTGCTGGAGGTGGCGGTGACGGGTTCGCCCCGCTGGCATGCGGGGCGGATCGTGGGGAACGTGGCGGCGGTGGTGCCACTTCGGGAGCTGCGCGAGGCGGACGTGAACGGCCTGGCCCGGTAGGGGTCCGGGCCGGGTCAGTACAGTTTGTCGAGCACGTCGTCTTTCATGACGAAGGCGTTCTCGCGGGTGGGGAATTCGCGGGCGCGGACCTCAGCGGCGTACGTGGCGATGGCCTCGCGGGCGGCGCGGCCGAGTTCGGCGTAGCGTTTGGCGATCTTCTTCTCCTCGCCTTCGTAGATGCCGAGGAGGTCGTGCGTGACGAGCACCTGCCCGTCGCAGCCGACGCCCGCGCCAATGCCGATGGTGGGGACGGTCAGGCGTTCACTGATGAGTTTCGCCAGCCGGGCGGGAATGGCTTCCAGCACGACGCTGAAGGCCCCGGCCTGTTCCAGCGCGAGCGCGCCGTCGAGGGTGGCGCGGGCGCCGGCGTCGTCCTTGCCCTGCACGCGCAGGCCACCTTGGGCGGTGGCGGTCTGCGGCATGAGGCCCACGTGCCCCATGACGGGAATGCCATTGCGGGTGAGGGTCTGCACGACCTGGAGGATCTCGGGGCTGGAGCCTTCCATCTTGATGGCGTCCGCGCCGGTCTCCTGGATGACGCGCACGGCGTTGCGCATGGCGTCCTGCACGCCGGTGTGGTACGTGCCGAACGGCAGGTCCACGACCATGAACGTGTCGGGCGCGCCGCGGCGCACGGCGCGGGCGTGGTGGATCATGTCGCCCAGCGTGACGGGCGCGGTGCTGTCGTAGCCCAGGACGACGTTGCCCAGGCTGTCGCCGACCAGGATCAGGTCCACGCCGGCGGCCTGCGCGTGCTTCCCGCCGGGGTAGTCGTATGCGGTCACCATGACCAGCGGCTGCGCGGAGTGCTGTAACTCCGGAATGCTGCGTTTCATGCCCGGAGCGTACCAGGGCTGGGCGGGCGCCACTGGGGGGTGCGGGGTTCCGTGTGCGGTCAGTCCTCGATGTCGGCGAGGTTCATGGCGCGCAGTTCGGGCGCCAGGGCGGCGGTGGCGGCCACGACGATCAGGGTGACGATGCCGCCCAGCCAGACGCTGCGGGCGGTGCCGAGCAGCCGGGCGGCGATCCCGCTCTCGAAGGCGCCGAGTTCGTTGCTGGCGCCGATGAACATGCCGCTGACGGCGTTCACGCGGCCGCGCATGTGGTCGGGCGTGTTCAGTTGCAGGGTGGCGCTGCGGATGACCATGCTGATCCCGTCGAACACGCCGGCGGCCACCAGGGCGACCACGCTCAGGGCGAGGTTGTGCGACAGCCCGAAGACGATCATGCTGACGCCAAAACCAGCCACGGCCAGCAGCAGTGTGCGGCCCGCACCCTGACCGGGGGGGCGGCGGGTGGCGAGCAGCATCACGGCGAGCGCCCCGACGCTGGGCGCGGCGACGAGCAGGCCCAGCCCGGTGGGCCCGACCCGCAGGATGTCGCTGGCGAACACGGGCAGCAGCGCGATGGCCCCGCCGAACAGCACGCTGAACAGGTCCAGGGCCATGCTGCCGACCAGCACCTGCCGCTGGAGCACGAACGCGAGGCCAGCCTTGATGCTCTGGCCGAGCGGCTCGCCGGGCGTGAAGGCGGGGCGGCCCTTGCTTTTCACGTACAGCACGCAGCCCAGCGAGATCAGGAACAGCGCGAAGGCGAAGGCGTACGCGCCCTGCGGGCCGCGCCAGGCGTACAGCGCGCCGCCCAGGGCGGGCCCGATGATCGCGGCGGCCTGCCACGCGCTGGACCGCCAGGCGCTGGCGCGCAGCAGCAGGTCGCGCGGCACGACCTGCGCCTGGAAGGCCGGGAGGGCCGGGTCGGAGAAGCCGCGGGCGATGCCCAGCGCAAAGATCAGGGCCAGCAGCGGCCAGATGCCCCTGGCCGTCGCGTGCGGGGCGTACAGCGCGAACAGCGCCGCGCACAGCACCTCCACGCTGATGGTCAGCAGCAGGATGCGGCGGCGGTCGGTCCGGTCGGCCACGACGCCGCCCAGCAGCGCGAGGCTCAGGGCGGGAATGGCTTCCACGAGGCCCAGCAGGCCCAGCGTGAGGGGGTCTTTCGTGAGCTGGTACATCTGGTACGCGACGGTCAGGGCGACGGCGCGTGAGGCGAGGGTGCTGGTGACGGCGGCGATCAGCATGGCCCGGAATTCCGGGTAGGCCAGCACGTCACGCGCGGCCGGTGTGGTGGGGGCGGTCACCGCGTGAGTGTAGGCGTGCGCGCGGGGGCGGGCGTGACGCGGGTCACACAGGTCAGGGGCGGCCGCACAGGTCGGGCCGCCCCTGACGCGCGCGGCGCCCTCAGCTCTTGATGACCTCGCCGTAGCTGTGCAGCACGAGGTAGATGATCCAGCCGGTCACGGCGACGTACAGCCAGACCGGGACCGTCCAGCGGACCCAGGCGCGGTGCTTGTTGAAGTAGCCGCGCGCGGCGGGCAGGTCAATGTTGTCCAGGGTGCGGGCGGCCTTCAGGCCGCGGTAGGCATTCCACAGGGCGCCCAGCGCCAGGGGCAGGTTCGCGGCCGCCAGGATGATGTGGCTGATCAGCAGCACGAAGTACGCCGTGCGCCACGCCTCGGGTCCGGCGTATTTCTTCTCGTAGCCCAGGCCCAGGCGGGTCAGGTACAGCACGAGGAAGATGGTGGCCAGGGTGCTGGCGACGATCATGGCGCGCATGTGGGCCTCACGCAGGCCACGTTTGATCAGGTACACGCCCACGCACAGGGCCAGGCCGCTCAGGACGATCGTGATGACCGCCCACTGGTTGATGGTTTCCGCCATAGTCCCGCCCAGTGTACGGGCCGCGGCGCAGGTCAGGTGTCCGCCCCCGCGCGTGGGGCCGCCGGGGGGGGCGGGGGACAATCTTCAGCGGGGGCAGGCAGGTAGAATGCCTGCCGAAGAGACCCCCGCCCTGGCCGCCCCTGGCCGGGCCTGTCGGGCGGCGAGGATGGTGACGATGAGTGGAACGCTGACAGTTCCGCGCGCCCGCGCGGGCGTGTGGCTCCCCCGGCTGGCCTGGGCGGCGCTGATCTATAACGTGCTGGTGATCCTGTGGGGCGCGGTGGTGCGCCTCACGGGGGCCGGGGCGGGGTGCGGGGATCACTGGCCGCTGTGTAACGGCGTGGTGGTGCCGCAGAGCCCCACCCTGCATACCGTGATTGAGTTCAGCCACCGCCTGACCAGCGGCGCCAGTGGCCTGCTGGCCATTGCCCTGGTGGCGCTGGCGTTCCGGGTGACGCCCAGGGGGCACCCGGCGCGGCTGGGCGCGGTGCTGTCCTTCGCGCTGATCCTGCTGGAGGGTCTGGTGGGGGGCGTACAGGTGCTGCTGGGCCTCACGGCGGACAGCACCGATCCGGCGCGCGGCTTCGTGCAGGGCATTCACCTGGCGAACACCTTTGCGCTGCTGGCGGCGCTGCTGCTCACGGCCCTGTGGGCGGGCGGCGCGCCGCGGCTGAGGCTGCGCGGTCAGGGCCTGGTGGGCGGCTGGAGTTACGTGGGCCTGGGGCTGATGCTGGTGCTGGGCATGGCGGGCGCCGTGACGGCGCTGGGGGACCTGCTGTTCCTCCCGGCGGACGGCAGCACGCCCATCGACACGGTCAAGCGGGACTTCGCGGTGACCGCCAGCGTCATCGAGAACCTGCGCGTGGTGCATCCGATGCTGGCGGTGCTCACGAGTGCTTTCCTGGTGTGGCTGGGCGTGTTCCTGCGCCGCGAGCGCCCGGAGGCCGAGGTGCGCCGCTGGAGCGGGGTGATGTGGGCGCTGCTGGGCGCGCAGATGATCGCGGGCTTCGTGAACGTCACGCTCAAGGCGCCCGGATGGATGCAACTGACGCACCTGCTGCTGGCCCTGGGGCTGTGGCTGACGCTGGTGATGCTGGTGTTCCGCGCCCTGACGGCCCTGGGGGTCCAGGGTGCGCCCGGCGCGCGCGCTAGGGTGAGGGGAAACGTATGACGACTTCTGAGCCTGTCCCCGCTGACACGGCGCCCGCCCGGGCGACGTGGCGGGATTACCTGTCGCTGACCAAACCGAAGGTCATCAGCCTGCTGCTCTGGACGACCATCACGGCCATGTTCATGGCGGCGCGGGGCGTCCCCGACCTGTGGCTGCTGGTCGTCGTGAGCCTCGCGGGGTACATGTCGGCCGGGTCGGCGGGCGTGTTCAACATGATCATTGACCGCGACATTGACCTGAAGATGGCGCGCACCGCCCAGCGCCCCACCACGAGTGGCCTGATCAGCACGCGGGATGCTGCCGCGTTCGGCGGGGCGCTTCAGATCCTGTCGTTCGTCATGCTGTGGGTGTGGGCCACGCCGCTGGCCGCGTGGATGAGCCTCGCGGGCTTCGTCACGTACGTGGTGGTGTACACGCAGCTGCTCAAGCGCAACACCTGGCACAACATCGTGCTGGGCGGCGCGGCCGGGTGCTTCCCGCCGCTGGTGGGCTGGGCGGCGGTGACGGGGGACCTGAACCTGTTCGCGTGGTTCCTGTTCGCGATCATCTTCTTCTGGACACCCGTGCACTTCTGGGCCCTGGCGCTGATGATCAAGGAGGAGTACCGCGAGGTCGGGATTCCCATGCTGCCCGTTGTGCACGGGGACCGACTGACGGTCGCGCAGATCGGCCTGTACGCCATCTACACGGTGGTGCTGTCGGTCATGCCGGTGTTCTTCCGTGAGGTCGGGGCGATCTACTTCGTCACGGCCGCGGCGCTGGGCGCGTGGCTGCTGGTGCTGTCCTGGCGGCTGTACCGGCACGTGATGGCCGGAAAGGCGGTCGAGCGCAAGGTGGCGGTGCCGCTGTACCTGTACTCGATGCTGTACTTGGCGCTGCTGTTCGTGGCGGCGGCCGCCGACCGCATGATCTTCGCGGCGCTGGGCTGACCGGCGCGGGCGCGGCCCCTGGACCTCGGGTGTCTGGGGGCCGCGCGGCGTTTCCCACCTTCGGGGAACCGGAATGGCGCATGATGGGCATTGACTGGAGAAAGGTCAGGACACTTGCCCGAGGCTCATCTGTTCTCATGGGGGGTATGCCTGACCGGTCGGTAGAATGTGGGCGGAAGCTTGAGTGCTGACCGCGAGCGGCGGCTCACGCGTTCCACGCGCCCGCGTGACGCTTTAGACTGCAAGCAGAGGAAAGGAGTGACGTTGAATACCACCACACACCGCCACAGCGGCACACGGAGGCGAGTCCGGCAGGCCCTGCCCACCTTAGCGATCCTGGGTGCGACTCTACTGACCGGCTGCCAGCAGGTGAACCAGTCCCTGAGCATCGGGGACATGTCATCCGCTTACAACCGGGAAATCTTCTGGATGAGCATCTGGGCGATTGCCCTGTCGATCATCATCTTTATCGGCGTGTCGTACGCGCTGTTCTACACGGTGCAGAAGTTCCGTGAAGACCGCCACGACGCGCCCCCCGCGCAGTTCCACGGGAACAACAAGCTCGAGACCATCCTGGTCGCCGTGCCGGTCGTGATCGTGATCCTGCTGAGCGTCCTGACCGTCAAGAGCATGGCGGTCCTGAACCCCACGCCCAACCAGGCCACCAAGGTGGACGTCCTGGCCCGGCAGTTCTGGTGGAACTTCGCCTACCCGGAAGTCACCAGTGACGCGGGCGGCGTGGTCACGAACGGCAACGAACTGATCATGCCCACCAAGGAAGCCGTGGCGCTCACCGTGACCAGCGGCGACGTCATTCACGGCTTCTGGGCGCCGAACATCGGCGGTCAGCGCGCCGCAATGCCCAGCGTGAAGAAGACCTGGCAGGTCGACACCGACCGCGCCGGCGTGTACCAGGGCAACTGTTCGCAGCTGTGCGGGGCCAGCCACGCCAACATGCGCTACAAGGTCGTCGCGCTGGACCAAGACCGCTACAACTCCACCCTGGCTGCCATGAAGGCCTACCGCGCTCCTGAGCCCGCCCCCGGCAGCACCGAGGCGCGCGGCTTCGCGCTGTTCATGCAGGGCAAGGCCAGCACCGGCGCCATCGCGTGCGCCAGCTGCCACCGCGTGCAGGGCACGCCCGCCGCGGGCGCCGCCGGCCCGGACCTGAGCTTCTTCGGCACGCGCCGCACGCTGGGCGCCGGCATGTGGGAAGCCATGACCGACGCGCAGTGGACCGACGCCAAGGCCGCCGAGGAACTGCACGCCTGGCTCAAGCACAGCCCCGTCGTGAAACCCGGCAGCCTGATGCCCCGCTATGACGGCGGCGAGTACATGGTGCAGGGCAAGATGACCAAGGGCGGCACGCTGACCGATGAGGAAATCGATGACATCGCCGCCTACCTGCGCAGCCTCAAGCTGCCCGAGGAAGCGGACTACTGGAAGGGCACGCCCGTGAACGGCGCACCCAACGGAGGCACCCAGTGACCGTTCAGCATGCCCCCGTTCAGGAGTCCGGGGCCCGCCCGGGCCTCTGGGCCGTCCTGAAGGACTACATGATGACGACCGATCACAAGAAGATCGGGACGCTCTACATCTCCACCAGCATCTTCGGGTTTGCCCTGGCGGGCATCCTGGCGGTCCTGATCCGCCTGCAGCTGGCCGTGCCGGACAACACCTTCCTGGTGGGCAACACCTACAACCAGGTGCTGACCATGCACGCCGCGCTGATGATCTTCTTCTTCCTGATTCCGATTGGTCTGTTCGGCTTCGGGAACTGGTTCCTGCCGCTGCAGCTGGGTGTGCGCGACGTGGCGCTGCCCCGCGTGAACACCTTCGCGGTGTGGCTGTTCATCTTCAGCCTGATCCTGGTCGTGCTGGGCCTCGCCAACGGCGGCGCGCCCGGCGTCGGCTGGACCTTCTACTACCCCCTGAGCGTTGACGCGAACCAGACCGGCGTGGCCGTGCTGATGGTCGCCCTGACCCTGAACGGCATCGCGTCCCTGCTGGGCAGCGCGAACTTTGCCGCCACTGTCGTGAACATGCGCGCCCCGGGCATGAGCCTGTGGCAGATGCCAGTGTTTGCCTGGAGTATCTTCGCGACCTCCATGCTGCAGCTGGTGTCGCTGGGCGGCCTGACTGCCGCCGCGCTGGTCACCTTCCTGGAACTGAAGCTGGGCATCAGCCTCTTCAACCCCGGCATTGGCGGCGTGCCCGTCATGTTCCAGCAGTTCTTCTGGTTCTACTCGCACCCGGCGGTGTACGTGATGCTGCTCCCCTACCTGGGGATCGGCGCCGAGATCGCCAGCACCATGGCCCGCAAGCCGCTGTTCGGGTACCGCGTGATGATCTACTCGATCCTGGGGATCGTGCTGGTCAGCCTGCTGGTGTGGGTCCACCACATGTTCGCCGTGGGCCTGCCCGAGGCGTGGCAGATCGCGTTCATGATCGCCACCCTGATCGTGGCCGTCCCGACCGGCGTGAAGATCTTCAACCTGATCGGCACGCTGTGGGGCGGGCGGATCATCATGAAGTCCCCCACGTACTGGCTGGTGGGCTTCATCTTCAACTTCCTGATCGGCGGGATCACCGGCGTGTCGTTGGGCATGATTCCCTTCGACTACCAGGTCACGATGTCGTACTACGTGGTGGCGCACTTCCACAACGTGATGATGTTCGGCACCGCGTTCCTGGCCATGGGCGGCCTGTACTACTGGTGGCCGAAGATGACCGGCCGCTTCCTGAACGAGAAGCTGGGCCTGGCGCACTTCTGGCTGTTCATGATCGGCTCCTGGATGACCTTCCTGCCCCAGTACATCCTGGGTCTGCTGGGCATGCCGCGCCGCTATTACACGTACCCCGAAGGCAACTTCGCGTGGACGGAACTGAACTTCATCTCCACCCTGGGCGCGCTGACGCTGCTGGCCGGCGGCATCGTGTGGGTGTGGAACATGCTCCAGAGCTTCCGTCAGCCCATCACGGCTTCCCCCAACCCCTGGGGCGGCTTCACGCTGGAATGGACGGCGGACAGCCCCCCCAAGCCCTACAACTTCGCGCATGACTTCCCCACCACCTTCCCCACCGAGCGGCCCCTGTACGACTGGGAGCAGAGCGGGCAGACCCTGATCCCTGTGGACCCCAAGAGCATTCACCTGCCGCAGGACAGCATCTGGCCGTTCATGACCGCGGTGGGCATGCTGCTGATGGGCTACGGCCTGAGCTTCGGCTGGTTCACGAACTACCACCCCGCCACGGGCCTGCAGCCCTTCGCGGACGCGAGCTTCGCGTTCAAGCTGGCCACGGTCGTCCTGTACCTGAGCCTGCCGGTGTTCCTGTACAGCCTGTTCAAGTGGGCAGGCACCCGCGAGTACGCCGTGCCGGTCGCGCACCATCACCTGACGAAGTACGACAACGGCTTCATGGGCATGGCGTGGTTCATCGTGAGTGAAGTGGGCCTGTTCGGCGTGCTGATCGCCGGGTACGTGTACCTGCGCGTGTCAGGCCTGGCCGAGCCGCCCGCGCTGCGCCCGAACATCTGGCTGGCCGCGCTGAACACCCTGATCCTGGTCAGCTCCTCGTTCGTGATTCACCGCGCCGAGCAGGACAACCACCACGGCAAGCTCACCCGTTTCCGGATCGGCCTGTTCGTCACGCTGCTGCTGGGCGCGCTGTTCATGCTGTTCCAGGTGTACGAGTTCAGCCTGTTCGGCGTGGAAAGCGACTGGAAGCAGAACCTCTGGCAGGCGTGCTTCTTCACCATCGTCGGCCTCCACGGTCTGCACATCCTGATCGGCGGCACCGGCGTCGCCCTGCCCTTCTACCAGTCCATGACCGGCAAGATGGACAAGTACAACCACGGCTCCATCACCCCCGCCAGCCTGTACTGGCACCTGGTGGACGTGGTGTGGCTGCTGATCGTCGCGATCTTCTACGCCTGGTAAACCCACACGTGAAGACCGGAGGGACGCCCTGAGTGGCGTCCCTTTCGCGTTGACGGGATGAGGTGCGGCGCCTGGATGGACCAGTTCGGCTCAGGTGCGCGGGGCCGCGCCGAGCTTCCCCTCATCACCGGGGACACGTCACCCGGTGCCTCTCCCCTACCCTGCGGGCATGACAGGTGTTTCAAGGTGGGTGACGGCGGCGCTGCTGGTGGTCGCGGCGGTGCTGGGCGGGCTCCTGGTGATGCGGCGGGCCGCGCCAGGCGTGACGGCGGGTGAGGCGCTGGACGCCCCGAAGACGCTCCCGGCGCTGGCACTGGTGAACGACCGGGGGCAGGCCACGGCCCTGAACGCAGCGGACGGACGGATGCGGCTGGTGTTCTACGGGTTCGTGCGCTGCCCGGACGTGTGCCCGGCGACCCTGGCGAGCCTGAAGAATATGTACGCGGCGCTCAGTGCGGAGCAGCGCTCGCGGGTGCAGGTGCAGTTCATCACGGTGGACCCGGGGCATGACACGCCGGGCGTGGTGCGCGAGTACCTGAACCGTTTCGATCCGGCGTTCACGGGTCTGACGGGCCGGGCGCAGACCATTGACGCGGCGGCGCGGGAGATGTTCGTGGCGAATGTGGCACCGATGCCCGCGGAGGATCACAGCGCCCACATGACCATGCCGCAGAGCGGGAAGACGTCCAGCGGCGCGGCGAATGCGGCGCAGGTGGGCGCGGCGGCGTCCGAGGCGGCGCGGATTCACGGGGATCAGGTGAGCGTCGTGGACGGCCAGGGGCGCTTCGTGCGGGTGTACGGCAATCAGGACGTGGTGAGTGGCGCCCTGGAACGGGACCTGCCGGGGTTGATCCGTCAGTACGCGAAGAGCTGAGGCTCAGGTCAGTCGCTGAAAGACACCGGGCGTATTCCGCTCAGAGCGAACTTGCGCTAGACTCTCTGTTATGACTGAACCGCTCGACGCGGCCCTGCGGCCCAAGACCCTGACGGAATACGTCGGGCAGGTGCGACTGAAGGAGAAACTCGGCGTGTACCTCCAGGCCGCGCGCGGCCGCAAGGAAGCGCTCGACCACACCCTGCTGTTCGGCCCGCCCGGCCTGGGCAAGACCACCCTGGCGCACATCATCGCGCACGAACTGGGCGTGAACATCCGCGTCACCTCCGGCCCCGCCATCGAGAAACCCGGCGACCTCGCCGCGATCCTCACCAACAGCCTCGAAGAGGGCGACGTGCTGTTCATCGACGAGATCCACCGCCTGGGCCGCGTTGCGGAAGAGCACCTGTACCCCGCCATGGAGGACTTCAAGCTCGACATCGTGCTGGGCCAGGGCCCCGCCGCGCGCACCATTGAGCTGCCCCTGCCGCGCTTCACGCTGGTCGGCGCCACCACCCGCCCCGGCCTGATCACCGCGCCCATGCGCAGCCGCTTCGGGATCATCGAGCACCTCGAGTACTACACGCCCGACGAGATCGGTGTGAACCTCATGCGCGACGCCCGCCTGCTGGGCTTCGGCCTGGAGGAAGACGCCGCCGTCGAGATCGGCGCCCGGGCGCGCGGCACCATGCGCATCGCCAAACGTCTGCTGCGCCGCGTGCGCGACTACGCCGAGGTGGCCGGCGAGACCACCATCGGCCTGCCCCGCGCGCAGGATGCCCTGGACCGGCTGGGCCTGGACAGCGCCGGCCTGGACGACCGCGACAAGAAGTACCTGGAGACCCTGATTCACCGCTTCGCGGGCGGCCCGGTCGGCGTGGACACCCTGGCCACCGCGATCAGCGAGGACAGCCTGACCCTGGAAGACGTGTACGAGCCGTACCTGATCCAGCTGGGCTTCATCAAGCGCACCCCCCGCGGCCGCGTGGCCACCGCGCACGCCTACGACCACCTGGGCCTGCCCGTCAGCGGCGACCACGACCTGGGCTTCTACACCAACTGAACCCGGCCGCCCACTGGCCCCCGCCTGTGCTGGACGGGGGCCAGCGCGTTCATTCCAGCGCCCTGCACCCACACGCTTACACTTGAGCCATGAGTGACCTTCAGGTGCAGGTGTTCGGCACGCGCAAAAGCAAGGAGACGCGCGCCGCTGAACGCTTCTTCAAGGAGCGCAAGATCAAGATTCACTTCGTGGACCTGAAAGAACGCCCCATCGCCAAGGGCGAACTGGCCCGCTTCGTGCAGAAATTCGGCCTGAACGCCCTGCTGGACCTGAACGGCAAGGCGTACGAACGCAGCAACCTCGCCTACCTGCGCACCACCGAGGACGGCGTGATCGCCAAGGTCATCGACGACCCCGAACTGCTGCGCCTGCCGCTGGTGCGCGCCGGGAAGCACCTGATCGTCGGCGAGGACATGGACGGCTGGAAGGCCCTGGTGGAGGCCCACGCATGACGAACGCCGACCCGGTGACCGAGCGGCTGGCCGCCCTGACCGACTGGCGCAGCGACACCCTGCGGCGCGTGCGCGCCCTGATTCACGAGGCGCTGCCGGGCGTGCAGGAGACCGTGAAGTGGGCCAAGGCCACGTCGCCCGGCGTGCCCGTGTGGGAGCACAGGGGCATCCTGTGCACCGGCGAGACGTACCAGCGGGCCGTGAAGCTCACGTTTCCACGCGGCGCCAGCCTGCCCGACCCGGCAGGGCTGTTCAACGCCAGTCTGGACGGGGGCACCCGCCGCGCCATTGATCTGCCCGAGGGCGGTCCGCTGGACGAGGTGGCCTTCCGGGAGCTGATCCAGGCCGCGGCCGCCGCGAATGAAAGGGCACAGTCAACGAGGAAAGGCGGCCGCCGGGAGAACTGACAGCCGCTTGCGGGTGCAGGCAGGCGCCCTGCACAGGGGCCTTGCAATTGAGAGCATGGGCCCAGCCCACGCCTTTAGGGCAGCTGTGGAGCGGTTCAGGCGAGGCGGGCCGCGTGCCGGACGCGGAAGGCGAACAGCGCCGCGATCAGGTACTTCGCGAGAATGTCCGCGAAGATGATCTGCGTGATCTGCCCGGACGGCATGTCACCCCAGAAGGCCAGCAGGTTGAACAGCACGCTGTCCAGCGGGACGCTCACGGCGTTGCTGGCCAGCACCCGCGTCCACCAGCTGCGCTGAATGAGGCTCTGATACACGGCAGTGTCGGCCAGTTCCCCGGCCAGGATCGCCAGGAAGCTGGCGCCCACGAACCGCCACGGCGTGCCGGTGATCAGGGCCACCACCGTGTTCACGATGAGCGCGGCAGCAATGGCGACGTACACGGCGTTCAGGCCGCCCGCGCGGTGAATGCGGTCCCGCAGGGTGAAGACGGCCGCGAAGAAGATCGTGCCGACGCTCAGCAGGCCGTACACGGGCAGCGGAATGAACGTGTTCAGGGTCAGGTTCGCCAGCAGGATGCTCAGGGCGTACAGGGCGATCAGCAGCAGCGGCAGCGCCGCCCGGGGGGCAGGGATGGTCATGGGAACCTCGGGCCGGAATCGACAGGACAGGTCGAGCGGCAGAGCCGGCGCGCAGTGAAGCGCCGGAAAGGAGCGGATGGGGTGGTCGTCAGGGCGCGTCAGGTCGGCGGATCTGCCGGAGGGAGGCGCCGCCGCGCACCCCGCAGGATACCCCGGACGGCCCAGTTCCCGCACGCGCCGCGTCCGCCGCTGACGGCCCCGCCGGGCGTGATACGGTAAGTGCACGTAGGGACGCGGTCCGCTCAGCCTCTGGAGTTCCCTCTTCAAGACCGAACCGAGTGACGTAGACAACAGAGCTGATGTGTCGCGGCTTCTGACCGCCGAACCTCCACGTCTTTTCCGGGCTGCAGCCGAATCACGCCCGCTCCAAGGCTGCTCACCATGTACCGATGTGACCTCTGCCAGCAGGTTCAGCCTGCCGGTGAACCGTGCTTCATGCTGTCCGTTCAGACGCGCGCCGTCCAGTACCCGCCCCGCAGGAGGGTGTATCCGCCCCTGCCGGATCCACGCCAGCGCCAGATCAAAGCCCGGAAGGGAGAGTGGCGGGATGATCCGGGGGGCCAGGGCACGGAATGTGTCCGCGAGATCCGCTGTTGCCCGCAGTGTGCCGCACGGCAGCGGCGGCCCTGAAGCTCAGGTAGGGAATGGGCGCCGACCATGCACTCCGGGCGGACGTGACGTCCCTCAGCGGCCGCCGCTGACGTCCAGCAGGGTGCCCGTCACGTAGGACGCCGCCGGGGACAGCAGCCAGAGGATCGCCTGGGCGACCTCCTCGGGCGTGCCGCCCCGGCCCAGCGGGACGCTGCCCGCGAGCCGCGCCACGCGCCCCGGTTCGCCGCCCAGCGCGTGAATGTCCGTCTCGATCAGGCCGGGGCGCACGCCGCACACGCGGATGCCCTCGGCCGCCACCTCGCGGGCCAGCCCAACAGTCAGGGTGTCCACAGCGCCCTTCGAGGCGGCGTAATCCACGTACTCGCCGCCCGAGCCGAGCACGGCTGCGCGCGAGGAGACGTTCACGATCACGCCGCCCGGCCCGCCGTGCCGGGTGGAGAGTCGCCGCACGGCGGCGCCCGCGCAGAGGAACGCACCGATCACGTTCGTGGTCAGGACCCGCTGGAGCCGCGCCGTGTCCAGTTCATCCACGCGCGCCTGCCGTTCCAGCGTCCCGGCATTGTTCACCAGGCCGTGCAAGCTCCCCAGTTCGGTCTGCACGGTGTCGAAGAGGCGCTCCACGTCCCCAGCGTCGCCCACGTCGGCCTGGACTGCCAGCGCGCGGCCTCCGGCGGCCTCGATCTCCTGGACGATCCCAGCAGCCGCGGCGGCGTCCTGGCGATACCCCAGCCCCACCGCGTACCCGGCCTGCGCGGCGAGGCGGGCGGTGGCCGCGCCGATGCCCCGGCTGCCGCCCGTGATCAGAACGGTCTTCATGGGCGCGCCGGGCCGTACGTGAGCAGCAGCACGCCCGAGCCCAGCTCCCGCGTGCCCAGCAGCGTCAGGGGCAGGTGCTCCAGCGTGTCGAACAGGCGCTTGCCGCGGCCCAGGACGAGCGGGAAGACCATCAGGCGCAGCTCGTCCACCAGCCCGTGCCGCAGCAGCGTCCGCGCGAGGGTGCCGCTGCCGTACACCAGCAGCGGACCGCCCGGCTGCGCCTTGAGGGCCTGCACCTCCGAGACCACGTCGGGACCCAGGGCGGTGGCGTTCCAGGCGAGTGGGCCGGGGCGGGTGGTGGCCACGTACTTGGGCAGGGCGTTCATGCACTCCGCGAAGCTGCCGGTCGCCGTGGGCCAGTACGCCGCGAACTCATCGAAGGTGGTGCGGCCCAGCAGCAGCGCGCTGCTGACGAACAATTCCTCACGCTTGAAGGGCCCGTCGTCCGGGTCGTACGGCGCGCGCCACGGCGAGTGTTCCTCATACACGCCGTCCAGGGACACGAATTCGGTGACGATCAGTGCTCGCATACGTTCTCCTTACGGCTGAACAGGGTCGATGCGGATGCGGGTGTTGTGAAAGGTGCTGCCGCCCCCCAGGTCGGTGAGGGTCTGCGCGGTGAGCTCGTTGATGCTCCGGCCGTCCGGCGCACTGAGGCCCCACCACGTGCCCTCCAGGATGGCCGCGCCGGGCTGCGCGGCGTCCGTGACCTTCACGCGGCGCTGCACGCTGCCGATCTCGCTGGTCAGGGTGGCGAGCCCCCCGTCGGTCACGCCGGACGCCTGCGCGTCGTGCGGGTGCAGCAGCAGGTGCGGTTCACCCCCCTCAGCGCGGTTGAGGTTCGGCAGGTTCCCGTACGTGCTGTTCAGGAAGTGATGCGCGGGCGGCGTGAGCAGCCGGATGGGGTACTCGGCGCTCAGCTGCGCCAGGGGTTCGCGGTGCGCGGGCGCGGGGCTGAGCTGCACCTTCCCGCTGGGCGTTTCCGCGCCGTGCGCGTACGGCAGGAAGCCCTCGGGGAGGTTCAGGCGGACGCTGCCCTCGGCCTTCAGGCGCTCCGGCGTGATGCCCGCCAGGAGCGGGTGATCGGTGGCCAGCACCTCGTCAAGCAGGTCGTCCACGCTCCAGTACACGCCGGGTTCCGTCACGCCCAGGCGCCGCGCGAGTTCCTGGAAGACCCAGGAGTTCGGCCGCGCCTCACCGGGGGCCTCCAGGGTGGCGGGGTTATAGCCCAGGTAGTGGTGGCCGTAGCTGGTGTACACGTCGGCGTGCTCGGCGAAGGTGGTGGCAGGCAGCACATAGTCGGCCAGCCGCGCGGTGTCGGTCATGGCCTGTTCCAGCACGACCACCAGCAGGTCGTCCCGCTGGAGGCCCGCGCGGACCCGCCCGGCGTCCGGCGCGACGACCGCCGGGTTGCAGTTGTAGATGAACGTCGCGCCCAGGCCACGTTCGGGTCGCAGGGCGGCGGCGTACTCGTTCATGTTCACGCGCGGCGTGCCGGGCCGGATCAGGTGCGCGGCGCCCAGGCGCGCGCGGTTGAGTTTGAATGCGCCGCTGGTGCTCAGGGTGCAGCCGCCGCCCCGATGCCGCCAGTCGCCGGTCAGGGCGGGAATCAGGGTCACGGCCCGCAGGTTCGTGCCGCCGTGCTCGTGGCGGGTCATGCCGTACCCCACCCGGATGTACGTAGGGCGCGTCGTGCCGACCGCGCGGGCGAACGCACGGATCACGTCCGCGTCCAGGCCGGTGACCTCCGCGGTGCGGTCGGGCGTCCACTCGCGCGCCGCCTCGCGCAGTTCCCCCACGCCGGTCGTCGCCTCGGCGATGTAGGTCTCGTCCGTCCAGCCGTGAGCGAACAGTTCGTGCATGACGCCCAGGGCCAGCGCGGCGTCCGTGCCGGGGCGGATCTTCAGGTGCTCGTCCGCGAAGGCCGCCGTGCGGTTGCGGTACGGGTCCACGCACACGATCCGCGCCCCGGCCTTGCGGGCCGCCGTCAGGTGCGGCGTCAGGTGACTGTTCGTACTCAGGGAATTGATGCCCCACAGCACGATCAGGCGCGCGTGCGCCACGTCCGCCGGGTCCACCCCGAAGCGCGTGCCGTAGCCCAGGCTCCAGGCCTCGGTGCCGGCCGTGGCGCAGATCGTCTCCTCCAGTTCCGGGGCGCCCAGCGCGCGGAAGAAGGCGTGCACGTGCGTGCCCTCCATCAGGCCCATGGTGCCCGCGTAGTTGTAGCGCAGGATGCTGCCCGGCCCGCGCGCGTCCAGCAGCGTCCGCAGGCGCGCGGCGATGTCGTCCAGTGCGGCCTCCCAGGTCACGCGCTCCCAGACGGGTTCGGCGTCCGTCTTCGCGTTCACGCGCCGCAGCGGGTACAGGGGCCGATCCGGGTGGTTGGCGCGGGCCGGGTAGTGCACGGTCTTGGCGCACGCGAAGCCCTTCGTGATCGGGTGCGTGGCGTCCCCCGTGACCTTCAGGAGCCGCTCTGGCGCGCCCGGCGCGTCACGGCCCACCGTGACCTTCAGGCGGCAGGCGTCCGGGCAGTCCAGCGGGCAGGTGAGCAGCACATCACGCGAGGGCGGCACGGGCAGGGCGGTCATGCCCGGAGGATACGCGCCCCCGGCCCCGCGCGGGGAGGGCCGGTTCACTCAGGCGCGCCCGCCCGAGTGGCGGTCAGCCGCTCCTCCCAGCGCCCGATGAAGTCCAGCTGCGAGCGGAAGAACCGGGGGCTGACCATCTGACGGCCCCAGGTGTCCGACAGGTCGGCATAGAGCCCCATGAACCACAGGGTGCGGGCCACGCCGAATGAACCCAGGGCCGCCTCGTCCGCGTCCGTCAGGGGTCTCGCGGCGCGGTAGGCGTCCAGGCACGCGGCCCAGAGCGTCCAGGGCGTGTCATCGTCGGGGGCACTGTTCAGCGCGTGATCCCAGCCGTACACCGCGAGGTCATACGCGGCGAAGCCCGGGCCGCCACAGTCGAAATCGAACAGCTGGAGCGCTCCGGCAGAGTCCACCAGGGCGTTCCCGCCGTGCAGGTCCCCGTGACAGGCCGCGCGGGTGAGCTGGGCCTCCAGACCCTCCAGCGCGGCGCGGGTCCGCGCGGCCACGACCTGAAGCTCGTGGGCCAGCGCCGGTTCGTCTGCCAGCAGCGGCAGCACCCGCGCCACGGGACTGCCGATCAGGTGCGTCAGGTCCAGCGGGAAGCGCCCGGCGTCCGGCAGGCCTTCGCCCGCCGCGTGCAGCGCCGCCGCCGCGCGGCCAAAGCGGGCGGCGTCCTCCGGGGTGGCGTCCGGCTCGCGGCCTTCCACCCAGTCGAACAGCGCGGCCAGCCTCGGCCCCTCCGGCGCGTCCAGGGTCAGCAGGCGCGTGCCGTCCGGGAAGGGGATGACCTGCGCGGCCCCCACGCCCGCCGCGGCGGCCCGGCGGATGAACGCGTCTTCCCAGGCCACGTCCGCAGGCGTACGCCACCTCAGGCGGTACACCCGCAGAGCCGCGCTGCCCACCGGCAGGCCGTCCACGCGGTACGTGTCGTTCAGACCGCGCCGCAGGAACGTCACCCGGGGCGCGCCGCCGAACGAGGCGGCCAGCCGGCCGGCCAGGGCCGCCGGATCGAGCACGGACGACAGGATGGGAAAGCTCATGCCCGCAGCGTAGGGGCGCTCCGGGCCGGGTAGGCCAAATGGCGTGGTGCACCCTGGGCGACTGGGCACCGGCGCGGACGGGCCGCTATGGTGACCTTCCAAGACACAGTCCAAGGAGGCGGGTTCATGCTGGATGAAGCGTTGGTGGCGCAGGTGCTGGGCGCGGCGCAGCGGGGCGGGGCGGATTTCGCGGAGCTGTTCGTGGAAGACCGCGTGAGCACCACCCTGCGGCTGCATCAGGGGGAACTGAGGGACGCGCGGGACGGGAACCTGTTCGGGGCGGGCGTGCGGCTGCTGTACGGCACGCAGGTCGTGTACGCCTACACGAACGACGTGACGGCCAGTGGACTGCTGGACCTGGCGCGGCAGGTGGCGCAGGCGCGCGGCGCGGCGGGCGTCACGGACGAGGGCGGCGCGGGCGGCCTGGATTTCACGCGGGTGAACGTGACGCCCATGCAGGTGGCGCGCGAGCATCCGCTGCACGCCGCGAAGGCCCGCAAGCTGGCCCTGATGCGCCGCGCGCACGGGGCGGCCGCCGGGGTGGGCGCGGTGCGGACGGTGGACGTCACGTACCTGGACATGGTGCAGCGCGTGCTGATCGCGAACTCCGAGGGCCTGTGGGCGGAGGACGAGCGGCTGAGCACCCGGATTGCCTGCACCGCTATTGCACAGGACGGCACCGACCGTGCCACGGGGTCCTCGAACCCCGGTGCGGGGCGCGGCCTGGAATTCTTCGAGGAGCGCCCGCCCGAGGAGATCGGCGCGGAGGCCGCGCGGATCGCGAACGCCATGCTGGGCGCGGCGTACGCCCCGGCGGGCAAGCTTCCCGTGGTGATCGGCAACGCCTTTGGCGGCGTGATCTTCCACGAGGCGTGCGGGCACATTCTGGAGACGACGGCGGTGGAGAAGAACGCCAGCGTGTTCGCCGGGAAGATGGGGCAGCGCATCGCGCACGACTGCGTGACCGCCATTGACGACGGCACGATTCCCGGTGCGTGGGGCGCGCTGGGCGTGGATGACGAGGGCATGGCTCCGCAGCGCACGACCCTGATCGAGCGGGGTGTGCTGCGCTCGTACATGGTGGACCGCGTGGGGCACCTCAAGACTGGCGAGGCCCGCACGGGCAGTGGCCGCCGCGCGAACTACCGCTACGCGCCCGCAAGCCGCATGCGCAGCACGTTCATTGCCCCCGGGGACCGCACGCCCGATGACCTGATCCGGGGCGTGGAGCACGGCATCTACGCCCGCACGATGGGCGGGGGGAGCGTCACGCCGGGCACCGGGGATTACAACTTCGCGGTGAACGAGGCGTACATGATCCGTGGGGGCGAGGTGGCCGAACCGCTGCGGGGCGCGGCGCTCGTCGGGAACGGCGCGCAGGACCTGATGAACATCGTGGGGGTCGCCGGGGACCTGCGGCTGGGGCAGGGCATGTGCGGCAGCGTGTCTGGCAGCCTGCCAACCGACGTGGGGCAGCCGCACATCCTGATCTCGGAGATCACCGTGGGGGGCCGCGCGTGACGGGCAAGAAACTGAACCGCACGGCGGACACGCAGCTGTCCCTGGCCGAGGCGCAGGCATTCCTGCTGGAGCGCGCCCGGTCGCGGGGCGTGCAGCTGGAGGTGTTCGCGCAGCGCGAGCAGCACACAGGGGTGCGTGCCCTCAAGGGCGAGGTCACCAGCTTCCAGCTGTCCACGCAGCAGGGCGTGGCGCTGCGCGTGCTGCGGGGCGGCGCGTGGGGCGAGAGCTTCACGGAGAACCTGAGCGAAGCGGCCCTGGAACGCGCCCTGGACCGCGCGGCGGAGAACGCCGAGCTGACAGCCCCCGAGGCGGGCGCGGCGCTGGTGGACTGGCCGCCGCCCCCCGCCCTGGACCTGTCCGGCGAGGGCCTGAGTGGCGTGACGGTCGCGCAGAAGGTCGCCGCGGCGCTGGACCTGGACCGCGTGGCGAGTGGCGCGGACCCGCGCGTGATCAGCGTGCCGTACGGCGGGTATGACGACAGCGTGCGGGACTGGCAGGTGGCGAACACCAGCGGCCTGCAGCGGGGCGCGCAGGCGCTGGAGGCGACGCTGGCCGTGTACCCGCTGCTGTCGGAAAACGGGCAGAGCAAGATGGACGGCGAGTGGCAGTTCACGCGGGAGTTCACGCAGCTGGACCCCACCCGCACCGCCCTGACGGCCGTGGAGCGCTCGGCGGCGCTGCTGGGCGCCCGGCCCGCCCCGAGTGGCGCGTTCCCGGTGTGGCTGAGCGGGCGGGCCATGGCGGAGTTGCTGGGCCTGTTCGCGCCGATGTTCAGTGGCCGCATGATCGAGGAAGGCAAAAGCCCCCTGGCCGGGCGGCTGGAGCAGCTGGTGGCGGCCCAGAGCGTGACGCTCGTGGACGACGCGACCCTGCCCACCGGGCAGCGCTCGCGGCCCTTTGATGCGGAGGGCTGCCCCAGCGCGCCCCTGACGCTGATCGAACGGGGCGTGCTGCGCGCCGTGATGCACAACCAGGGCACCGCCGCGCGTGCGGGCGTGGGCAGCACCGGGCACGCCAGCCGCTTCGGCCTGAGCGGCGCGGTGAGCGTGGGTCACAGCAACCTGTTCCTTCAGCCGCAGGCGGACCAGGCGGAAGCCCCGACCGGGTCGTTCAGTGGCATTCAGCTGCTGGGCGTCAGTGGCGGGCACGCGGGGGCGCACCCGGTCACGGGGGAGTTCAGTCTGGAGGCCAGCGGGTTCCTGTTCGAGCGTGGCGAGCAGCAGCACGCGCTGGACGTGTTCACGGTCGCTGGGAACATCCTGGATCTGCTGCGGGACGTGCAGTGGATCGGGCCCGAACTGCACTGGACACCTATGGGCACCGGGGCGCCGGACGTGCTCGTGGGCGCCCTGTCCATCGCGGGGCAGTAGGCGCGGGGCGGTGGGGGGCGCCCGTCACGGGAAGGCCCGCCACTCGCCTTCCGAGATGACCTGTGCGGCGCCGTCCACGACGCGGATGGCACTCTGGTCGTCGAGGGCGTAGCCGGGCCCGCCGATCTCGGTGGCCCACGCCTCGGCGTTGGCCATGCGGTTGGACGGGAAATCCGGGTAGTTCAGGTGCGGGAAGATGGAGAAGTCCACGAGGCCCAGCGTGGCGTCGTTGCCGTCCGCGCCGGGCCAGGAGACGAACTGGGCCCCGATGCGGGGCGTGAGGACCATGCTGCCGGCGCTCACGCCGACCCACACGGTGTCCGTCAGGGTGGGGAGCAGGTCGGCCAGTCCGGTCTGCCGCAGCCAGTGGGCCAGGAAGGTCGCGTCGCCGCCGTCCACGAGGAGCACGTCCGCGGCGCGCACCCACGCCTCCCACTGCTCACGGGGCCGGTGGGGCAGCGCCAGGAGTTCCAGCAGGCCCACGCTCTGCCAGCCCAGGTCGACCATCGGGGCGGGGCTGCGCCCGGCAACGAACCGCCACGCGGTGTCGGGTGTGCACCAGGGGTGCCCGTGCTGCGCGGTGGGAATGCACAGCGCGCGGCACTCGGCGATGGGTTTACCCAGCAGGTCGAGCAGCGCGGCGTGAATGCTGGCGTTCGTGACGCCGCCGGAGGTGAGGAGCAGCTTCATGGGATCTCCCGGTCGGGTGGGGCGAGGCTGAGCCCCCGGGCGGCCAGCACGTCACGCAGCGCGGCCAGGGCGTTCGGGCCGAGGCCGTGCAGGGCCAGCAGGTCCCGCTCGGTGTGGCGGCTGAGCCCGGCGAGGGTGGTGATACCCGCGCGGCTCAGGGCGCGGCGGGCGGGGGCGGACAGACGCGGCAGGTCGGTCATGGCGCCCGCGTGGCCAGGCGGGTGACGTCGTAGACGTTCAGGACGTTGCCGGAGCCGGGGAAGGTCTGCGAGCGCAGCAGCCGGAACTGCACCGGGGGACGGCCGGTGAGCAGGGGCGTGCCGCCGGGCCCGGCCAGCAGCGGGAAGGTCACAAGGTGCAGTTCGTCCACCAGGCCGCGCGTGAGCAGGTCGTTCCAGAGCAGGCGGCTGAGGAGGAGCAGCAGCGGCCCGCCCGGCCGGGCTTTCAGGGCACGGACGGTGTCGGGCGCGTCGGCCACGCGGACGGCGCGGGCGTTCGGGAAGGCGGTCAGGTCGTCCGGGGTCAGGTGGTCGGACATGACCACCACCTCGGTCTGCGCGAGCTGCCGCGCGAAGGCCCGGCGCACGTCGGTCGCGGTGGGGTCGTCCTGCACGGCCTGCCAGTAGCGCAGGTTGTTCAGCGCGGACTCGCGCCCGGCCAGCAGCAGTGTGCCGGCGTCTCGGAGCAGACTCAGGGTCAGGTGGTCGAACTGGTCGTCCCCGCGGTAGTCGGGGTGCTGGTGCTCGAACAGCGGCGCGAGGGTGCGGGTGGCGTCCTCGTAGCAGCCGTCCAGCGTGACGAAGTTGCAGACGATCAGGGGGCGCATGCGGGGCCTCCGGGGTCAGGGTCGGGCGGTGATCTGCTGGACGCTCCAGCCGTTGCCGTCGGGGTCCTGGAAGGACAGGAAACCCACGTGGTTCAGGTCGTCGTCGGGTGTGGCGGGGCGGGGCGTGGGGCCGCCGAGCACGCGGATGTCGGACACGGGCACGCCCCGCGCGAGGAGTTCGGCGTGCGCGGCGCGCAGGTCGTTCACGACCAGCTGCATGCCCCGCAGGGTGCCGGGCGGCATGGGGCGCAGCGCGGAGCCGATCACGACGCTGCACCCGGAGCCGCGCGGCGTGAACTGGATGAGGCGCTGCCTGCCGCGCACGGTGTCGTGGTCCACGTGAAAGCCCAGGGCGTCGGCGTAGAAGGCGCGGGCGCGGTCGACGTCCGTGACGGGCACCACGATGACTTCCAGGGTCCAGTTCATGCGGGGAGGTTCACCTGCCAGGACACGCCGTGCGGGTCGTTCAGCCACGCGAAACGGGCGCTGAAGCCGTACTCGCCGGGCGGCATGAGGTACGTGCCGCCCGCGCCGAGCAGGGCGCACACCTCGTCGAATTCCCCCTGGGTGTCGCAGTCGAGGAACAGCGACATGGACGGCGTGAACGTGAAGGCGTGCGGGATGGGTGAGTCGGTGACGCGCACCCGCTGCCCACTCAGGTCCAGTTCGGCCATCTGCACGCGGCCTTCGGGGGTGTCCTGGCGGTGCAGGAGGCGGGCGCCGGGCAGACGCAGGTACAGGTCCAGGGCGGCCCCCGCCTGCCCCTGGAACATCAGGAAGGGCGTGACGGCCCGCATCAGCTGGGCCGCGGGATGACGTTCATCATCCAGTGGTGCCCGTAGCGGTCGGTCAGCTGCCCGAACATGCCCTCCCAGAACGAGGGGCTCAGCGGGTGCGTGACCGCGCCGCCCTGCGCGAGCGCGCTGAAGACCTGCTGGGCGTGCTCCAGGTCGTCGCTGGCCAGGGCCAGGGTCACGCTGTGCGTGCGGCCCACGTCCTCAGTCATGTCCGAGGCGTTCAGGACCAGCGGGCCGCTGGTGAGGCTGCCGTGCAGGATGTGCCCCTGCATGTGCGCGGGGATCTGCGCGGCGACCGGGGAGTCCGCGACGGTCATGAGCTCCAGGGTGCCGCCCAGGCACGACTGGTAGAACTCGAGGGCCTCGCGGGCCTGGCCGTTGAAACCAAGGTAGGGGTGCAGGGTGAGCATGGGTGGACCTCCGGGGGTCAGGGCAGGGTGAGGGCGGCCAGGATGGTCTGGACGCGGCGGGCGCGGGTGGCTTCGGCCTTGGCGGTCTCGACGGCGCGGGCGTGTTCGCGCCGCTGGCTGGGGGGCAGCTGATCAAAGGCGGCGCGCGCGGCGGGCTGGGCGTCCAGCGCGGCCTGCAGGGCAGGTGGCAGGGTCACCTCGCGCGGGGCCACGTCGGGGGTCAGGGTGACGGTCACGGGGTCGCCCGCCTGCAGGCCGGCCGCGGCGCGGTGCTCGGCGCTGACGGGCAGCAGGGACTGCCCACCCATGACGCCCACAGTGGACTGGTACGTGTACGTGCCGTTCAGCGTGACGTGCACGGGCGGGCGTTTCCCGAGGTTCAGTTCAGCGATGACGGTCTCGGGCACCGTGAGGCCGGTGGCGGTCTTGCCGTGCAGGGTCAGCGGGGCGGTGAAGGTCGGCATGGGGCTCCTGTCGGGCGTGAGTGAGGGCGGGTCTAGTGGGCGGGGACGGCAGAGGCCGGGCCAGGCGCGGGGCGGGGCATCAGGGTGGTGAGCAGCACGGCAAGCACGGCGATGGCGCCGCTGACAGTGAAGGCCAGGTGCAGGCCGCTGACCTGCGCGGTCACGGTGGGCGTGCCGGCGGCGGTCAGGGTGGCGGCGCGGCCGGTCATCAGGGCGATCAGAAGGGCGGTGCCGGCGGCGCCCGCGACCTGTTGCAGGGTGCTGAGGATGGCGCTGCCGTGCGAGTACAGGTGCGGGGGCAGCGGTGAGAGGCTGCTGGTGAACAGCGGCGTGAACAGCAGGGCCAGTCCGGCGCTGAGGGTCACGTGCCACGCGAGCAGGAGCCACAGGGGTGTGGCCGCGTCGATACGGGCCAGGGCGAACAGCACGCCGGTCATCAGCAGGGCGCCGGGCAGCGCGAGCGGGCGGGGGCCCACGCGGTCGTACAGGCGGCCCACGGGGGGGGCGAGCAGGCCCATGACCAGCCCGCCGGGCAGCAGCAGTAGGCCGGTCTGCAGGGTGCTCAGGCCGCGCAGGTTCTGCAGGTACAGCGGGAGCAGGATCGCGCCGCCGAACAGGGCCATCATGGCGATCACCATCACGCTCAGGCCCAGCGTGAAGGCCGGGAAGCGGAAGGCGCGCAGGTCCAGCAGTGGCGTGCCGCGCCGCATCAGGGTCCGCTGCCGCCACAGGAACGCCCCCAGGCTGAGCAGGCCCACCGTCAGGGGCAGCAGGGTGCCGGGGGTACCCAGCTGGCTCAGGGCGTACACCAGGCCGCCGAAGCCCAGGGCGCAGAGGGGCACGCTGGGCAGGTCGAGGGGCGCGTGGCTGCGTTCACCCACGTTGCGCAGGGTGCGCGCGCCGAGCAGCAGGACGGCCAGGGCGACGGGCAGCACGAACAGGAACATGAAGCGCCACGAGAGGCTGTTCAGGATCAGCCCGGAGAGGGTGGGGCCGATGGCCGGCGCGACCGAGATCACGATGCTGAGGTTGCCCATGACGGCGCCCCGCTGGCGTTCGGGCACCAGGGTCAGGACGGTGGTCATCAGGAGGGGCAGCATGATGGCGGTGCCGCTGGCCTGCACGACCCGCGCCACGAGCAGCGCGGTGAAGCCGGGGGCCAGCGCGGCCAGCAGGGTGCCGGTGCTGAACAGGCCCAGGGCCAGGAAGAACACCTGGCGGGTGCTGAGGCGCTGGAGCAGGAAGCCGGTGGTGGGGATCACGACGGCCATGGTGAGCATGAAGGCCGTGGAGAGCCACTGGGCGCGGCTGGCGGTGACGTGCAGGTCGGTCATCAGCCGGGGCAGGGCGACGTTCATGATCGTCTCGTTCAGGATGACCACGAAGGTCGCCACGAGCAGGATCAGGATGACGGTGCGGTCACGGGCGGGGAGTGGCGGGGACATGGGACCTCCTGCGCGGGTTGGGGGGCAGCACCGGAGGCTCCGGTCGGCTCCTGGCGGGTGCAGGGGGCAGGCCGGGCGGAGGTCCGCCGGGACGGGAGTGGATACGCCGTACGCGCACCCACCGAACAAATGCAACTGATTTAGTTTATAACAGAACGCGGACCAATTGCAAGTTATCTTCCCATTCACCCCGCAGCAGCTCCGCCAGACGAACGCCGGTGCCCGGCCCCAAGAAGGGCACCGGACACCGGCGAACCGGACGACTTCCTGACGGATGTCCTACTGAAGGATGCCGCGCGCCACGAACGCCGCCCTGACCGTGCCCGCCGCCTTCGCGCCGTACATGGCCTGCGCGGCGTTCACGGTCGCCTGCGCCGCCGCCGCGAACGACGTATCCGGCGCGAAGTTGAACTGAGCATTGATGATCACGCGGTCCGCCACGTACACCCCCAGCCCCTGCCGGAGGTCCCACAGCGCCCGCGACCAGATTTCCCCGTCGGCGTGCACCTCGCCGCGCACGTCCTCGGGGTAGTGCTTGTTCGTGTCCGTGCGGCGCAGGCAGTGCGGCGCCGCGCTGGTGTAGCTCACGCTGTCCCAGTCAGCAATGCAGGGCAGGTCCGTGCGGATCGGCGCGCCGTTCGCCTTCGCCACGGCCTGCCCGACCGTCAGCGCCAGGTAATCCCCGAAGGCCTCCCCGATACTCCCGGCTTCCAGGCTGGTCCCGAAGCCCGGCACCTGCGCGGCGTGCACGGCGTGCCCGTACTCGTGCACGATCACCTCGCCGTCCTCAGCGTCATCCACGCCGCCCTTGCCCAGGCGGATGATGTCCGGCTGGTCGTTCTGGTACGAGTTGTCCACGCCGTACTGGCTGACCTTCACCTGCTGCTGGTCGCTGTTCACGGCGCGCAGTTCACTGCCGAAACCCAGCGACTGGATGTACTTCTGCGCCTCGGTGACCCAGTAGTACGCCATGACCTGCTCGAACTGATCCTGATCCCGCGTGAAGTTGAACGGCCCCGCCCCGTACACCGGCGTGCCCGTCTCGCTGACCACCCGGGCGTACCGGCCGCTCAGGTACCCGCTGCCGTCCAGGTCGGTCAGGGTCACGTTGAAGTACGCGCTGGCCGGCACCGCCGAGGCGCTGTCCTTCTGGTCCGTTAGGGTCTGGTCCCCGGTGGTCTGCACGGGGTTGGGCACGAACGCGCGCGCCGCGACCGAACTCAGGCCCGTGGCGGGCTTGCCTGCGCCGCCCTGCGCGCTCAGCGTGCCGCCCGCCGGCGTCTGCCCGCACGCCACGAGCAGCGAAAGACCAAGGAGTCCCGTCAGGGCCGACCGAGCATTGAATTTCATCGTGCGCGCAGTCTACTCCACCCGGCGGGGGCACACGAAAACCCCACACCCTCCCCCCAGACAGGTGGGCAGAATGTGGGGTTGGCCGCGCCGGCTCAGTCCCAGACGGGCCGCGCACTCTCCGGACTGGCGATGCGGGCGGCCTCGCCCACGTCCAGCGCCGCGATGCGGTCCAGGTCATCCGCGGTCAGCGTCAGCTCCTGCGCGCGGAGGTTCCCGGCGAGGTTCTCCCGCCTGGTGCTGCTGGGAATCACGCTGAAGCCCTGCGCCAGGGCCCACGCCAGCGCCACCTGCGCGGGGTTCGCGCCGTGCGCCCCGGCAATGTCGCGCAGCACCGGGTCGTCCATGACCTTCCCGACCGCCAGCGTCATGTACGACGTGAGGTGCAGGCCCTCCCCACGCGCAAACTCGACCAGTTTCCGGTTCTGGAGGTACGGGTGGATCTCCACCTGATTCGTCGCCAGCGGCACGCCGCCCAGAATCTCGCGCGCCCGGCGCAGCCCGGCCATGTTGAAGTTCGACACGCCGATCTCGCGCGTCAGGCCCTGCTCGCGCGCCTCGGCCAGTGCCGACAGGTACTCCTCGGGGCGCACCTCGCCGTTCGGGACCGGCCAGTGAATCAGCGTGAGGTCCACCTGCGCCACGCGCAGTTTCTCTAGGCTGACGCGCAGGCTGTCCAGCAGCGCGTCCCGGCGGTAATTCGCGGGCTTGATCTTCGTGGTCAGGTACACGTCCGCGCGCGGCACGCCACTCGCGGCGAGCACCTCACCGATCTCGCCCTCGTTCTCGTAACCCTGCGCCGTGTCGATGGCGCGGTAACCCAGCTCCAGCGCGTCCGCGACCACCCGGCGGACCACGTCATCCTTCAGGCGGAACGTTCCCAATCCGAACTTCGGTACGGTCATGATGAAACCTCCAAGACCGCACTCTGCCACGCCGGGCACCCCAGCCGAATTCAGCGGACCTTCAGGGAGACCAGCAGAGTCAGGATGGCCAGCAGACCCAGCCACCCGCCGCCCGTGCCGCCCAGCAGGGCCGCGCCGCCCACGCACAGCACGGCCAGCCAGCGCAGCGTCCAGCGCCGCGAGGACAGCCCGGCTTCGAGCACCTGCGCGGCGGCGTGCAGCGTCAACTCCAGAACGTGGGTCATGCCCCCGGTACGGGCCGGGCGGCGCAGAGGTTGCCGCGCGTCACGGCGCGGCCCTGTGCGGGCGGGATAGACTGCCTGTCATGATCGGAAAGACTTATAAGACGATGCTCGGGGAGCGCGAACTGAGCATCGAGACGGGCAAGCTTGCCAAACTGGTGAGCGGCTCCGTGACCCTGCGCTACGGCGATACGGTCGTGCTGGTGACCGCGCAGGCCCGTGAAGAGAAGAGCACCCTGGACTTCCTGCCGCTGACGGTGGAGTTCGAGGAGCGTCACTACGCCGTCGGGAAGATTCCCGGCAGCTTCCACCGCCGCGAGGGCCGCCCCGGCGAGAAGGCGATCCTGTCGGCGCGCATCACCGACCGCCAGATCCGCCCGCTGTTCCCCAAAGGCTACCGCCACGAGACGCAGGTCATCATCACGGTTCTCAGCGCCGACCAGCAGAACATGCCGGACGTGCTGGGCCCCATCGGCGCGTCCGCAGCGCTGAGCATCAGTGACATCCCCTGGAACGGCCCGACCGCGTGCGTGCGCGTGGGCCAGATTGACGGGCAATTCGTGCTGAACCCCACCGCCGACCAGCTGGAACGCAGCCGCATGGACCTCGTCGTGGCGGGCACCCGCGACGCCGTGATGATGGTCGAGGCCGGCGCGCAGAACGTCGCCGAGGAAGACCTGGTGGCCGCGATCGAGTTCGCGCACGCCGGGATGCAGGGCGTCCTGACGCTGATCGAGCAGATGCGCGCCGAACTGGGCCAGGAGAAGTTCAACTTCCTGGCCGACGGCGACCTCAGCACGGACCTCGTGCCGGAACTGGCCGAGGCGGCCCGCGCCGCGGGCCTGCGCGACGCGCTGCTGACCGCGAAGAAGAAGGACCGCTCGGCGGCCATCAAGGCGCTGCGCGACCGCCTGATCCAGGCGCGCATCCCCGAGGGCGAGGTCGAGGGGGCCGAGGAACGCCTCGTGGCCCTGAAGGCCGCCTTCGGGAAGGTGGAGAAGCAGGAACTGCGCCGCCTGATCCTCGAAGACGACCTGCGCGCCGACGGCCGCAACAGCAAGACCGTGCGGCCCATCTGGATCGAGACGCGGGCGCTGCCCCGCGCGCACGGCAGCGCGATCTTCACGCGCGGCGAGACGCAGGTGCTCGGCGTGGCGACCCTGGGCACCGAACGCGACGAGATCCTCGTGGACGACCTGACCACCGAGACCGGCGACAAGTTCCTGCTGCACTACAACTTCCCCCCCTACAGCACGGGCGAGGTCAAGCGCATGGGCGGCCAGTCCCGCCGCGAGATCGGGCACGGCAACCTCGCCAAGCGCGCCATCCGCGCCGTGCTGCCCACCTTCGAGGAGTTCCCCTACGTCATCCGCCTCGTGGGCGAGGTGCTGGAATCCAACGGGTCGTCCTCCATGGCGACCGTCTGCTCCGGCACGCTGGCTCTCATGGACGCGGGCGTGCCCATCAAGGCCCCCGTGGCGGGTGTCGCGATGGGCTTGGTCATGGAAGGTGACCGGTACCGCGTCCTGACCGACATCCTGGGCCTGGAAGACGCGCTGGGCGACATGGACTTCAAGGTGTGCGGCACCGCCGACGGCATCACCGCCCTGCAGATGGACATCAAGGTGGGCGGCATCACCCCGCAGGTCATGCGGGAAGCGCTGGCGCAGGCCCGCGAGGGTCGCCTGCACATCCTGGGCAAGATGGCCGAGGTGCTCGCCGCGCCCCGCGCCGAACTGAGCCCCACCGCGCCCCGCATCGTGAGCCTCAAGATCAACCCCGAACTGATCGGCAAGGTCATCGGGCCCGGCGGCAAGCAGATCCGCGAACTGGAAGCCATGGGCGCTCAGGTGACCGTGGAAGAGGACGGCACGATCCGCATCTTCAGCGCGGACGGCGCCGCCGCCGAGGCTGTCAAGGCACGCATCGAGGGCATCACGCGTGAAGCGAAGGTCGGCGAGGAATTTGACGGCACCGTCGTCAAGACTGCCCCCTTCGGCGCGTTCATCAACCTGTTCGCCGGGCAGGACGGCATGCTGCACATCAGCCAGATGAGCGAGGAACGCATCAACGCCGTCGAGGACGTCCTGAACGTCGGCGACAAGCTGCGCGTGAAGATCGCCAACATCGACGACCGCGGCAAGATCGACCTGATCCGCCCCGAACTCGAAGGCAAGATCGCCCCGCGCGAACCCCGCCCCGCCCGCAGCGGCGACCGCGGGGACCGGGGCGGCCGCCCACCCCGCCGCGACTGAGGGTGATGGTCGCAGGTTGAAAGTTGAAAGAGGGGGCGTGCGATTGATCCGCACGCCCCCTCCTTTTGCCCTTCCCACAGCCCACACCCCTCCCCTACCGGTTCAGCAGCCGGTACAGGCCCACGGCGGTGCCGATCAGTCCGGCCAGCAGGGCGGGCAGCAGGGTCGCCAGAGGCGCGCCCAGCAGCAGAAGGGCGCCCAGCAGCGCGAACGTCAGGACCTCACCCACGATGCCCGGCACGGACACGCGCGGCAGATCCCGGGTGAGCAGGGTCACGCTGCCCAGCGCCAGGGCGGCAGCCAGCAGCGCCATCAGCCAGAACAGGACCGTCATGCGCGCAGTGTAGAGCGGCCGTCCGGTCCTGTGAGGGTCGGCGAGAGGACGGGCGCCGCTCTGATCCTGCTGCGACTCAGTTCACGGGTGGAATCTCGTTGATAGGGTCCGTGGTGTCCTGCCCGTCCAGGGTGGTCGGGTCCGGCAGGGGCTCGGCCTGATCGCCGGGGTTCTGATCCGGGATGGCGTTCGGGTCCGGTTCGGTGGGCAGCGGCTCGGGCGGATTCTGCACTGGGACGTCGGGGGCAGGGGTGGGGGTGGGGTCCGGTGTGGGCTCGGCAGCCGGGTCGGGCGTTTCCGGCGTGACGGGCGTGGCGGGCACGGGGTCCACCGGGACCGGTTCGGGGGTGGGTGCCGTGGGTTCCGGTGCGGGCGCCGCGGTTTCCTCGGTGACGGCGGGCGTGGGGGTGGGGTCGGGGCTGGGCTGCACGGTCGGGGCGGGCTGGCGGCGCCGGCCGAAGAAGCCGGTGGTGCTGCCGCTGCCGTCGCGGGCGACGGGTTCGTTGTCGGCGTCCTCGGTGCGGAAGGCCATGTTCACGTTCCGCACGACGCGGTACGTGACGCCGTCCGGCTGCCGGAAGTCCGTTTCGGGCTGCCCGGCCAGCGTGCCCGCGACGGCCTGCTGCCAGATGGGCGTGGGGATCTCGCCGCTGTACGCCCAGCCGGGCAGGGCGCCGCCCTCCTGCTTGCCGACCCAGACGGCTCCGGCGACGGTGGGGGTGACGCCCGCGAACCACAGGTCCTTGACGTCGTTGGTGGTGCCGGTCTTCCCGCCGACCGGCCAGCCTGGGATCAGGGCGCGCGTGGCGAGGCCCCCCTGGGACGCCGAGAGGTCGTTCACGACGCCGCGCAGCATGTCCAGGCCCAGCCACGCGGTGCGGGCGTCCCACACGCGTTTCGGGGTGGGGGCGGCGCGGGTGTAGATGACCTTGCCGCGCGCGTCCTCGACCTTGCGGACCAGGGTGGGTGCGTAGTACAGGCCGCCGTTGGCGAAGGTGGCGTACGCGGACGCCATCTGCAGCGGGCTGGCTTCCAGCGTGCCGATGGTCAGGGACAGCCCGGCGTTCGCGGGGGGCGTGAGGCCCAGGTCGCGCAGTTTCGCCTCGAAGGTGGGGATGCCGAGTTCCTGCCCGATCCGCACGGTGGGGAGGTTCAGGCTGTGATCCAGCGAGTAGCGCAGGGTGACGTACCGGCCGGTCCAGCGGCGGTTGTAGTTCATGGGCTGGTAGTCCCCCCGGATGGGCGCGTCGAGAACGGTGTCGCTCTGCTTCCAGCCTTTCTCGAGCGCCAGGGCGTACAGCAGAGGCTTGACGCTGCTGCCCACCTGCCGCCGGGCCTGCGTGGCGTTGTTCCAGTCGCTGGGGCGGGCGTCCGTGAGTTTCTGCCCGACCAGGGCCAGCACCTCGCCGCTGTCCGGGCGGACCAGCGCCGCGCCCAGGGTGGCGCCGTCAGGTAGGCGGGCACCCCGGCTGGCCTCCTCGGCGGCCGATTGCGCCTGGGCGCTCATGCCGGTGTAGATCTTCCCGCCGCCGTACAGGGCCTTGCGGCCGATCAGGGGCAGCAGCTCCTTTTCCACCGCCTGCAGGTAGTAGAAGTTCGGGTACCGTCGGGCGCCCTCGGTGCGCTGGAGGTTCTCGCCCAGGCGGTCCGGGCGTTCCAGGTTCGCGCTGCGCAGCGTGCCGTCCGCGTTCCAGCCCAGGCGCCACCCGGCCGGGTAGATCGGGGTTTTCCACGCGGCGTCCGCCTCGGCCTGCGTGACCTGGCCGTCCTCGACCATGCGGGTCAGGAGGCTTTTCATCAGGGGGCGGTAGGACTTGAATTCCTTGTAGCGGCGGTTGGGTGCGGGGATGATCGTGGCGAGGTACACGCTCTCGGCGAGGTTGAGGGCCCGGGCGTCCTTGCCGAAGTACGCGTGCGCGGCGCCGCCCGCGCCGATGATGTCGCTGCTGCCCCCGTCGCCCCAGTAGATGACGTTCAGGTACGCGTTCAGGATCTGCTTCTTGTCGAAGTTGCGTTCCAGCTGGTACGCCAGCACCGCCTCCTTGAACTTGCGTTCCGGGGTGCGGGCGCCGTGCAGGTCGGCCAGCAGGGTGTTCTTCACGACCTGCTGCGTGATGCTGCTACCGCCCTCCAAGTCGTTTTGCAGGACGCCCTTGATGAGGCCGCGCGCGATGCCGATCACGTCCACGCCGCCATGCTGGTAGAAGCGGCGGTCCTCGCTGGTCACCACGGCCTTCTGAAGCCACGGGCTGATCTCCCCGGCCTTGAGGAGGTCGCGGTTCACGCTGCCGCCGCTGCTGAGGCTGGGGGTCAGGGTGCCCACCAGCGTCCCGGCGCGGTCGTACACGCGGGTCTGTCCGCTGAACTCCAGCACGTCCAGGTCGGACACGCTGGGCAGGTCGCGGCCCCACGCGGCCCACAGGCCGCCGGCGCCCACCGCGGCTGCGAGCAGCGCGCCGCCCAGGATGTTCAAGGCTCTCATCGGGGCCACTCTACCGGGTGCGGCTCAGGCGCATCTGGCCTCAGGTCACGCTGGCGGTGGGGGGCGCGGGGCGGGGCGGCGGGGGCCGTCATGGCAGGCAGTCTGCCACGCCCGGCCGGGCGCGCCGTCCGCAGAAAGCATGAGCGGATCAGGATCAGTGGTAGGTGGCCGCGTCAGTCCACTGGCCCAGCGGCGCGCGGGCCTGCACGGTCAGGCCGTCCAGAACGTTCACGCGCAGCCCGGCTGGCGGGAGCAGCACGCCCTGCTCGCCGGTCAGGCGGCACCCGCCGGGGCAGCCGGTCAGGCGCATGAACGTCGTGCCGGTGGGGTCGGTCGCCTCGATGATCAGCACCTCGCCCTGCGTGGTAACCCGCACGAGGTGGTCATCCAGGACGTGCAGGGCCGGACCGGTCGGGTCGGGCTGGGTGGGCGCGGAGACGGGCGGAAGCACCCCAATCTGAGCGGCCGTGGGAGCGGGGGCGGCGCCGCAGGCCGCGAGCAGCGCGGCGCTCAGGGCGAGCACGATGGTCTGTCTGAACACACTTCTGAATACCCGCCGTTCATGAGGGCGCCTTGACCGGCCATTCATGAGGTGCGGCGGGGCTGCGCGACTCAGGGAACACTTGCCCCGCCCCGCAGCGCGTACCATGACCCGCTAGCGCGCCATGACCCAGACTGCCCCTTCCCACCTGACGGCCCCCGGCCCCACCACCGACCCCCGCCTCTTCCAGACGATCGTGAAGGGGGTGGGGCAGGCCATCGGCGACTACCGCATGATCGAAGGCGGCGACCGCGTGATGGTCTGCCTGTCCGGCGGGAAGGACAGCTACACGCTGCTGGACGTGCTGCTGCACCTCCAGAAGAAAGCCCCGATTGACTTCGAGATCATCGCGGTGAACCTCGACCAGGGCCAGCCGGGCTTCCCGAAGGACGTCCTGCCCCGCTACCTGCAAGGGCTGGGCGTGCGCTTTGACATCCTGACCGAGGACACGTACAGCGTCGTCAAGCAGAAGACGCCGGAGGGCAAAACCACCTGCGCGCTGTGCAGCCGCCTGCGCCGCGGCATCCTGTACGCCCACGCCCGCAAGATCGGCGCGACGAAGATCGCGCTGGGCCACCACCGCGACGACATCCTGGAAACGCTGTTCATGAACCTGTTCTTCGGCGCGCGCCTGAAAGCCATGCCACCCAAACTCCAGAGTGACGACGGCACGAACGTCGTGATCCGCCCCCTGGCGTACGTCGCGGAGGCCGACATCATCCGCTACGCGCAGGCACGCGAATTCCCGATCATTCCCTGCAACCTCTGCGGCAGCCAGGAGAACCTCCAGCGCAGGGTGGTCGGCGAGATGCTCGAAGGCTGGGAACGGGAACACCCAGGCCGCCTGACGAACATCGCGCGCGCCCTGACCCGCGTCACGCCCAGCCACCTGATGGACCGCGACCTGTTCGACTTCGCATCCCTGAGCGTCACGCCCGCCGAGGGCGACCGCGGCTTCGACCCGGACGAGTACCCGCAGCGCGAGTTCCTGAGCGGCGTGCAGGAACTGGACATGCTGGGCTGAGGGATTCCCCTGAAGCAGGGGCGGGTAGGCTGCCGGGGTGCGTCCCCACCTGCCCGCCCCGCTGCGGTTCCTGGCCTTCGATTTCGACGGCACGCTGACGGATTTCGTCGCGGCGGATATTCACGCGCTGGACACGCTGCGGCACGCGGCCTGCCCGGACGTGCCGCAGGCGGCGTTCGAGGAATGGGCAGTGGACGAGATCATGGCCTTCCACGCGCGGGTGGAGGCTGGGGTGGCCGCCCCGCTGCGGCAGGATGCCGAGCGGCTGGAGCGCACGCTTGCGGCGTACGGGGTGGCTCTGACCGGCGCGCACCTGGGCCTCTACACGCGGGCGCTGGTGGACGCGACCCGGCCCGTGCCTGGCGCGGCGGACCTGCTGCGGGACCTGCGGGCGGCCGGGGTGCGGCTGGCGCTGCTGTCGAACGCGTACGACGGCCCGGCCCAGCGGGCGCGGGTGCGGGCCTGCTTCCCGGATGACCCCTTTGAGGTGGTGATCATCGCCGGTGAGGTGGGGGCGCTGAAACCCGATCCTCTCCCCTTCCGGGTGCTGCTGGACGCCCTGGACCTCCCGGCCCATTCCGGCGCGTACGTGGGGGACAGTCCGGAGCATGACGTGTGCGGGGCGGTCGCGGCGGGCCTCCGCGCGTGGCATGTCCACCCGCACCCGCGCGTGCGGGCACGGGCGCTGGCGGGCGGGGCGGCGCTCAGCGTGGCGACGCTGGCTGAGTTGCCCTGTGCTGCTGCTGCGCCGTCATGAGCCGTGGGGGATCAGGGCGGTGCCCACCCCCAGCGCGAGGTACACCCCGCCGGAGACCTTCTGTTGCCGCCGGGCGAACAACCGGCTCCCCTGCCACCGCCGCCCCAGGCTGCCCGCCAGCAGCGCGTAGCTGCCGTCACTGAGCGTGGCGAGCGCCAGGAACACCAGGCCCAGCGTGAGGGTCTGCGCCCACACGGGCCCGTGCCCGGGGTGCACGAACTGCGGCAGGAACGCCAGGAAGAACAGCGCGGTCTTGGGGTTCAGGGCGTTCACGACCGCGCCCTGCCGGAAGATCTGCCCCAGCGGCTGCGCGGGCGGCGTGGTCACCGTCAGGGTGGCCGGCGCTGGGGCGCGCAGGGTTCGCAGGCCCAGCACGATCAGGTACGCGGCGCCCACCCACTTCAGGACGCTGAACAGCAGCGCCGAGGACAGCACCAGTGCAGACACACCCAGCGTGGCGGCCAGCACATGGACCAGCCCGCCGGTCTGCACGCCCAGCGCGGACACCAGCCCGGCGCGCCGCCCCTGGTGCAGGCTGCGCGCCACGATGTACAGCACGCTGGGTCCGGGAATCAGGATCAGGGCCAGCGCGGCGGCACTGAAGGCCAGCAGGGTGGGCAGGTCAGGCATGACCGAGCATACCCGGGCGGGCTGCCCCCACCCGCGCGTTACGGAGCCGCGTGCCGCAGGTGCGCCTCCAGGAAGGCGTACAGGTCCGCCTGCTCCTCGATGATCAGGTCCGTGGGTTTCCCCGCGCCGTGCCCCGCCTGCGTCTGAATGCGCAGCAGGATCGGGGCCGGACCCCCCTGCGCGTGCTGCAACGCCGCGCCGAACTTGAAGGAGTGCGCGGGCACCACGCGGTCGTCGTGGTCGCCGGTGGTGATCAGGGTGGGCGGGTACGCGGTGCCGGGGCGCAGAGTGTGCAGCGGCGAGTACGCCAGCAGGGTGGGCAGCAGCTGCGGGTCGTCGCTGCGGCCGTAATCGCTGGCCCACGCCCACCCGATCGTGAACTGGTGGTAGCGCAGCATGTCCAGCACGCCCACCTGCGGCACGGCCGCGCCGAACAGGTCCGGGCGCTGCGTGAGGCACGCGCCGACCAGCAGGCCGCCGTTGCTGCCGCCCTGGATGCCCAGGTGCGTCGGGGACGTCCAGCCCTGCGCGATCAGGTGCTCGGCGCACGCGATGAAGTCGTCGAACACGTTCTGTTTGCGGTGCAGGGTGCCCGCCTGGTGCCACGCCTGGCCGTACTCGCCGCCGCCGCGCAGGTTCGCCTGCACGTAGATCCCGCCGCGTTCCAGCCACGCGACCCGCCCGGCGTTGAAGGCGGGCGTGAGGCTGATGTTGAAGCCGCCGTACCCGTACAGCAGGGTCGGGTGCGTACCAGTGCGGGGCAGGCCGCGCCGGGCCACGATGAACAGGGGCACGCGCGTGCCGTCGCGGCTGACGGCGAAGTCCTGCGTGACCTCGAAGTCCTCCGGGTTGAAGGTCAGGGCCTCCGCGGCCAGCGGTTCGGGCGTCCCGCCGGGCAGCTGCACCCGGTACGGCTGGTTGGGGTGCAGGAACGACGTGAACCCGTAGAACACCTCCGGGGAGGAGGCGTGCGTGCTGAGGCTCAGGGTGCCCAGGGTGGGCAGCGGCACCTCGCGCTGCGGCGTGCCGTCCCGGCCGTGCAGGTGCAGGCGGTGACTGGCGTCTTTCAGGGTCAGGGTCAGCAGCCCGCCTGGGACGACGTGCACCTCCTCCAGCTTGTCGGGGCCTTCGGGGATCACGGTGCGGCGGTCGCCGCCCAGCGTCCACGCGATCACCTGTCCGCGCGGAGCGTCCTCGTCGGTGTGGACGAACAGCGTGTCGCCGTCGCTGCCGCTGACGCTGTACATGGCGCGGAACTCGGCAACCAGTTCCGTGAACGCGCCCGCCTCGTCCAGCGGGCGGATCCACAGCAGGTTGCGCGGGTCGGTGCCGTTCCAGACCTGCACGATCAGGAAGCGGGCGTCCTCGGTCACGCGCGCGTGGTAGCCCCAGGTCGGCTGATCCGGCCGGACGATCACCGGCTCGTCCTGCGCCTGCGGCTCACCCAGGCGGTGGAACATCAGCCGCTGGTGACTGTTCGCGGCCGTCAGGGCCCCGCCGGGCGCAGGCGCGTCGTAGGCGCTGTAGTAGAAACCGTGGCCGTCCGGATGCCAGGCGGCGCTGCTGAACTTGCTCCAGTGCAGCTCATCCGGCCGGTCCTGGCGCGACGCAATGTCCCGCACCCGCCAGGTCAGCCAGTCGCTGCCGCCACTCTGCGTGGCGTACGCCAGGTGCTGCCCGTCCCGGCTGACGCTGACCTCGGCCATGGCGACCGTGCCGTCCGCACTCAGGGCGTTCGGGTCCAGCAGGGTCTCCCACGGGCCGTGCGGGTCCGGCGCGACCTGCAGCAGCGGCTGGTTCAGCAGGCCCGGGTTGAACATCCGGAAGTACCGTTCGCCGCGCGCCCACGGCACGCCGGGCCGCACGTGGTTCCAAAGCGACGACAGCCGCTCATGGTACGCGTCCCGGGCGGGCAGGGCGCCCAGATGCGCCTGCGCGTGGGCGCTCTGCGCCTGCACCCACGCGCGGGTGTCGGGGTGGTCGGGGTCCTCCAGCCAGCGGTACGGGTCGGCCACGACCACGGCCTCTCCCTGCGCGTTCAGGTACGTGTCGGTCTGGGCGTCCCGGCGGGTCACCGGGACGGACGGCGGGGCAGTGTGGGTCACACGGGCATTGTGCCGCACCGGCCCGGGCCCATGCGGGCTACCCGGCCTGCGCGTAGGCGTGCTCGGCCTCGCGGGTGTACTCGTCGGCTTCCGCGTGGCGGTACGCGGCGCGGGCGTGCTGGGCGGCCTGTTCGAACTGCGGCGCGGCCTCGCGCGCGGCCCCGCCGGCCTGCCAGTGCCGCGCGATCCGCGCGGGCGGCGCGCCGTGCCGGGTCAGGGTGCGGGCCGCGGCGCGGTGCAGCAGGCGCCGCACCGCGCCGGGTGTGGCGGCCAGCACGGCGTCCGCGACCAGGTCATGCTCGAAGGCCGCGCCGCGCATCACCTGCGCCGCCTGGAGTTCCTCCCAGGCGTCCAGCGTGGCCAGCAGCGGCGCGCCCAGCACCTGCGCGACCAGGTCCACGTCAAAGTCGCTGCGCAGCACGGCGGCCGCGCGGGCCGCGTGCAGCGCCGCCGGGGACAGCCGCGCCAGGCGGGTCTCGGTGACCCGGCCCGCCGATTCCGGCAGGGGCAGCGGGCCGGGCAGGCTGGGCGCGGCGTGCAGGCTGCGGGCCGTTTCCAGCAGCAGCAGCGGATTCCCACCGGTGTAACGGCCCAGCTCGCTCGCCAGGGTGCCGGTGGCGTCGGGCAGGTCCAGAGCGCCCACCAGGGCCTGCACCGCCTCGCCGGGCAGCGGACCCAGCGGAATGATGCGGATCAGGCCGCTGTCCACCATGGCCTGCATGACCGCCTGCTGCTGGGCGCCCAGCTGCGCGGGGCGGGCGCAGTGAATGGTGCGGTAGGGCGCGCTGGGCTGTCCCCAGCCCAGCTGCGCGAACACGAACGCGCCCGCCTCGATGCTGGCGTCATCCATGAACTGCACGTCATCGAACACGAGGTGGCGCAGGCCCGCCTCGCGGATCGCCAGGCCCAGCGCCTCTGCCTTTGCCTGCCAGAAGCGGACTTTGCGCGCCTCGTCCGTGATGGGCTCGGGCGCGCCGCCCAGGGACGGCATGATCCGGGTCAGCTCGGCGCGCACCCAGTCGGGCAGCGGCAGGTCCGGGAAGGCACTCAGCACCTGCCGGTACGTGCGGGCGTGCGTGGCGTACGGCAGGCCCGCGTCCCCCAGGCAGCCCTGGAAGCGCATGCCGCCCCCGTGCGCGTCCAGGAAGTCCAGGGCCAGGCGGGTCTTGCCCACCCCGGCTTCCCCCAGCAGCACGACGCCCTGCCCGGCGTTCCAGGCGTCCTGCATCTGCGCCCATTCAGCCTCGCGGCCCACCAGGGGTGGGCGGGCCATGCCGCTGGGCAGGTCCGCGCCGGGCGCGGGGGACGCCTGGGCGGCGCTGAGCGTCCCGCGCGTGATGTCGCGCGCCAGCGCCTGCGTCTCGGGCAGGGGCGCCTGGTTCAGCGTGGCCTGCAACTGCGCCCGGCCGGTCTCGAAGACCTCCAGGGCGCGCGCGGCGTGGCCCAGCAGGTAGTGCAGGCGCATCTCGCGCCGCAGGGCGTCCTCGGACAGGGGGTCCAGGGCGCGCAGCTGTGCGACGGTGTCCAGCGCGGCCGTCCAGTCGCCCGCGTCCTCCTGCCGCTGCGCCTGCTCGCGCCAGCGGGCGGCGCGTTCCGCGTCGAGGCGACTTCGGCGGGCCAGCAGCCAGTCGTGCAGTTCCGGCAGCTCCGGCCAGTCCACGCCGCCCAGCAGCTCGCCCTGATCGGTCAGGTCCACGCGCAGCTGCGCGCTCAGGCTCAGAACGTCCCCGGCCTGCACGAGGTCCGCGCCGTACGCGGCCTGCATGCGCCGCAGCTGATGCACCAGGTTGTTGCGGGCCGTGCTCTCCTGCGTGTCGGGCCACAGCAGGCCCGCCAGTTCACTGCGGGCGGTGGGGCCGTCCAGGGCCAGGAAGGCCAGGATCGCCAGGGACTTGCCCGAGCAGCGCTGGGGCGCGCCGGACGGGTCGCGCAGGACCGGCGGGCCGGTCAGGGTCAGCTGCCACGCGTCGCTTTGCACGCCTCATGCTACGGCAGGTCCGGTGCGGGAGGTCCCTCAAGCTGCGCGGCCAGCCGGGCCGCGGCCCGGGCCTCGTCAGGTCGCCCTGCGGCCTCGGCGTGCGCGGCGGCCCGGCGCCACCACCCGGCCGCCTGCGCCGCGTCCCCGGCGGCCTGCCAGTGTCGCGCGACGCGCTCCGGGTGCGCGCCGTGCCGGGCGAGGGTGCGGGCGCAGGCGCGGTGCAGCGGGCCGCGCGCCGCGTCCGGCAGGTCCGCCAGGACCGCCTCGCGCAGCAGGTCGTGACTGAAGGCCTCCCCCACCATGATCTGTGCGCGCTCCAGTTCCTCCCAGGCGTCCGCCAGGTCCGGCAGGGTCAGGCCCAGCACTTCCGAGAGGAGTTCCAGCGTGAACTGGTCCCCCAGCGCCGCCGCGCCGCGCGCCACCTGCGCCGCGCCGGGCGACAGCCGCGCCAGCCGACCGGCCAGCAGGCGGTCCAGGCCCACAGGTGCCACGGGGTCAGGCGTGAACTGACCGCCCTGGAACGCGGCCCGCAGCGCTTCCAGCAGGAACTGAAGGTTTCCGCCCGTGCGGGCGTGCAGCGCCCCGGCCAGTTCCGGCGGGGCGTCCAGCGAGCTCAGGAGGGCGTGCGTGCCCGCCAGGTCCAGCCCGTCCAGGTCGACCCGGGCGGCCAGTCCGGCCTGCACCAGCCCGTCAATGCGGGCCTGCGCGTGCGCGCTGAGACTGCCGCGCCGGTACGTGATCAGGTGACGCGGCACCTCGCCCGGGTCCCCGGCCGGGGCCTGCGTCAGGAAGAACGTGCCGAGTTCCACGGTCGCCGGGTCGTAGTACTGCACGTCGTCCGTGATCACGGCCGCGTAGCCGGGCGCGGTCAGCCGCACCAGTTCCAGGTGCGCCAGGTAGTACTGGAGCCGCGCGGCTTCCGACTGGATGGGCGGTGGGGGCGGACCGGCCCACAGTTCGGGCAGCAGGCGTGACAGTTCCCGCCGCACCCAGTCGGGTAGCGGCACGCCGGGGTTCGCCGCGAGGCGCGCGCGGGCATTGTGGGTGGCGGCGGCGAACGGCACGTCCTGCGCGCCCGCACGGCCCGGCAGGAACAGCGCCCGGCCCTTGCTGGCCGCGAATTCCTGCGCGAGGCGGGTCTTGCCCACCCCCGCCTCGCCGGTCAGGTAGATGGTGCGCCGCGCCGCCCACGCGGACTCCAGATGCGCCCACGCGGCCTCCCGGCCCACCAGCACCGGGGGGCGCAGCACGCCCAGCGGGAGCGCCCCCGCAGCGGGCGCCTGACCGGGCAGCGGCTCGCCGCGCCGGATCTGCCCAGCCAGCGCCAGCGTCGCCGTGTCGGGCGGCAGGTTCAGTTCCCGGCGCAGCTGCTCCCGGACCCGCGTGAACACCGCCAGCGCGGCCGGACGGTCCCCGCTGAGGTAGTGCAGGCGCATCACCTGCCGCGCCGCCTCGCCGGACAGCGGATCGAGGTCCAGCCAGGCCAGCGCGGCCCGCAGCGCGCCGGGCAGGTCGCCCGCGTGCTCCGCGCGCTGCGCGGCGGCTGTCAGGCGGGCCAGGCGCAGCGCGTCCAGCGTCCCTCGCTGCGCGCCCAGCCAGTCGTCCAGGTCCGGCAGGTCGTCGAGTGCCACCCCGGCCAGCAGCTCGCCGGGCGGCACCGGTGCGTCTGGGCGCAGCGCGTCGCGGGCGTCCACCGGCAGCGCTTCATGCAGGCTGAGGGTCTCCTGCCCGGTGATCAGGCCGGGCTGCGCGTGGCGGGCCAGGCGGCGCAGCAGGTGCACCAGGTTGTTGCGGGCGCTGCTGCCCGGCGTGCCCGGCCATAGCAGGTGCACCAGCCGGGCGCGGCTGGTGGGGCCCTCCAGGCTCAGGTACGCCAGCAGCGCCGCCGTCTTGCGTTCCGGCCGCACGGTCACGCCGCCGGGCCCGTGCAGGGCGGGCGGGCCGAGCAGCGTCAGGGCCCAGGGGAGCACCTCGGTCATGGGTGCACCGAGTCTACCAGGGCTCCCCTGGGCGGGCTTCAGTCGCCGGCGGGCGCCACCTGTTCCGTGCGGCTGGGCAGACGGGTCGCCACCACACCCGCCAGGAGGGTCAGGCTGCCTGCCACCGTCAGCAGCGCGACCGGCCCCACCCGGGCGCCCACCAGGGCCGCGCCGCCCGCAGCGATCACGCCGACCAGGGCGTTCGTGGTACCCAGCGCCCCGTACACCCGGCCCCGGTACGCGTCCGGCGTGGCCAGCTGCACCAGCGTGGAGGTCGCCACGTTCGCCACGACCATGGGCAGGCCCATGAGCGCCACGCCCACGAACATCAGCGGCAGGGACGCCTGGGTGTACGTCAACAGCATCAGCGCGCCGACCAGGACGGTGCCGCCCACGATCAGCCGCCGCAGCGGGAAGCGCTCGACCGCCCACGCGGCGCTCAGGCCGCCCAGCAGGGTGCTGGCGCCCATCACGCTGCTCAGTAGCCCCACCTGGGTCGCGTCGGCGCGCAGCACGCCCTGCACGAAGGGCATGTACGCCGGGTCGACCAGCGTGCCGCCCAGACTGGTCAGGCCCAGCACGGCCATCAGGCTCAGGATGACCGGGTGGCCGGCGATCACGCGCAGGCCCGCGCGCCACTCGGCCGCCAGGGCGCGCCACGAGCCCAGCAGCGAGTCCGGCGGGCCGTCCGGACGCGGCGCCGCGGTGGGGACCGGGCGGGGCAGGCGCGTGAAGCACAGGGCCGCCAGGACGAAGCTGAGAGCGTCAAACACCACCACACCCGCCACGCCCGACCGGGCGACCAGCAGGCCCCCCAGCGGCGGGCCCAGCAGGCGCGCGACCGTCGTGCCGACCGACAGGGTGGCGTTGGCGCGCCCCAGGCGGCCCGCGCCCACCAGGGTGGGCAGCAGCGCCGCCCCGGCGGGCAGGGCCAGCAGGCTGAGGGTCAGTTCGGTGAACATCACGGCGTACGCCACCCACAGCCACCCGGGCCGCGTGGCGAGCAGCAGGGCCAGCACCACCACGCCCTGCAGCAGCTGACTGATGATCAGCACCCGCCGCCGGTCCCAGCGGTCCGCGAGCACCCCCGCGAACGACCCGAACAGCAGGCCCGGCAGGTACCCGGACAGCGCCAGCAGCGCCGTGGCGGTCACCGAGCCGGTCTCACGGAACACGTAATAGCCCAGCGCGAGGCCTAGGGCGCGGTCCCCGACCTGCGTGATCACCTGGCCCAGCCACAGGGGAACGAAGGCGGGAGCGTTCAGCATGTGCGCTTCTCCATGCCGGGCAGCGTGGCCCTTACCCTGGTGAACATGACACCGTCCGATTCACCCAGCTCCGGCGGGTGGCAGCGGCTGGAGGACCCGGCCGCGGCGCGGGTCCTGGCCGACGCGTACACCCGGCAGTTCTTCGAGCCGTTCATCTACCGCGAGCGGCGCGTCTCGGACGTCGCGCGGGACCTGGGCGTGTCCACGAACGCCATGCTGTACCGCGTGCGGCAGTTCCAGCGGCTGGGCCTGCTGGAGGTGACGCGCACCGAACCCCGCGCGGGCCGCGCTGTGCACCACTACCGCGCGACCTCCCCGCGGTACTTCGTGCCGTTCGCGGTGACGGACGCCGCGTCCGTGCAGGCGCTGTACGAGGCGTCGCTGGACAACACGCGCCGCTCGGTGCTGGACGCCCTGACCCGCGCCTGGAGTGAACTGGCCGACGATCCCCGCTGGTTCGGGCTGTACACCTCCGGCACCGAGCGCGGCCTGGACACGCACGTGCTGCTGCCGTTCCCGCCCGGACAGCCGCAGGCCAGCGGGTCCGGCGGGCTGCTCGACGCCCTGCTGGGCGACCCGTACCCCGCCATCTGGGACAACACCACCACCCTGACCCTGCGCCCCGAGGACGCCAAGGCGCTGCAACGGGAACTGCGTGACCTGCACGCCCGCTACCGCGCCCGCAGCACCCCGGACGGCGCCGCCCACCTGCTGCGCCTGACCCTGATCCCCACCCGGCCGGAGTGACGCAGATCACCTGAGGCTCGCGGCCTGGCGCTGGACCGGGCCAGCCACCCAGGTGATCCTAAAGCCCGTCCCGCCCGGCATGGCTGGCGGGTGACACCCCTTCAGAGCGGGCGCAGGGCGCGCCGCACGCCGAGCAGCGCGGACACCAGTGCCAGCGCGCCCAGCGCGGCGGACACGGGCGGCGGCCAGCCACTGCCCACGCCGTACAGCGCGCCGAGCAGCAGGAGCAGCGTGCGCGGCAGCGGGTGAAGCAGCGCCAGGAGCAGCGCGCGTACGGTCAGGTCAATCAGGGCGTCCATGCCCGCACGCTAGGCGCGGGGGCGTGATCCGCGCGTGACAGTCCAGGCCGGGCTCGCCGGTCCGCGCGCCATCCGTCAGCCACGCTTCCCCGGGCAGGATGACGGCACGTTCGCCCCACGCTGGGGCACCCGGAGGTCCTCTCATGAACCGATCCCTGCCTGTCACCACCCTGCTCGCCCTGAGTCTGCTGCTGGGCGCCTGTTCCTCCACCCAGGCTGGCTCCACGCCGCCCAGCCAGGGCGGGGGCGGTCCGGTCAGCCAGACCCCCTACACCATGACCGGCGTCGTGCGCAACGCCGCCGGGCAGCCGGTCCCCGGCGCGGAGGTCTGGGCGGACAACACGCTGTACTACAACATGAACGCGCTGGGCACCACCGACGCGCAGGGCCGCTACAGCGTCCCGCTGCCCAGGGACACGCCGGGCACGTGGCGCGCCGGGGGACATTTCAAGGTGAAGTACGCCGGCGACTGGTACAACCTGACGCTGGAACCCGACAGTGACGCGGCCTTCGCCACTGACACCGGCGCGGTGCGGAACTTCACGCTGAAGATCTCCGGTGAGGTGCCGGGCGGCGGCGAGTACGGCGGCAAGCTGTACCCGTACTTCGGCGGGGAGACCGACTTCGACATGAGTCAGGTCGAGTTCACGCTGACGCCCGACGGGCCGCTCATCGACGGCAGTGCTGGGCAGGTCCTGACCCGCCACCTGACTGACGAGACCATGGTGCGGGACATTCCCCTGGGTCGGTACGTCATGACGGCCCGGTACGTGCCGCAGGGCGGTCCGGCCCAGCCCATGCAGCTGATGGGCCGCGCCGAGAGCACCTACGCCACGAGCACCACCATCACGTTCCACGAGACCCCCTCGTACGGCCTGTTCGCGGACCTCACCGTCCGCCTGGCGCCCTGAACCGGGCGGCCGCGCCTTCAGTCCCTCTGTCATTCCCAGGAGTCCACCCATGAACGTTCAGCTGTCCACGCTTGCTTCCGCTGCCCTGCTTGTCCTCGTCACCGCCTGCGGCGGACCGCAGCCCGCTCCTCAGCCCTCGCCCTCGCCGGACCCGGCGCCGGGCGGCAGCGTGCCCGCGCAGGTGCAGGGCGAGTGGCAGGCCGGTGAGGCCTCCCCGATCGGCTACTACGATCCCTCGACCGGCGCGTGGCAGGGCGCGACCGGCAGCAGCTTCATCATGAAGGTCTACGCAAACGGCACGTACGCCTACACGGGCCTGCTGGCCGTGGGCAGCGGCTCCTGCCAGAGCCGGATCCTGAGCACCGAGCGGGGCACTGCCGCCTTCAGCGGGGACCTCATGACGTTCACGCCGCTGGAGGGGGAGGTGCAGTCCACCGTCTGCGGCGGCCCCGTCCAGCACGCCCCGGTGACGCCCACCGTGCGCCGCTGGGCGCTGAGCGTCGACGACTACGGCAAGGAGGCCCTGTTCACGCAGTTGCAGGACACGCCGGGCACCACGGCCTTCTACCGCACGGACCGCCCGGGTCAGACCTTCCCGAAAATCGGGATCAGTGGCCGCGTGAACGCACCGGAGGGCCGCAGCGCCGCGGGCACGCTGGTGGTCGCCTGCTACGCCGAGGACCCGAACTGCGCGAGCCCCGCCACGAAGATCCAGCCGGTCACGGTCAGCGGCACCTTCAGCTTCCCGGCGCTGGAGGACCGCCCGTACACGCTGAACGCCATTCAGGACACTAACGGGAACGGCAAGGTGGACAGTGGCGATCTGGTGGACGTCTACAGCACCACCGACGCCCCCGGTCCGCGCCCCAGCATTCGGCCCCCCACGCAGAACGTCAGCGTGGACCTCGTGAACGTGAACTGAGCACCTGAAGGCTGGTGCAGCCAGCCGACCGGTCCCGCATGGCAGGCATGCACGGGTCCTGACACCCGCATGAAGCCTCTGAATCAGCCGTTCAGCCAGACACCAGAGCCAGAGCAGACCGCCGGACCCCTCTGTGAGGTCCGGCGGTCTGCTCGTCAGTGGTCAGGGCGTCTCGGTGTACGCCCCCAGGCGGCGGAAGCGGGCGGCCCGGTCGGTTTTCAGGGTCGTGGCGTCCTGCGCGGCCAGTTCGCGCAGGTGCCGGGTCACGGCCTCGCCAACCGCGCGGGCGGCCTCGTCGGTGTTCAGGTGGGCGCCGCCGGCGGGTTCGGGAATGACTTCCTCCACGATGCCCAGCGCGAGCAGGTCAGGGGCGGTCAGGCGCAGCGCCTCGGCCGCCAGGGGCGCCTTGCTGGCGTCCTTCCAGATGATGCTCGCGGCGCCCTCGGGGGAGATCACGGAGTACCAGGCGTTCTCCTGGATCAGCACGCGGTTGCCCACCCCGATAGCGAGCGCGCCGCCCGAGCCGCCCTCGCCGATCACGACGTTCACGACCGGCACGCGCAGGTTCAGCATGCGGCGGATGCTCTCGGCAATCGCCCAGCCCTGCCCGCGCTCCTCGGCTTCCAGGCCCGGGTACGCGCCCTGGGTGTCCACGAGGGCCACGACGGGCAGACCGAACTTCTCGGCCAGGTCCATCAGGCGCACAGCCTTGCGGTAGCCCTCGGGGTTGGCGCTGCCGAAGCGGCGTTTGATCTTGCTTTTCGTGTCACGGCCCTTTTGCTGCAGCAGCAGCATGACGGGCACACCCTGCCAGCGGGCGGGCCCGCCGATCAGGGCGGGGTCGTCGCCGTAGCGGCGGTCGCCGTGCAGTTCGGTGAATTCGGTGCAGAGGCGGTCCACGTAGTCCAGCGCGGTGGGGCGGCCCTGCGCGCGGGCCAGTTGCACGCGCTCCCAGCGGCTGGGGGCGGCCTTGGGCTGCTGGGCGCGCAGGCGCTCGACCTCGGCGCGCAGGGGGTTCAGGGCCGCGTCGAGGTTCTGCCCGGTCTTCTGCGCGGTGACTTCCAGGTCGTGCACGCGCGCCTCGAGTTCTTTCAGGGTGTCGATGCTGGCGGTCAAGCGCTTTCCTCCCGGTGGGTCAGCAGGCCCAGCAGGGACGCCAGGTACGCGCGCTGCTCGCGGCGGTCCACGACGGCGTCCACCATGCCGTGCTCCAGCAGGAACTCGGCGCGCTGGAAGCCTTCGGGCAGGCTCTGGCGGATGGTCTGCTGGATGACGCGCGGACCTGCGAAGCCGATCAGCGCGCCGGGCTCGGCGACGATCACGTCGGCGATGGTGGCGAAGCTGGCGGTCACGCCCCCGGTGGTGGGGTCAGTCAGGACGCTCACGTACGGTAGCCCCCGGTCCGCGAGGGTTTCGAGCGCGACGGTGGTCTTGGCCATCTGCATCAGGGACAGCGCACTTTCCTGCATGCGGGCGCCGCCACTGGCGGTCACGATGACCAGGGGCGTGCCGTGCTCGGCAGCGTGCTCGGCGGCGCGGGCGATCTCCTCACCCACGACGCTGCCCATGCTGCCGCCACTGAACGCGAAGTCCATGACGGCCAGTGTGACCGGCACATCCAGGATGGTGCCGGTGCCGGTCAGGATCGCGTCGGGACGCCCGGTTTTCTTCTGGGCGCGGCGCAGGCGGTCGGTGTAGGCCTCGGTGTCCTGGAAGTTCAGGGCGTCGGTGGGCTGCACGCGGCCTGACAGCTGCCGGAAGCTGCCTTCGTCCAGCAGGACCTGCACGCGTTGCGCGGCGTCCAGCCGGATGTGATGCCCGCACTTGGGGCACACGTAGGCGTTCGCTTCCAGGTCGCGGTTGTACACCCCTTCCTTGCAGGCGGGGCACTGGGTCCACAGGTCTGGCACGTCCGCGCCCGGCTGCAGCTGCGGGCGGCGACGGCGGAAAAAACGGTCAAGGGCCATGCGGTGTACTCCTCCGACCGGCATTCTAGGGGGCGCGGCCTGCCTGAGTTGCACCGGGTGCAACGAGTGTCCAGCGGCGCCTGCCCCGGCCCGGCTCAACCCAGCTTACGTTTCAGGTAGTCGTCCAGCTGCGCCAGCTGCACGTTCAGGTCCCGCTGCATGGCGTCCACGCGCGCGTGCAGGGCCGCCACCTCCGCCCCGTCCGTACCCTGACCCAGCACCCGGAAGCGCTCGTCCAGATGCGTCTGAAGCTGCGCGAAGCGGCTGCCCTCCTGCTGGTCGAGGCTCAGGCGCAGGGCCTCCATGTCACGCAGCAGCTTCGCGCTGTCCGCCTGAGCACGCAGGCCCGTCAGACCCGCCCAGAAGTAGAACAGAAGCGCCAGCAGGGCCGCCACGATCAGCAGGATCAGCCCCATGGGCACACCCGAGTACGTCACGAAGCCCAGGCTCAGGGTGTGGGGGAACATCAGCGCGTTGGTGTTCAGCACTGCGAACAGGCCCAGCAGCACCAGCACCACGATCAGCACGACGGTTCTCATCCGTTTAGGGTACCCGGGCCCGGCGCGCAGCCGTCTTAGGGGAACGTTGACGCTGCGGGCGGAGCTGACCCCGGCGGGCGCACCCTCACGCTCCGGGGGGACCCCCTCGTGCGCCCCCCACGCAGGCCGTATGCTGGACGCGTGTCACTTGTCGTCATGGTCACCCTCCCCCCTGAGCGGGCCCTTGACCTGGCCCGCACCCTGGTCGCCGAGCACCTTGCCGGGTGCGTGAACATCATTCCGGGTCTGCAAAGCGTGTACCGCTGGCAGGGCGAAGTCGCCGAGGATCCCGAGAGCCTGCTGCTGATCAAGACCAGCGGTGAGCAGTACCCGGACCTCGAGGCTCGAATCAAGGCCGTGCACCCCTACGAGGTGCCCGAGATCATCGCCCTACAGTACGACCGCGCCCTGCCGGAATTCCAGGCGTGGCTGCGCGACGCCCTCACCCCACCCCAGCGCTGAACACAGCCGCCCCTCCACATGGAAGGGGCGGCTGCGGTGACGACCTTACTGGAACTTGCTCAGGGTGACGCTCACGTCCTTGAGGATGAAGCCCATGGTGCAGCCGGCAAGGCCGTTGTCGCTGGCACTGATGGTCGCCGTGACGCTGACAGTGTTCTTGCCGCCCGTGGTGAGGATCGAGAAGAACTTCTTGGCGGTCTCCACGTCCGCACTCACATTCAGTTTCGTGTCGGACACGCCGTACGCGGCTTTCCCGGCACTTTCAGACGACTTGGTCAGCGTGAACTGCGCTGCCGCGTTCGCGGTGAAGCTCGCGCTGGCCGCCGCGTCACTGGCGTCCACCTTCACGTCGCGGACCGTCACGGTGAAGGTCTGCGGTTTCACGCAGGCCCCAGTCACGTCGATCTGGCTGAAGCCAGTCTTGAAGTCCAGGCCGCCGGGCTTGATGCCAAACGGCAGGTCCGGAATCTGGATGTCGTCGAAGGGGGCGCCGGCCGTGCTGTAACTGACCGTGCCGCGCACCGACTCGATCATCAGAGGAGACGACGCCACGAGCTGCTTGCCTTCCAGCCCGGCCGGGTTACTGATGGTCTGGGTGGGAATGGCCGCGCCCACGATCTTGCTGCAGCTGGCGAGGAACACGCTCAGGGCAACGAGGGACAACGTAGTGAACTTCTTCATGGGACTCCTTAACTCTCGTGAGGGAATGACCGAGAGTCTATAAAGGCCCGCCGGAGACGGCTGGGGTGAAGTTCACAGCGAGGCTTCATACCGGCGCCTGTGCATGTACCGTCAGAGTTGTAACGTGCGCCGCAAAATACCGACACGGCGAAACACCCCGGACCAACATGCAGGGTGTCACGTGGTGGGCCCTGTAAGACTCGAACCCACGACCTGCGCTTCTGAAGGTTGGCCCGCCACGCGGCGAGCCACCGGCAGGAGTACGTCGTGAAGTGGCCGACGAGGGCGCGCCGTGAATGGAGTTCGAGCAGCTGACCGCGCCGTACCGGGTCGTGCGGTTTCCGGCGTGGGGCAGGAGATGCACGCGCAGGACGGGTGCAGAGGCATGAGCAGGCAGAGCAGTCGTAGGGGGTGATCACCGCGAGCGGGACGCCCTACGGATGAGCGTCATGCTCCGCAATCACCTGACGTGCGGAGCATCGGAGGCGCTGGAAGCCGGTGAAGTGAACTAGTCGCTGCGGAAGTAGACAGACCCTGCCAAAAGGAGAGGGGGACACCCATTCGGATGATGAACGCTGTCCCGGACGCGCTTTGACGAGGGTGGTCACTTTAACCCACCGGCGGGTCAGCTGCGAGATAACCTGCCGGTCATGTCAGAACGCGTTCAGCTGCTTCAGCGGGAAGCCAGCCGGGTGCGCGTAGCTCCAGGGATGACCTCCAGAATCTGATGCTTTCGGCAAGACAGATGGCTGATGGGCGCTGCGCTCCGAAGAGAGCAGTGATCAGTAGGATGACCGCATGAGCGACTTTCCCCTGACGGATCGTTTCCTGCACGCCCTGGAACGGGCGCACCGCTGGCATGCCGGGCAGTACCGCAAGGTGCCGATGGGCGAGACGGCGACCGTCCCTTATCTCTCGCACCTGCTGGGCGTTGCGTCCGTCGCCCTGGAATTTGGCGCGTCCGAGGATGAGGCCATCGCGGCACTGCTGCATGACGCGTTGGAGGACGGGCCAGAGAACATCCAGGCTGACGTGGCGCGCCGTGCGGAGACCCGGGAGGAACTCCGCCGCGTGATCCGGCAGGAGTTCGGTGAACAGGTTGAGGCGCTGGTGTCCGGCGCGACCGAGGAGACGGGGCTGATCGCGGGGAAGAAGGCACCCTGGTCTGAACGGAAAATGGCGTACCTGCGGAAACTGATTCGCACTGAAAAGCCTGAAAGTGCCGCTTCATTGCTGGTGAGTGCGTCTGACAAGCTGCACAATGCCCGCGCGATCCTCGCGGATGTCCTGGCGTTCGGGGACAGCCCAGAGAGTCGCGTGGCGTTCTTTGATCGCTTCAACGCCGAGCAGGAGGGCACGTTGCAGTACTACCGCCTGCTCGTCTGGGCGTACAACCGCGCGCCGGGGGGACACGGGCAGGTGCGGCTGCACGCCCTGTTTACCGAACTCGACCGGACTGTCACTGCGTTGGAGTTCGCCTGCGGCGTACATCAACGAGACGTGCTGAACTACAGGCCCCTCCGAGAGTTCAGCAGGCGCCACCTGGGTCCTGGCGAGTCCTGAGTGACCTGTACTGAAGCCGCAGTGGGGGCGCTGTTGGTGAATCACGACGCGGCGCTCACGGACAGGCCCGCAGCGCTGAAGGGCACGTCTCTCAGGGCTCGCCGTAATGAAGCGCCTCCTGGTGTGGAGAGTGCAGCAAAAAAAAGACCCCCTCATGCGGAGGGGGTTTTTCGTGGCGGGCCCTGTAGGACTTGAACCCACGACCTACGGTTTTGGAGGGCGCAGCGGCATCTCTAAGCGCTCCTGGACACAACTACACAGTTTTATTCGATGCCCGCCAGGACGCCGAAAAACTCCTTCCCGCGACTGGGTGCCCCTACCGGGTTCTGAGTGGTTTTTCAGCCCTACTACACTGCTACTACACCGGAACAGAACCCCGATAATCCCCTGCCAGTCAATGAAAAATGACGGTCCCACGAAATTTTTTACTCACAGGCCACCCCCTCTCTTTTCCGCCCGTTACGCAGCAGATCCATCGTGAGTGCCCCTCACTCTCATCCCCAACCGCCGCGCATTCTCCCAGACGTCAAAAATCCAGCCACAGCTGTAGCGGGGATGACCCCCTGACCTCATCCCCGTGGGGATGACTATGGCTTTCCTCCTTCGTACCTCTTCCAGAGCACCCTGCTGAAGGGCATCACCCCTTCTGACCATGACGCAAACGGGCTTCGCTGGGCCACTCACCCCGCGCCGGTTCCTACGCTGCGGCGTATGGAGCTTCCCCCACGCCACACCATTCCACAGCCCCAGAATCAGATCACAACGCCGCCACCGCCCGGACACGTGATCTGCTGCCTGAGCGAGCTCATGGGACGGCACCGCCTGACACAGACTGCACTGGCTCAGGCCAGTGGCCTCCGCCCTGCCACCATCAGCGCCCTGTACCACGACCGCACAGACGCAATCGCGAAGGGCACCCTGACGCGCCTCCTGGCTGGACTGCACCACCTGACGGGTGTGCCCTACCAGGTGGGGGACATCCTGCAAATTCGGCAGTGAATCAGAAGGCAGTGCGGTAGGTTGACATCAACTGATTCCTCCCTCTCGTTGATGCACCTGGAGTTCGCATGCCCAGCAGTCCACCTTCCAACTTCGAAGATCTCAGCCGAGTTGAACCACTGCTGGCTCAGCTCGGCACGCTGGCAGAACGGTATGCGGTCCAGGATCCCAACACCGCCCTCCTGAAATTGCGCCAGTACGGCGAGCTACTGGCGCGGGTTATAGCCGCGCGGTCCGGTCATCTGCTCGACGAGGACGAGACCCAGGTGGCTCGTCTGGCCCGACTGCAGCGGGAAGGCGTGCTGCCCCGCGAGGTGTGGCAACTCCTGACCGAACTTCGCCGGGCGGGAAACGAAGCCAACCACGCCTTCACGGGCGAGAAGCAGCAGGCACTGAGCCACCTGAAATTTGGCTGGATTGTCGGGGTATGGCTGATCCGGACCTTCCACGACGCCACCTACACGTGCGGCGATTTCATTGATCCGCCGCAACGCGAGGATGCGGAACGCCTGCGCACCCTGCTGGCTGAAGCTGAGCAAGCGCGGGCCGATGCCGAGCGCCGACTGAAGGACGCGCAGTCGCAGGCGCCGAAAGACACGTCTGGGATTGCCACCGCTGCCAATCAGGCCGCGGCGCGCATTCATCTCAGCGAGGAAGAAACCCGAGAGCTGATCGACGCGCAGCTTCGCGCCGCCGGCTGGGAAACAGACAGCGTGCAGTTGCGGTACGCCAAGGGCACCCGCCCAACGAAGGGGCGGAATCTGGCCATCGCCGAGTGGCCGGTCGGAGACAAGGAGCGAGCGGATTACGCCCTGTTCGCCGGGCTGACGCTTGTGGCCGTCGTCGAGGCCAAACACAAAAAAAAGAGTGTGATGAGCAGTCTGGAGCAGGCGGCGCGCTATAGCCGTCACTTCAACCTGGCCAGCGTCCCCGATCTCGATTACCCGCATGGACCGTGGGGCGAATACCGGGTGCCCTTCCTGTTCGCGACGAACGGCCGCCCCTACCTGGCGCAGCTGAGAACCGAGAGTGGCATCTGGTTCCGGGATGCGCGCCGCCCCGTGAATCCGTCCCATCCGCTGCCCGGCTGGCATACCCCACAGGATCTGCTGGCCCTGCTGCATCAGGACACCGCCGCCGCCGATGAACGCCTGAAGTCCGAGCCGATGGAGTACGAGTTGAGCCTGCGGCTCTACCAGAAGACCGCGATTCAGGCGGTCGAAGCTGGGATTGCCGCCGGTCAGCGTGAACTGCTGCTGGCCATGGCTACTGGCACTGGTAAGACCAAGACGGCCATCGCCCTGATTTACCGCCTGTTGAAAGCAGGTCGGTTCCGGCGCGTGCTGTTCCTCGTGGACCGCGAGACGCTGGGCGAGCAGGCCAGCAACGACTTCAAGACCACCCGCCTGGAAGGCACGCGCACATTCGCCGAGACGTTCGGCCTGACCGCGATGGGCGACGGAGACATTGACACGGACACGAACGTGCATGTCACGACCGTCCAGGGGCTCGTGCGGCGCGTCACGGGTGACGCCCCACCGGCAGTGGGGACGTACGACCTGATCGTGGTGGACGAGGCGCACCGTGGCTACACGCTGGACCGTGAACTGGCCGACGCCGAACTCGGCTGGCGCAACGAGAACGAGTACGTCAGCAAGTACCGGCAGGTGATCGAGTACTTCGACGCAGTCAAGGTTGCCCTGACCGCCACGCCCGCTCTACACACCACCGAGATTTTCGGCAAGCCCGTGTACGCCTACACGTACCGGCAGGCAGTACTGGACGGCGTGTTGATCGATCACGAGCCTCCGACGCTGATCGAGACGGAACTGTCCATGACGGGCATTCGCTTCAAACAGGGCGAGCAGATCCCCACGTACACGCCCGGCGCGGATGAAGTCGTGCTGTTCGAAGCTCCTGACGACGTGGGCCTGGAGATTGAGGACTTCAACCGGCGGGTGATCGCCAAGGGCTTCAACCAGGCCGTGTGCGCCTTCCTGGCCGAGCACCTGAATCCCTTCGGACCGGACAAGACCCTGGTGTTCTGCGTGAACGACCGCCACGCCGACGAGGTCGTCGATCTTCTCCGGGAAGCTCTGCGGGCGAAGTACGGGGAACTGGACGACGGAGCGGTCATGAAGATCACGGGCGCGAGCGATCAGCCCCTGCAGCTCACGCGGCGATTCCGGAACGAGTCGAGTCCAGCGATTGCCGTCACCGTGGACCTGCTGACCACCGGCGTGGACGTCCCGGCGATCAGCACGCTGGTGTTCCTGCGTCGCGTCAGCAGCCGCATCCTGTTCGAGCAGATGCTGGGCCGCGCCACGCGCCGCTGCGACGAGATCGACAAGACCGTGTTCCGCATCTACGACGCCGTCCGCGCCTACGAGGCCATTCAGGACTTCATCACGATGCCCGCCGTCGTGCAGCAGCCCAAACGCAGCTTCGTGAGCCTCGGGGAGGATCTCCAGGCCGCCCCGACCACCGAGGCCCGCGCCCTGCTCCGGGATGAACTGGTCGCGAAACTCCAGCGGGTCAAAGGACGCCTGACCGACGCCGCCCGCGACACCTTCGAAGGAGAGACCGGCCACAAGCCCGAAGCGTTCATTCAGGTGCTCCGGCAGGCCACACCCGACGAGGCCGCCGACCTGATCACGCAGCACGCCCCCATGCTGACGCTGCTGGACACCGGCCGCACCAGCGGCGGGCAGCCCATCTACATCAGCGAGCATGCCGACCAGGTGATGTACGTGCAGTCCGAATTCCCCGGTGGTCGTCGCGCCGAGGACTACCTGAGTGCCTTCGAGCAGCTGGTGCAGAAAAACCAGGATCTGCTGCCCGCGCTGAGCACCGTCCTGACGAGACCCGCCGACCTGACCCGCACCGACCTGTTGGACCTGAAACGGCAACTGGACGCGCAGGGCTTCAGCGAAGTGAACCTGCAACGCGCCTACGCCAACGTGAAGAACGTCGACGCTGCCGCCAGCATCATCGGATTCATCCGGGCCGCCGCGCTGAACGAATCGCCGCAACCCTTCGACGCGCGGGTGGACGCCGCACTCGCCCGGCTGCTCGGCACGAAAACTTGGACGCCCCCGCAACAGAAGTGGCTGCAGCGCCTCGCCGCGCAACTCAAAGCGAACGGGTACCTGGACCGTGACCTGCTCGACCAGCCCACCAACCCAGTCCGCAAGGAACTGGGCGGATTCGACCGCCTCAGCACAGCTGTGTTCGGCGGGCAGCTACCTGACCTGCTGACCGAGTTCCAGCAGGACGTCTGGACCGCCTCCGCCTGAGCCTCACTCCCTGTTCGTGCACCTCCGGAGTTCCTGAATGACGACCCGCACTACTCTGCCCGACCCGCACCTCAACCCTATTCAGGATCTCCGCGCACAGCGGAACCACGCCGCGTACATTCTCGACACCCTCACGGATTTCCAAGCGCAGCTGCCCACACCAGACCCGTTCATCACGCGGCAGATCGCGGCCCTGGAAGCCAGCCTGGACCGTACCAGCCTGCCTGAACACTACCGGGTGGCCGTCGTCGGATCCTTCAAAGTCGGGAAATCCAGTTTCATCAACAAGGTCTGCGACCTGGGCAACCTCGCGAGTGTCAGCACCAATCCGGAAACGGCGACCATCACCAGCTTCCGCTATGACACCGCGGCCCGCGCCGAAGTGCACTTCCTCTCCCGCGCCACCTGGACTCGCATGGCGGCCATTCACAGCGAGGACCCCAGTGATCCGCAGGCACGGCGGTATCAGCGCTTCTACGAGAAAGTCGTCTCTCAGCATCAGCGAGACGAGGTGGCGCGAGAGGCAGGAAAGGAAGTTCAGGAGCGTGATCATGACGCTCTGCTAGCCGAGTACGTCACGGACGAGAATCGGCCTATCGTCTTGCGCTGTGACGACTGGAATGACCGGAAGCAGCGCAAAGCCTTCGCTGCGCAGGTGAAAAAGTACGTGTCCAGCCGTGACCCACTGCACTGCCTGGTCGAACGGGTCGAGATCTTCGCCCCAATTCCACTGATCAGCGAAGGCATTGAACTGATCGACACGCCTGGCCTGGACGACACGGACGCCTACCGCGTGCAGGCCACGGAACGGGAAGTCAACGACGTGGACGCCATCCTGTTCCTCACGCACAGTGGCCGCTCGTACTCCCAGAGCGACAAGGACTTCATCATCACGCAGGTCCGCAAACGACGGCTGCGCAGCCTCAAGATGGCCATCACGAAGATCGACGTCACCTACGACGCGGCCGTGCGGCAGGCGCAGGAAGATGACGAAGACATTCCTACCCTGGCAGAACACAAGCAGGAAGAGCTGGAACGCATTCGCAGCGCCCTGAACGAGACGCTGGATGAAATCCTGCGGAAATCTGAACTGACGCCCGAAGAGTCGCAGTACTTCACTCGCATGCTGGGCGACGTGGACATCTTCTTCACGTCGTCGCACTGGCATGACCTCGGCACGGAAGTCGACGAGAAAATCCGTAACCGCCAGCGCTCCGGCATTCCGGAACTGCAGCAGGTGCTCGCGAAGATGTTCCAGAACGCCGACATCGTGCAGGAGGCCCGCGCGTCTATTGGTGACGCCATCTCACTGCTGCTGAAACAGATCGAGGCGTACATTCAGCAGCAGCGCAGCCTGGAACAGGATCTGGAGCAGGAAAAAAAGGTCGAGAGCGAGCTGATTCACACGCAGCAACTCGTGACAGCTCGCCTGAAAACCTTCGCCCGCAAAATCGACCTGCGCCTTGAGAACAGCCGCATGCTGGACCAGCTGGACCAGGACTTCGTGAACACCCGCATCCGGCAGATTTCGGTCTACGTGCAGGACATCATCAATCAGTTCGAGCAGGAAGACCTGATCCGTCACTGGCGTGAACGCCGGGAAGGCGGATGGCTGTACCTGAGCCGCTTCTCGCAGCTGGTGGCCAACCGCACGTTTGCCGCATTCGAGAGCCTGATCCAGCGCTTCCAGGAACCCATGCTGAAGGCGGCGCAGACCACCGAACGGCACGTGGATGCCTTTGTGGAGGATCTCGCCACCCTCAGCAAAGAGCACGAGCTGTTCCGGCACGACACCATCGAACTGGTCGACGCCATCCGCTCGCGCCTGCGCGTGGATCGTAGTGTCCTGCGGGAAATCATCGAGTCCGAACAGCAACGCATCAGCGAACGCATCGAGGACTTCATGGACGACCGCATGCAGCAGCGGATCGACGAAGCCCGGCAGTCCGTGACCCTGGCGTCCGGCCGGGGCACCACCGTCATGCAGAACGACGAAGTGCGCCGCTTCTACGACGAATTCGCCGACATTGTCCGCCCCGGATTTGAGAAATACCTGCACGGCCAGTTCCAGCACTACCTGGATATCGTCGCCGAACGCCTCAGCGGCGTGTACAAGAGCCTCAACCAGGAAATCGAGATTCGCCTAGACGAGCAGCGCAGCCTCGTGTCCGAAATCCTGAGCAACCAGGAACGCGGAAACGGGCTGGCCATGCGCACCGCCATCAACGCACTGGAACTTCGCCTGGCAGAACACCCACCCCTGCTTGCCCCGGCTGCCCCCACCCCAGCTGCTGCCACGCTGAACCGGCCTCACCGCGTCCGCGCCTGAACAACTCCCCTACCTCACCTTGCGGCACCTGCGGCATCCTGCGCAGGTGCCGCTGCCTATGCTGAAACGCATGCGCCCCAAGCTGCTGTCCCGGATCCTGCTGACCCTGACCCTTCTGACTGCCGGGCAGGCCCTGGCACAAGAACGGGTTCTGTACGACTCGCGTCTTCCATTCCCGGAACCTCGACTGACAGAGAGCGAACGGGGCCGCGTCCAGTACTTCGCCCGACAAGCGCTGGCCCTGAACGCCTGGGGGGCAGACAATGCCGAGTACTGCACGGACGACTTCCGAATCGAAGGCGCCGCTCCCGGATCATTCACCGCAAAAGGCCGGCCGCAGATGGCCTACCTGTACACGCAGTGCTACCAACGCCCCGGCAACCTACAGGGTCTCGTGATCCTGGAAGGCCTAAACGTCGCAGCGCACTATGTCTTCGTCAACCACTACTCGTCGATGTACACCCTGAAGGACATCAACCGCAACGGATTCACGGAACTCGCGCTGGACGGCGGGTTTACCGGGCAGGGCTACACCGAAGGATGGCTGGACATTGCAGAACTTGGCCCGGTGCGCCGTATGCTCGGCCAACTGAATTACGAGCGCCTGCCCCAGCCCTACCAGGACAACTGCGGTGCCGTGGAGTCCGGAGGCCGCTGGACGAGCGCCCTAATCCGCGTCACTCCCGGACCTACGCCCAAGTACACCTGGCAGGAACTGACCGGCAACTGCGGCAACGAGCGGGTCGCCACGAAGATCGGGCCCGTCAAACCCCTCAAGTTGACCCCCGCCCCCACCGGTTGGGACAAGGGCCCACTGAAATAACAGCGCCCCACCGAACAGGTGACTGGTCAGCCCAGCCCCTCCAGGAAGAAAACCATGTCGAGCAGTTTCGCCTGCGGGTACCGCCGCCCCGTGAACGCCCCGGTCAGGAAGTCGCGGGTGTAGACCGGCTGCGCCAGCGCCCCCGCGTGTCGCGTGTGGAAGTCTCGCAGGTCCGACACGGCCCGCGCCGACAGGACGCGCAGGCCGGAACCCGCGCAGAAGTTCGTGTCGAACGCCGGGACGTTCCCGAACACCCCCAGCATGACCTTCGTGGACAGCGTCTGCGTCGCCTCCCGCGTGCCACCCAGCGCGCGGCGGATCTGCTCCTCCAGTGCCAGGAGCCGCGCCCCGGCCTCCGGGGTGTAGTTCGGGACGTCCAGCGTCCACAGGTCATCCGGCGTGGCGGCGATCACCTCCAGCACCGGCACGAGGTGACGCAGGCTGCGCTGCAGCAGCTCCGACGAGCCGCGCATCATGCCCCAGCTGGCCAGGTAGAAGCCCAGGTGCAGGCAACCCAGCTCCAGGACCTCCGGGGATGCCAGTCGCGCCGCCTCGCCCCGCTCCCGGAACGCCTGGAAGTGATTGAAGCAGTAATCGAACGACGACACCCGGTCCTGTTCCGCCGGGACAGGCACCTGAAAGTAAGCTCCCAGGTGCTCCCGAATCCGGTCATCCGTCAGGTCACGCATGCGTCAGCGTACCCCCCACCCGCCCCGGACGCCGCCGCACCTGCGCCGCAGACCATCATCCGCGCGGCCCCCACGTGCGGCACAATCTGGGGTATTCATGACCCGCACTGTCGACATCGTCCAGAAACTCTGGAACCTCTGCAACGACCTGCGTGACGACGGCGTCACGTTCCACCAGTACGTCACCGAACTGACCTACCTGCTGTTCCTGAAGATGGCCAAGGAAACCGGGCAGGAAGAAGGCCGCGACGGCGGCATCAACATCCCCCCGCAGAACCGCTGGGACACCCTGAAGGCCGCCTCCGCACCCGACCGGCTGGACCACTACCGGCAGACGCTGCTGGACCTCGGCAAGAGCCCCGCGCCCCTCGTGCGGATGATCTACGCCGACGCCAGCTCCTTCATCCGCAAACCCGCCACCCTCAGCAAACTCGTCACGGACATCGACGCGCTCGACTGGTACTCCGCGAAGGAAGAAGGGCTGGGCGACCTGTACGAAGGGCTGCTCGCCAAGAACGCCAACGAGAAGAAATCAGGGGCCGGGCAGTACTTCACGCCCCGCCCACTGATCGACAGCATCGTCACCGTCATGCAACCCACCAGCGACGACATCATCCAGGACCCCGCCGCAGGCACCGGCGGCTTCCTGATCGCCGCACACCACCACATCACCACCCACGAAGACGAATACTCCTGGCCCGAAACCAAACAACGGGCGTACTACGAGAACGCCTTCCACGGCATGGAACTCGTCCCCGACACGCAACGCCTCGCGCTGATGAACCTCATGCTGCACGGCCTCGCCAACGACCCCGAACGCAGCGGCATCCGCCTGGGCGACACCCTGAGCAGCGACCACCAGAAACTCCCCAAAGCCACCCTGATCCTCAGCAACCCCCCGTTCGGCACCAAAAAGGGCGGCGGCACCCCCACCCGCGACGACCTGACTTTCGTCACCAGCAACAAACAATTCGCGTTCCTGCAACACATCTACCGCGCCCTGAAAACCTACGGCCGCGCCGCCGTCATCCTCCCCGACAACGTCCTGTTCGAAAGCGGCATCGGCAAACAGATCCGCGCGGACCTGATGGACAAATGCACCCTGCACACCATCCTGCGCCTCCCCACCGGGATCTTCTACGCGCAGGGCGTCAAAACCAACGTCCTGTTCTTCACGCGCGGCACCAGCGACAAAGGCAACACCAAAGAAGTCTGGGTGTACGACCTGCGCGCCAACATGCCCCAGTTCGGCAAACGCACCCCCTTCACCCGCGAGTACTTCACCGACTTCGAAACCGCCTTCGGCCCCGACCCCTACGGCGGCCCCGACGCCCTGGCCGCCCGCGTGGACACGGGCCCCGAAGGCCGCTTCCGCCGCTTCACCCGCGAACAGATCGCCGAACGCGGCAACAGCCTGGACATCAGCTGGCTGAAAGACGACAGCGCCGAGCAGGGCGACCTGCCCGAACCCGCCCAGCTGGCCGAGGAAACCCTGACGGAACTGGCAGGCGCAATGGAAGAACTCCGCGCCATCCTGCTGGAACTGGGCGAAGACGAAAAATTGCTGGAAGAGGCTGGGGTGCTGGCGTGATTGGGGAGGACATAGAAGCGGCGGCAGCCGGTTGGATAGAAACGACACTCAATGATTGCTGCGCTCTCGTTACGGATGGGACCCACTTCTCGCCCACGAACGGTCCACAGGGCGACTTCATGTACGTCACCGCCAAGAACATTCGCAGGTGGGGTCTTGACTTAGACAATGTCACGTATGTGACAGCTGATGTACATCGTGAAATCTACGCACGCTGCCCGGTTGAACTTGGCGATGTTCTTTACATCAAGGATGGTGCAACCACCGGAATTGCGGTGAACAATTCTACATCCGAGCCATTTTCGCTGCTCTCCAGCGTTGCGCTGATCAAACCAATCCACAACGTCCTCGATCCTCGATTCTTGAAGCACTGGCTGAACAGTCCGGCAACGTTTCGCAGGCTAACGGGCGACATGACTGGAACAGCAATCAAACGTCTCGTCCTGAAGCAGCTTCGGGCTGTTGAGCTTCCTCTACCACCGCTTCCCGAACAAGTCCGCATTGCCGATAAGCTTGATGCTCTGCTGGCGCGTGTGGAGTCGGGGCGGGAGCGGCTGGAGCGCGTACCGAAGCTCCTGAAACGCTTCCGCCAGAGCGTCCTCAGCGCCGCAGTGAGCGGGGAGTTGACGCGGGAATGGCGGGGAGGCGGAGACGCAGAGTGGGAGAAGGCTACAGGGCATGATGTCTTTAGTTTTATTACCAGTGGTTCAAGAGGATGGGCTGAATACTATTCAGAATCAGGCAGCATTTTTCTACGCATTGGGAATCTCGAACACCATAACATAGCCCTTGATTTACGTAACATCCAACATGTAAAACCTCCCCGCGGAGCAGAGGGATTACGCACACGAGTTCAAGTAGACGACATTCTGATTTCAATTACGGCAGACGTGGGAATGATCGCCCATATCGATCACGACATTGGCGAGGCGTATATTAACCAGCATATCTGTATGGCTCGACCGAAGCCAGAAAACAATGCACGATATTTGGCATACTTTTTGACAGCGCCAAATGGTGGCTTGGCTCATCTAAAGAACATTCAGCGAGGAGCTACGAAAGTTGGCCTCACTTTGGGCGACATCAGAGGAACAGTTTTTCAGCTTCCTCCTCTTGCTGAGCAAGCTGAAATCGTCCGTCGTGTCGAATCTCTCTTTGCTATCGCGGATCGTATTGAGGCGAAGTACGCGGCGGCCCTGTCGTCCTTCGACCGCATGACGCCGGCGCTGCTGGCCAAGGCGTTCCGGGGGGAACTGGTGCCGCAGGACCCGAACGACGAGCCCGCATCGGTGCTGCTGGAGCGCATCCGCGCCGCGCGGGAAGCGGAAGGCGGGAAGCGTGGTCGGGGTCGCCCCGCAAAAACCGCAGCGGGCATCGGGGACGGAGCGGAGGTGAAACGCCGGGGACGCCCACCCGGAGCGAACGCGCAGGCGGGTGCGGAAGGCGCGGAACCGAAGCGGCGCGGTCGCCCACCCAAAGTGCGCGAGGCGGTCAGTGAACCGGCGGGCCAGCCCGCAGCGGTGCCTGAAGCGGTGGAGGCCAGCGCAGCCCCCAGGGGTCGGGGTCGCCCGCCCGGAGTGGGCATCCCGCAGGCCAGCAGTTTCGAGGACGCCCTGCGGCAACTGGAAGAGCAGAAGCTGACGCGGGCGCAGGGTGCGCGGCAGGTCGGCCTGTTCGACGACGCGGAGTAAGGCAAATTGGGAGTCGCGCGGTGCCCCCGTCGGGCGGGGACGCGCGGCTTTTTTCACGCGTGCGGGCAGGTGCGCGTGCGCCTGATCGGTGTGCCCGTTAGGGTGCAGGGCCAGGGAGGTTCACCGTGGGGTATCAGAAGGAACACAACTGCCCGCAGTGCGGGTATCAGGCGGTCGTGGCAGGCGGGCCTGACGCGGGCATGCGTCGGGCTTACACGCTGACGATCAGTTGCGTGACCTGCCAGGAGTTGCACGACGTGGAGTGGCTGGAGCCGAAGTACACGTCCAGGGGTGATGGCGTGGCGTTCAGCTGGCGGCAGCGGAAGCTGCGCTGCCCGGAAAGTCCCGATCACGAGTGGGAGCCGTTCGAGGGGCGCTGCCCGGTCTGCTCGGGTGACCTGAGTGTGAATGAGGAGGGTGCCGGTGTCCTCTGGGACTAACGTGATCCTGCCGGTGGACGCCGCGATGCGCGCGTACGAGGGTTATCGGGCGGAGGTTCGACGTGCGGGCAACAGTCGGGTGCAGGCCATTGGGCAGGCTCAGTGGATGATGTTCGAGCACCTGACCGCACCGTACCGGGTCGTGCGGCTCACTTCGTACGGGCAGGAGGTTCACCCGCACTACGTGGTGTACCTGGTGCGTGGGCATGGGCTGGAGGAAGAGGCGTGGTACTTCCGCGGTGATCACCGCGAGCGGGACGCCGTGCGGATGAGCGTCATGCTGCGCAACCACCTGATGTTCGTACAGACCGAAGCGCTGGAAGCCGGTGACGTGGACTGGTCCCTGCGGCGCTGCCTGCCGAACGTGCAGGCCCTGACAGGAGAACAAGGGAGCAACCAGCAGGCGGAGTAACGCCGTGCTGGACGCCGGCGGGCGGGGATGGTCACTTTTGCTCACCGGCGGGTCAGCTGCGGGGTAACCTGCCGGTCATGTCCGAACGCGTTCATCTGCTTCAGCGGAAGGCCAGCCGGGTGCGCGCGGCCCAGGAGGCGTTGCACCGCCCAGCTCAGGAGTCCTCCGGGCAGGCGTTGTCGGTGCAGCGCCTCTTGAGCACGCCCACGCGTGCCCAGGGGCAGGCGGTTCAGCCGGTGCTGCGCGCGGCGACGTTGCAGCGGCAGGAGGAGGCCCGCCTCTCCAGTGCCCGCGACGTGGTGCAGCGGCAGGTGGCCGCCCTGAGTGAGGCGCCGGGCGTTCAGCGGGAAGTTATGGCTCCGGTTCCCGCGCGGCCCGTCACGCCGTCCGACTGGGTGACCGTCATGCGCGCCCGCGCCGAGACCGTGGCAGGTCAGCGGCTGGATACCCGCACCTTCGGGGAGTTCCAGACCCTGCAACGCCAGGTCGCCCAGTCCCTGGGGCAGGGGTTCCGCATGGATCGGGGCGAACCAGCGGCCCGGTACGCCACGTACGGGGAGCACCTCGCCACGCTGCAACGCCACGCGCTGAGCGCCCCGGTGTCTCGCGTGGTGCTCGGCATGGTCTCTCCCGCCGAGCGCATGCCCCTCCAACGGGCAACAGACGAAGCGTTGCAACGTCAGATGGCGCAGGAGCAGGCAGCCCTGAACTTCGATGCGTTGACCTCGCTACAACGCCAGCTGGCCGAGCTGGACGCCGAAGCGACCCAGCCCGTGTTGCAGCGCATCCAGGCCCGGAGGGGCGCAGGGAATCCCCTCCCGGAGGGGATCCAGCGGCACCTGGAGCAGGGACTGAATCACGACCTGAGCCGCGTGCGGATTCACGACGACACCGAGGCGGACCGGCTGGCCCAGGGCGTGAATGCGGTGGCGTTCACGACAGGGACGGACATCTTTTTCCGGGCAGGGCGATTCAACCCAAACACGCAGACTGGACTGGAGTTGCTGGCGCATGAGGTGACGCACACGGTCCAGCAGAGCCAGGGCCGTGTCGGGCGGGGCATCGACCCCGACGCCGGACTGGAAAGCGAAGCCAGGAACATGGGTGCCCGACTCAGCCGCACCCTGCCCAGGTCCTCAGGCTCAGCACCCGCACGGCTCCAGACTTCTCTCAGCAGGACAACACCCAACGTCGTGCAACGAAAGGCTGCGGCGCCTGCCACTGCCAGCAAATGGCGGCAGAGTGGCAAGCTGCGCGGCCATCCTCCCGTTCGCGACGAGGCCAATCCCCCAAACCCCAACGTGGTGGAGGACGAGCAGAAGTACCGCGTGTTACTTGCAGGTGCCCGCCAATTGCTGACCGGACAACGGCAACGGGCCGCTACCATGCTCAAGCCAGATAGAACCGGAGTGCGGGATTATCGGTACTGGTTTGCGCGCGTGTATAGTCACGTCACGGAGAACGAAATTCTGTTCGCTGAGCAGAAAACGTATGACTACCCGTCGTACGTCATGCAGTGCGTGCTGTACTTCGACAAGCTCTACGCCGACAATCTGACGGCGATCAAGAACAAGGTTGAGCCTCACTGGAAAGCGTCCTTCGATACCGCACTGCGGATGCAGGGCGCAAACCAGGTGACCCAACTGCCCAATTCTGTCTTTTCTCTGGTGTCAGCCATGCTCGCCCACATCCGGTTCGATCTTCCGCGCGCGGAGTCATGGGTCGCCCAGAGCTACCAGAAGGCGTATGGCGCCCAACCATCCGACTTCCGCGCAGATTTTTTCCGCATGGGCGGTGTATTCGACAATGCCTCTCGAAGCATGTTTGCAGACATGAAAAAGCTCCTCCCAGACAAAGTGGGCGGCGCAGCGAAGGCCATAGACGCGATGTCCTATCTCAACTGGACTTCAGGGGCCATGCGGCACCTGCTGGGCGCGGACATGTCGGCAGAGCGACTGGAGACTTGGCGACGCATGGAAATGATGGTCGCTCAGGGGAAGGTGCCGCCAAACCCGTACACACTGCGGGATGGTCGATTGGTCGGCAACGTGGCAGGGAATGTCCCTGGGCAGAACATCGCGCCCCTGAGCCAGATTCAGCCGGCGAGGATGCGACCCAGCATGGAGGGCATCAACGCCACCTGGGGGAACCGTATTGTGCGCGGCGCAGAGGGGGCCATTGGCAGTCAACTGGACACTTTTGAAAGTCAGGTCGCCCAGTGGCAGAAGACGTTCAACAATCCAGCGGCTGCCGCTAAAACTTCCGTATACGACCGGGCCGAGATTCTCCTGACACTGATCAAGAATCCAGCAATGCGGATACAGCCCATGCCAGTGCCAGTCATAGGTGCCATCCCTGTGGCTTCCGGGAAAGACGACGTTCTCATCGTCAGCATTCTCAGGGCCTCTTTCGCAAAAGGCGATCTGCACCTGTTGGTCAATATGGTGGATGCACAGACACTCATCAGCACTTTGGAAGACAAAAATCAGCGTTTACGCGCAGAGACCATGCTGATTAACGGCAATTATTACGAGACTCTCGGGGTTATGAACGCCACCAACCAGATTGAGAAGTGGTACGAGGCCGGGGACAATGACCTCAACCGCAGAAGCGCTCAGAGAATTTACGCCTCGCTGCCCGACTCGGTGAAGGAGCAGGTTTCCACCCTTCTCAAACGCAAGAACGTGCCGGCGGCGATGTATCGATGAAACGGGCAGCCACCTTAATCCCCGCAACTGCCCTGATTCTGGCAGCAGGAGCTTACATGGGAATTGCGATGAATGGCCGGGAAGCCGTGTTAAAACCAGCTACGGTGGTAGACAATTTTATCACGGCAACCATTGAAGAAGACGTCAATGCTATGGGTCGCCTTCTTGGACTGAATTCCGAGAATGGAACGCCTATGAGTCAGGTGTTCGGAAAGTTGCTGGGCGACCAGTTGCAACAGTACTGGCAGGGACAGGCGCAGCAGTTAACTGACTATCGATGGAACACCCTGGAAACAGACACCACCGACAATGGCGTCAACATTCAAGTTGACCTCTACCGCCCCAACTACAGTGCCATTGCGCACCGCACGGATGAACTGTTGGGCTTCACGACGGACGCTGCTGGAATGCTCGTCGCTCCTGAAGAACCAAAGATGGACGTTGATGAAGCTGAACGGCGGGCCAGAGAAGATCCCAATATCAAGCCGTTCCATTACAGACTCTCTGTGCGAACCGTTCAGCAGGATGGCCGATGGATTCTGGACCCACAAGATCCCAAGACGGTGGCCCTTGTGGGGGTGATTCGTCGAGGTGACCTCCTGGATGCCAATGAGACCTATCTGGTCAGGTAGGACCGCCTCTTGATCACCACGAGTGCCGACCGAATGAATCCGGGAAGCTCATTCGCCATTCGCAGTATTCAGGGAACACTGCCCGCTTCGACCCGCCAGCAGGTGAACGTGGCATTGAGCAGGAGGCCCTGAGATGCGCCTCGGAGTCCTGCTGCCTTGCGCCCTCGTGCTGAGTCTATGCGGGGCACTGGCGTTCTATTCGAGCGGGAGGACAGGGATGCATCAGCCTGCACAGGTGGCCCAGCAGTACGCGCAGGCGCTCATCGCCAACGACATCAATACCATCGGCCGGTTGGGGGGCATGGACTCCAGCCGCGGCTCACCTCTGGAAACATTCTGGGGGAAGATGAATGCAGCGGCTGCCGCCGCACTGGCCCAGAGCCACGCCTACGATCCCGAGAACTACCAGTTCCAGGTCGAGACGCTTGAGCAGACGGCCACGGCGGCCACCGTTCAACTGGACATTCGGGTCAAGGACATTGACGCCGTGGTGGATCAGGCGATGCTGCTGATGGGTTACAGCTACAGCGCAGACGGTCGCCTGCTCCCACCGGAGCACGATCAGATGCTCTTGAGTGAGGCCATGCAACGCGTTGAAGCCGACCACCCGATTCCTCAACTGCAGTACCGTGTCGGGCTGCACCTGGATCAACGTCAAGGTCAATGGCTCATCCGGTACGACCGTGATTCGTCGTCCCTGATCTCCCTCCTGAGATTGACCACACTCTCAGAGGCACACGAGCGTTATCTGGTGCGGCCTTGATTGATGGTGCCAAGTGATGGACTGGGCACGCTTCAGGGCTGACAACCAGAATCTGCCGCTGTCTGTGAATGGAATGCAGGCTGATGGGCTCTATGGCTTAAGAAGACTCAGCGATCTGTAGGATGGCCGCATGAGCGACTTCCCCCTGACCGGCCGTTTCCTGCACGCCCTGGAGCGGGCGCACCACTGGCATGCCGGGCAGTACCGCAAGGTACCGAAAGACGAGACGGCCACCGTGCCGTACCTCTCCCACCTGCTGGGCGTCGCGTCCATCGCCCTGGAATTTGGTGCGTCTGAGGATGAGGCCATCGCTGCGCTGTTACATGACGCGCTGGAGGACGGCCCGGAGAACATCCAGACCGACGTGGCAAGGCGCGGGGAGACCAGAGAGGAATTACGCCGCGTGATCCGGCAGGAGTTCGGTGAACAGGTCGAGAAATTGGTGTCCGGCGCGACCGAGGAAACGGCACTGGTCGAAGGGAAGAAGGCGCCTTGGTCAGAACGCAAGATTGCGTATCTCCGCAGGTTGATTGACACCGAGCATGTCGAGGGTGCGGCGTCGCTGCTGGTGAGTGCGTCGGACAAGCTACACAATGCCCGCGCGATCCTCGCGGACGTCCTGGCGTTTGGGGACAGTCCAGAGAGCCGCGTGGCATTCTTTGAACGCTTCAGTGCAGGGCAGGAGGGAACTTTGCAGTACTACCGCCTGCTCGTTAGCGCGTATCGCCACGCACCCGGCGCACAGGGGCGACCGCGTCTTCAGGCACTCTTCGCAGAACTTGACCGAACCGTCACAGCGCTTGAGCAAGCTTGCGGCGCCCACGAAGAGAAAGTGATTGCCGCCGCACCACTGAAGGAATTTAACCAGAATCACTTGACCCCGACAAAATTCAACTGACATGCAGTGTCTTTACTAATCCTGCACCAATCATTCAGTTCCGACTGTCACTTCCACGTGACAAAAATACAGGATAGCCTAGATTACGTTAGTATTTCATAGCATCGCCAGACATAAGTTATTTAATTTTTGTCACCCCAGCGTGACAGATCGATTTGACTAAAAGAACCCCTGTCACCTCCACGTGACAGGGGTATTGAGTAGAAGTTTGGCAGCTCTCATGTCATGATCCCGATCAGTGCGATGGAGGGCACGGAGAAGCGAGAAAGAGGATCAAAACGCAAGGAAGGGTCGACGCGACGCCAATCATGTGCGACCCCTCCTTTTGACCGCCTGCACCAGAAGACACAGGGGATCTGCAGCTTAGCAGTCCTCTTCTTCTGGCAGGCCTTCACCAAACCGACCCAGCCCGCAGGCTGGGAGGAGGGCTCACTATGCCCAGAAGAAAACAGGACTCGAGTCCTAAAATTGCCCCGCTCGTGTACACCGTGCAGGAGGTCATGACCTCGCTGAATCTATCCAGAAACAGCGTGATCAAGCTCCTGACAACCGGAGAGCTGGCGTCACAGAAGTTTGGCCGTAAGTGGCTGGTTCCCAGAGAGGCAGTGCAGAGCTTCCTTCACCGGCAGGCGGGGGGGCAGGATGAGTAGCGAGTTGCTGTCCATTGGTGATCTGCGCTCGGAGTACGGGTTGGGGCGTGACCTGGCCACCCGGCTCGTTCGCCTCCTGCCGCATGTCCAGGTGGGACGCCGTGGTCGGGGCGCCTACCTGTTGGTCCGTCGCGCAGACTTCGATTTCCTCGTCAACCGCGCGACAGTTGAGCGGGTCGATCTGTGGCACATAGCGCGGAAGCACACGCCGGAGAGCTTGCAGCTGTGGTTACAGGGCCAACCGCATCTGAGGTTGAACTGATGTGGGGACACACCAAAGCGCCGGAGGTTCAGGGATGAGCCTGCCCGACCTGTTGAACGTGGTGCATCTACCCACGTTGATCGCCTCCCTCTGTGGACCAGATGCAATAAGGGGCTTGAACGCGGACCGAGGAGGCGTGATCTGTGACCCGCGGCCAGGGTATGAGGAAAGGCATCCGAGCTTCAGCGTGTACCGCCAGACCGGGGGACGCTGGCGGTGGAAACGCCATAGCGGAGATGCCGCGGGAGGAGACGCGTACGCGCTGCTGCTGGCCTTCGGTCTCCCTCCACAAGAGGCCTTCTCTTTGCTGGCACAGGCTGCCAGCATGTCATCGCCCTTCCCCGCGCCGCGGCCATCTTCAACGTCTGCGACGAAGCCCCCAGAACATGTGAGCAACCGACTGCACCCCCTGAGTCCGACGGAGCTGCGGCGTGCTACTGCGCTGCTGGCACCTCTGACCAGCGAATCACCCGCGGCACAAGAATTAGACCGGCGTGGATTGCTGGGCTGGCCTGATCTTCAGGTCGGTCAGTTGCGCCGCGACTACTGGATGGCCGACGGTCGCCCGCTTGCTCGCGAGGGTGCCCTGGCGTTCTTCCTGAATGGCCCAGACGGCCGCCCATGGGGACTCAAGGTCCGCAACCTGCTGGAACTGCCTGGCCTCGGGCGGTACGTCTACCGTTTGAGTGGACATGGTGCTCCCGCCTGGTGCTCACCTCAGTACGGCACAGCGAAACGGATCCTGATCGTTGAGGGTGAATTGAACGCAGCAGTCGCTGCGCGCGCCTTGAGCGAGTCAGGGAGCCGCCTGGACGTTCAGGGACTGGCGGGCGCTAATGGTCTCCCCCATCTGGAAGGTTGTGCTGGGCGTGACGTCTACCTGTACGCGGATGCGGATGACGCGGGGCGCGCATGTGTGGCACGGCTTGCCCGTCTGATGACCGCTGCTGGGGCGCGGCAAGTGTGGATCTTGCCGCACCTCCAATCCGGCGATTTCTGCGACTTGGCTGGAATGGGTGGCCTGGGGCACCTTCGCACTCAGTTACGGCACCTGCTGCAGGCAGCAGTCCTGTACAGCCCGTCGACAGCGGATGAGATGCATCCGCCTCGCGGTACACCACCACACCACGGCCAGGGGTTTGACGTGGTGGGGCCGCACGAGTTGGCGATCTCTGCCTGGCAGAAGTACCAGGCGAAGCTCCGGCGTGCTGGGAGGCGCAGGTGACTTTAAAGCGCGAACCCCGGAGTCTTCCCCTCTTCGACTTCAGTACATCGCTCCCTGTGCAACCTGTGGAGTGGCTGGTGGAGAGGTTCTTAGCACGTGGCGCAGGCACCATCCTGTTCGGGCAACCAGGGGTCAGTAAGACTGCCCACGCAGCGCACTTGGCCGCTTGTCTGGTTGCGGGTGTGCCTTTCGCAGAGCTGCCCACCATTGAGCGCGGTTTACGTGTCCTGTACTTGGATTTCGACGGCTCCATAGAGTGGAACATGGACCTGTTCAAAGCCGCATTTCGCGGTATTGGCCGGGAGGACCTGCACTCACAGCTCAAGTGCTATAGCCCCAACACGGAGGCGTGCATCTTGCCTGGGGAGGACACTCTGCAATCCCTGGAGGCACTCGGGCCTGACATCGCCTGTACGGTCAGAGAGCACAGCATTGACCTCGTAATCTGCGACTCCTTAGGGCAGATGATGATGGGGGACACGAACAGTGGTCAGGATGTCGCACTCGCCCTCCGGGCAGGATTGAATCCTGCCCGAACTGCAGGTGCCGCTGTCCTGGTTATTGACCATGCCACCAAAGCCGCCGCAACAGGCAATGGGGTTCCAACGCCGATAGGTAGTCAGCAGAAGCGGGCCTGGGCGCGCGTCTCGGTAGCTTTGGAAAGCGAGTCATACGAAGACCATGTCGTGACGCGCTGGAGTGTCGACAAAAGCAATGCGGCTCCATTCAGGCCATTTCGCACTAGGCTGGATTTCCAGACTGCTGGAGGCCGGCTGCATCAACTGACGCTCACCGCTCTAGGAGAGGCTGGCGCACGGATACGACCAGATCAAAAGGAGGGACTCGACCGGACGGGTCAGGCGCGACAGGCCATCCTTGGCGCCCTGCAGTCAGGTGCTCGGTCACGTCATGAGCTGGGATCGGGAAGCACAGTTGACCGCGCCCTGAAATTCCTGGTGGAGTCTGGGCAGATTCAGCGACTGAGCCATGGCCTCTACGGACTGTCACAGAGCGGCAACGAGGTTGAGCCGAGCGGTCGTCCGGACATTGAGTCCCAGACGTGGTAGCGCGCGAACTGCTGCTGGAACTCAACCAGCGGGGGATCACCCTGACGGTTTTAGGCGACCAGCTCCATGCGGAATTCCCGGCTGGGAGCATGACGCCGGAGTTGTCCCAGCGCATCGGAGCACTGAAAGGGGAACTTCTGAGCGAACTTCGACGCCAAGCCACCTCCACGTGTTGCAACCTGCCGCCACCCTTACACCGCATTGTGCGGGCTGCGGTAGCCAATCAGCTCAGTCGACCCGGCTTCCTACCTTCTGGCATGGTGTCTGATCTGGGTCAGTTTGTTCTGGCCTGCGCTGCTCTACACGCCATCGGTGTGGAGCCACAGCGGCAGGTTCGAGATCTGGAGGCGGCTCAGTCGGGCTGGGCACAGTGATGTCACGATAGGTGTGCTCAATCCCGATAGTATCAATTAGTGATACCCTTGATGGGTGAATGATCATATACGCCAGCAAGTCCGGGACATCATGAAAGAGCGAGGCATCACGCAGCAGCAGCTGGCCGATCTCACGGGCCTCCAGCGCCCCAATGTCACTCGCCTCCTGAGCGGCACGAGCGGGCAGGTTCCCGACAACTGGCAGCGCATCCTCGACGCCCTACAACTCGACCTGATCACCAGCTCAACAACGGAGGATCAACGATGACGGCACCCAGGAAGACCAAGGGACGTGGCAACGGCCAGGGCACCGTCTGGAAGGACGGGGACGGATACCGGTGGCAGGTCACGCTGGGCTACCGCACCGACGGCAGCCGCATCACTCGCTCTGGCCGGGCAGCGACCAAGAAAGCGGCGCATGATGCCATGAACAAGGCCCAGGCCGATTTCTCACGAGGCCTGATTGGTGCCCCGGAAAAAGTGACGGTCGCCGAATACGCCGAACGCTGGAAGAACCGGCAACTGGAGGTCAGCCCACGGACCGCCAAACGATACGGGGAGGAACTGGACTACGCCCTGGAGCACATCGGCAGCATGCGGCTTCAGGACGTCCGGCCGCACCACCTGAAAGACCTGACGGTCCGCCTCTCCCGCAGAGAGATGCGCCGCGGCAACACCATGTCGACGCGCACCCAGGCGCATGTCCTGACCCGGCTCCGATCAGTATTCCGGGAGGCGGTCACGGACCAGATCATCTACGTCAATCCCCTAGAAGGCGTGAAGCGCGTCAAGGCGCCCAGACATGAATCAGCCGGCGAGCCCCTGGACTTCGATCAGGCCGCCCGGCTGCACACGGTGGGTACCGCGCTGCACGCTGCCGGGATGTGCCGCCTGTGGCCCGCTGTCTTCACGGCCGTCAGTGTGGGTCTCCGGCGAGGTGAAGTCATGGGGCTCACCTGGGATGACGTGGATCTCGAACGGAGCGTCCTCCGGATCCGGCAAGCACGGGTGATGGGCATCAGTGGGATCGAGACAGGCAGTCCGAAAACCATCAACTCCCGCCGCGATGTCCACCTGCCACCTTCACTGGTCACCGTCCTACGGGACCATCAACTCGCACAGGCCGTCGCACGGCGTGAAGCAGGGACAGCGTGGATGAACACCGGCGCCGTCTTCGCCACGGCATTGGGTGACTGGACCCATCCGGACAACCTCAAGAGGGCGGTGGAAAGCGTGGTCCTGTGGTCTGACCCTGCCCGCCTGGAAGGCGACGTGTGGAGGGGCGTCCCACGAGTGAAGAGGCAAGCCCTAGTCGCTGCAGTTCAGGGTGGACAGAAGCTCCCTGACATCTCACCGCATGACCTGCGCCACACCTATGCCACGCTGGCCCTGCGTCGGGGCGTCCCGGCAGAAGTGGTGTCTAAAGTGCTGGGTCACGCGCGGGTGTCGATCACGCTTGATGTGTACCGTCATGTGCTGGACAACGAGCGGCGAGCGACCGTGGTGGATCTCTTCGACACCGTACCGCCAGCGCCGCCCGCGGCGTCTTTCGCGCTGAACTGACGCGCTACTACACCGCTACTACACCGGCGACGTCAAACTGGACGAATCGCCAGGTAACTCATATGCAAAACCCCCGCGCTGGGCGGGGGTTTTTCGTGGCGGGCCCTGTAGGACTTGAACCCACGACCTACGGTTTTGGAGACCGCCGCTCTACCAACTGAGCTAAGGACCCGTTCTCGCGCTGTTCACGCGGGCCTGTGCAGAGTAGCACCCACCCCGGGATCGTGCAAGGGTGAAGGGGTGGGGGAATTGGCTTACAGGACGCCGCCGCCCAGGAACAGGCGCAGTGCGGCGAGGGCGAGCACGGCGACGTTCAGGGTGGTCGCGCCCCGGTCTCTGGCGATGACGGCGAGGATCAGGCCGAGCACGGCGGGGGGCAGGACGATCAGCCAGTTCAGCCAGCCCAGCAGCGGGAGCAGGCCCAGCAGCAGGCCGATGGCGGCGAGGATGCCCAGAAGAATCGCGACGAGTCTCATGTGTCCAGGTACGCGGGTTGCCGGGTGGGGGTTGCCGGTGTCCCAGGCGCGCGGACGTGCCGCGTGAGGGGGGTGTAGCGTGGCGTGGTGACGGAGAAGAAGAAGAGTGGGGCGCGGTTGCCCCCGGGCGCGCGGGTGCGGGCGCCGCAGGTCCTTCAGGCGCTGGAGGCGCTGTATCCGGACGCGCGGACGGAACTGGAGTTCCGCACGCCGTTCGAGTTGCTGGTGGCGACGGTGCTGAGCGCCCAGGCGACGGACGTGAGCGTGAACGCCGCGACGCCCGCGCTGTTCGAGGCGTACCCGGACGCGCACGCCATGAGCCGCGCGGAGGCGGAGGACATCGAGCCGCTGATCCGCCGGATCGGGTTGTACCGCGCCAAGGCCCGCAACCTGGCGGCGCTGGCGCGTCTGCTGGTCGAGCGGCACGCGGGGGAAGTGCCGAACGACTTTGAGGCGGTGGTGGCGCTGTCCGGCGCGGGCCGCAAGACGGCAAACGTGGTCCTGTCGAACGCGTTCGGGTACCCGGCGATTGCGGTGGACACCCACGTGGGGCGGCTGGCGCGCCGCCTGGGTCTGAGTACCCAGACGAACCCCGACAAGGTCGAGGTGGACCTTCAGCGGCTGTTTCCGCGTGAACGGTGGGTGTTCCTGCATCACGCGCTGATCCTGCATGGCCGGCGGGTCTGCGCAGCCCGGCGGCCCGCGTGTGAGGCGTGCGTCATGGCGACTTTCTGCCCGAAAGTGGGCGTGGTGTGAGCGGCGGTGACCTGAGGCCGCAGCGGGGGCAGACGTGGCGGTTCTCGCGGCAGGTGTGGCTGTACCTGTCGTCGGTGTTCACGTTCGGGCTGTCGCAGGCGTTCACGGCACTGTTCCTCAACTTCTACCTGCGCGCGCTGGGCCTGGGTGCCGAGTGGCAGGGCGTCCTGAACGCGCTGCCCGCCATCACCCTGGCATGCCTGAGCCTCCCGGCGGTGGCGGTCGCGCGGCGCATCAGCAACGCGCACGCCCTGAAGGTCGGCGCGGCGCTAAACCTTCTGGGCCTGGGTCTGCTGGTCCTGGCGGGCGGCCCGCTGCTGGTCATCGTGGGCGCGGTCATCCAGGGGGCGGGCGGGGCGCTGAGCATGGTGGCCGCGTCGCCGTTCATGGCGAACAACAGTGATGAGCGCAGCCGCGTCACGCTGTTCAGCGTGCAGAACGCCCTGATGACCGGCGCGGGCTTCCTGGGGAACCTGCTGGGCGGCCAGATCCCCACCCTGTACGCCCAGAGTACCGGCACTACCCCGGACGCCCTGGGGGCGCTGCGGGCCGCGCTGCTGGTCGCCGCCGCACTGCAACTCGTCGGCCTGCTGCCCGTCCTGTGGCTCAGACCCACGGGCAAGACGAAACCCACCGGGCGCAGCTTCCACGTCCGCGACCGCGCCACGATGGCCCGGCTGGTCCTGCCGAACATCCTGGTGGGTCTGGGCGCGGGCGCGACCATCCCGTTCCTGAACGTGTTCATTGAGGGGAAATTCAGCGTGTCGTACGCGGGCCTGGGCACCCTGTTCGCCTGGACCAGCCTGGCGACCGCCGCCACGGCGCTGCTACAGCCCCTGCTGGTGCGCCGCATGGGCCAGCTTCAGGCGGTGCTGGTCGTTCAGGCGTGCAGCCTGCCGTTCCTGGCGGCGCTGGGCTTCGCGCCGCAGCTGTGGATGGTCACGGCCGCCCTGTTCACGCGCGGCGCGCTGATGAACGCCGCCGGACCCGTGTACAGCGCCTACGCCATGACCGCCCTGCCCGAGGAGGACCGGCCCATGTACTCCGCGGTGAACCTCATCGCGTGGGACCTGGGCTGGGCGATCAGCAGCGTCCTGTCCGGCGTGGTGCGCGGCGCGCTGCCCTTCACCACGGCCTTCAACGCGCTGTTCGCGTGGACGCTGCTGATGTACGGCGCGAGCGTCCTGGCCATCTACCTGGGCCTGTACCGCCGCGCCCAGCGCACGTCCACACCCGCCCCGGTCGCCCCGTGAGCGCCGCGCCGCACAGCGAAATGAATACTCAGTTGACCTCCGAACTCATGAACGGGGGTAGACTGCCAGTGATGAGTGACACCTCCCCCCTTCGCCGCCTGCACCGCGTTCAGGAACTCGACCTGAACCTCGACCGCCTGCGCGACGAGGAAGGCAACATTTCTCCTGAACTGCGTGACGCCCGCGCGGAGCAGGAACGCCTGAACAACGCCCTCGAGGACACCGAGATCACCCTGGAAGGCGTCGAGAAGAACATCCGCCGCACCGAACTCGACCTGTCCAGCATCCGTGAGCAGGTCGGCCGCGCGCGCGAGGAGCAGGAGAAGAACGCCTTCGACGCCCGCGCGCAGTCACAGTACGGCAGCCGCATCCAGATGCTCAGCGAACGCGCCGACGAGCTCGAAGAGGACCTCGCCCCGCTGCGTGAGCAGCAGCAGACCCTCCAGGCCCGCGCGAGCGACCTGCGCGGCCAGCACCGCGCCCTGCGCCCCTCCTTGGGCGCGCTGGAAGAGCAGGACGAGGCGCGCGTGCAGGGCCTGCGCGACCAGGGCGAAGCGGACCGTCAGGAACGCGCTCAGCTCGCCGGGAACCTCGACGCGCGCACCATCCGCGAGTACGACATGATCCGCCGCGCCAAGAAGGGCCTCGGCGTCGTGGAGATCAAGGCGGGACGCTGCAGCGGCTGCAACGTGAACCTCCCCGTGAACGTCCAGCAGAAGGCCGCGCAGGGCAAGCTGCCCCCCGTGAAGTGCCCCAGCTGCGGCCGCTTCCTGATCCGCCTCGACCTCGCGTAAACCGCAGGGAAAAACCCCACCCCAGGCCAGCAAGGCGGGGTGGGGTTTCGCTTGGATGCCCGTCAGAATTCGTCGCGTTCGAACACCGTCTGGATCTGCTCGCGCGTGAGGCCCTGGCCGAGCAGGATCAGCAGCAGCAGCCGGGCCTTGTGGGCGTTCAGGAAACTGGCGGGAATCGCGCCCGCCTCGACCAGGGTGGCGCCGCCGCCCGCGTAGCCGTACACGGGCAGGACCGGTCCGGCGTGGGTGCGGGTGGCGATCACGACGGGCTTGGCGGTGCCCTGGATGAGCGGGAGGAGTTCGGCGGGGAGGTTCCCGGTGCCGAGCGCGGCGATGACCAGTCCGTCGGCCCGCGCGGCGGCCTCGGCGTAGCCCTCGCCGGTCCAGCCGGCGTAGGCGTAGAGGATCTCCACGCGCGCTTGCAGGTGCGCGGGGTGGTACGTGGCGCGCGGTTCGGGCATGGCGAAGTAGTGCAGGCGCGGCGTGTGCCCCTCGCGGTCGATGCGGCCGATGGGGCCGGGGTACCCACCGAAGGCGTCCACGGCGGTCGTGTGGATCTTCGTGACGGTCCGCGCGTCGAAGATGTCCCCGCCGATCACGACGAGCGGCCCGCGTCCGGGGCTGTGGGGGTGCAGGGCGACGTGCGCGGCGTCCAGTAGGTTGGCGGGGCCGTCCCAGCTGATCTCCTCGGCGTGGCGCATGCTGCCGGTCAGGACGACCGGGACCTTCACGTCCAGCATGAGGTGCAGCGCGAACGCCGTTTCCTCCAGGGTGTCGGTGCCGTGCGTGACGACCACGCCGTCGTGCGTGGGGGCCAGTTCCCGGATCAGGGCCGCCAGCTGCCCCATGTGCGCCGGGGTCATGTGCGGGCTGGGGAGGCTGAAGGGCTGCGCCTCGGTCACCTGCACCTCTTCCAGGCCGGGCAGCGCTGGGGGCGTCTGGGGGGTCAGGCCGCGCCCGTCGGGGCTGGGGCGGCTGGCGATCGTGCCGCCCGTGTGGATCAGTGCCAGTCGGGGCGCGCGGGCGGGCGGGGTGGCGTCACTGGGCATCACTGGCATGGTAGTCGCGGCGGCGGGGGGCCGTGCCAGCGGGTCCAGGGTCTGAGGGTTTGAGGGCGAGGGTGGCCCGCTGAGCCGGACGACCTGCCAGGGAAGTGGCTGCCGTTCTCTGACACCCAGCGCTTTGATCGCGCGCAACGACAGCTCCCGCCAGCACCGGAGTCTGGCGGGTTGCAGGTGGGGCGTTCAGCGGCGGCGCAGGCGCTGCCAGACGAGGGCAATGGCGAAGACCGCAGCCGTGAGAGGCAGCTCGGCCAGTAGCGCAGCCTGAATGGGCGTGCCCGCCTGGGTGCGCTGCCACAGGCCGATGCCCATCCAGAGCAGCGCGGCGGCCAGCGCGACCAGCAGCGTGCGCGTCAGGGGATTCACTGTCAGCTGTGCGCCGCGTCAATCAGGGCCTGCGCGCCCCGGTCAAGCATGTCGGTGGCCAGTTCGGCGCCCAGGTCGGCGCATTCGCTGGGGTCGCCCTGCGTGGTGGCGCGGATGACGTGCCCGCCGTCCAGGGCGCCCACCCAGCCTTCGAGGGTCAGCAGGCCGCCCTTGACGGTGGCGTGCGCGCCGACCGGGGCCATGCACCCGGCCCCGAGGCCCGCGAGGAATTCGCGTTCGGCGGTGATGCGGTCGTCGGTGGTGTGGTCGTGGATGGCGTACGCGACCTCGATGGTCAGGTCGTCGTCCGCGCGGGTTTCCAGGGCCAGGGCGCCCTGGCCGGGGGCGGGGAGCATGATGTCGGGTTCGACGAACTCGTCGATGCGGTGGCGCATCTCGGTGCGGATCAGTCCGGCGGCGGCCAGGATGATCGCGTCGTACTCGTTCCCGGCGAGCGCGGCGAGGCGCGTGTCGATGTTGCCGCGCAGGTCGATGACCTGCAGGTCCGGGCGGTAGGCGCGCAGGAACGCCTTGCGGCGCACGCTGCTGGTGCCCACGCGGGCGCCCTGCGGGAGGTCCGCGAGGCGTTTCATGCCTTCCTTGCCGATCAGCACGTCGCGCGCGTCCACGCGGCGGGGAATGGAGCTGACCTCCAGGCCCTCGGGCTGCTCGGTGGGCAGGTCCTTCAGGGAGTGCACCGCGATGTCGATCCGCTTGGCGAGCAGGGCGTCCTCGATCTCCTTGACCCAGAAGCCCTTGTCGCCCTTCTGCGCCATGGCCTCCAGGCTGCCGCGGTTGCGGTCGCCCTTCGTGCTGATGGTCTGAATGCGGAAGTCCGTGTCCGGCCATTCCTCTTTCAGGCGAGCCACCACCCACTGGGTCTGTGCAAGCGCAAGAGTGCTGCCGCGCGTTCCTACCGTCACCATCCGCATAACCCGCGCATTATACGCGCCGCACCCGGGGCGCGCACGTGCGCGCTCGGAACGCGGGTCAGAATGTGAAGGATCATGATACGGATTCCGTCTGTTCCGTTCACCCCCCGGACAGGACACCGGGCGGCTCACTGCACGCCCGGAACCCGCTCGACTCCTGCTCGCTTCGCTCGGGTGGATGTGGCGCTACGCCCCACGCCACCGGAGGCTGGATGACAGGCTTTCCGGACGGGTTCGTATGGGGTGTGGCGACATCGGCGTACCAGATCGAGGGTGCGGCGCGTGAGGACGGGCGCGGCGTGAGCGTGTGGGACACGTTCAGCCACGCGCCGGGGCGGGTGCGGGGCGGCGCGACCGGCGACGTGACCTGTGACCACTACCACCGCTGGCCAGGGGACGTGGCGCTGCTGCGCGAACTGGGCGTGGGCGCGTACCGCTTCAGTGTGGCGTGGCCGCGCGTGCAGCCCGGCGGACGCGGGCGGGCGAACGCGGCGGGACTGGCCTTCTACGACCGGCTGGTGGACGAGTTGCTGGGCGCGGGCGTGCAGCCGTGGGTGACGCTGCACCACTGGGACCTACCGCAGGAGCTGGAGGACGCGGGCGGGTGGCTGAATCGCGACACGGCGCACCGGTTCGAGGAGTACGCGTTCCTGGTCGGGGAGCGGCTGGCGGACCGCGCGGCGGCGTTCATGACGCTGAACGGGCCGTCCGTGGTGATGCTGCGGGGGTACGCGCACGGCACGCACGCGCCGGGTCGGACGCTGGGCCTGGGGGCGTTCCCGACCGCGCACCATCAGCTGCTGGCGCATGGGCTGGCGGCGCGGGCGCTCCGGGAGGCGGACGCGCGGCAGGTGGGCATCGCCAATCAGTACGCTCCGGCGTGGCCCGCCACAGACCGTGATGCGGACGTGCAGGCGGCCGGCCTGCTGGACGCGCTGCGCACCCACCTGTTCACCGATCCCCTGCTGCGCGCCGCGTACCCCGCGCCCGTGCTGGACCTGCTGCGCGAGCACGCCCCGCAGGTGCTGGAGGCCGTGCGCCCCGGCGACCTGGACGTGATCGCCGCGCCGCTGGATGTCCTGGGCGTGAACGACGCCCAGCCGGACTGGGTGCGGGCCGATCCGCGCCGTCCCTTCGGCGTGGCGCCGGAACCCGCCCCGACGGGGGCGACCGGGCCCGAGGGCCTTACCCGGACGCTGACGGACCTGAAGGAACGCTACGGGGACGCCTGCCCGCCGCTGGTCGTCACGGGCAGCGGCTGCGCCCTGCCCGACGTACCGGACGCCGACGGGCGGGTGCGGGACGTGGCGCGCATTCACTCCCTGGAGGCGCACATCGAGGCCACCCGATTGGCGGTCCAGCAAGGAGCGCCGGTGACCGGGTATCTGGCCTGGACGCTCCTGGACCATTTCGAGTGGGCGGCAGGCTTCGAGCAGCGCTCCGGGCTGGTGCACGTGGACTTCGCCACGCAGGTGCGGACCCGCAAGGACAGCTTTTCCTGGTATGAGGCGTGGCTGCGGGACCAGGGGTGAATCTGGCCTCGTGCAGGTCAGCCGCAGCGTGACGTCGGGTGTCCGCCCGCGTCATGCGCCACTCGGCGGATGCGCTTCCAGCGTGCGGTGGCTAGCCTGGGAGGATGTCGTCCTCTGCCGCTGTGTCTCCCTCCGTGCCACCTGACGCTCCACCGCGGAGTGCGCTGGGGGTGCTGGGCACGTACCTAGGGCCGCTGAAGTGGCAGGTGGCGGCGCTGGCGGCGCTGCTGCTGACCGGGACGGGCCTGAACCTGCTGCTGCCGCAGCTGCTGCAACAGTTCGTGGACAACGCCAAGCAGGGCGCGGGCGCGGACGTCGCGGGACTGGTGCGCCTGGCGGGCCTGTACATCCTGCTCGCGGTGGGCGTGCAGCTCATGACGGCCGGGGCGACGTACGTAGGCGCGCGGGTCGGCTGGACCGCCACGAACCGCCTGCGAGCCGACCTGATGGCGCACCTGCTGTCCCTGGACATGCGCGAGCACAAGGAGCGCACGCCGGGCGAGATGATCGAACGGATTGACGGGGACGTGACGGCCCTGAGCAACTTCTTCTCGCAGTTCGCGGTGCGGGTGTTCGGCGCGGCGCTGCTGCTGACCGGCGCGCTGGTCATGTTCTTCCGCGAGGACTGGCGGATCGGGCTGGGCGTGACCGTGTTCACCGCCATCACGCTGACCGCCATGAACCGCGTGCGGAAACTGGGCGTGGAACCCACCCGCCTGGAACGCGAGGCGAGCGCGCGGCTGTTCGGCTTCGTCGAGGAGCGCCTCGCGGGCCTGGAGGACGTGCGCAGCTTGGGCGCCGGCGGACACCACCTGCGGCGCTTCTTGGACGTGCAGCGCAATTTCTTCACTCGCTCGATCAACTCGTGGCGGCGGCGCAGCGTCGTGTGGCAGCTGAGCATGGCACTGTTCGCGGTCGGGTACGTGGGCGTGCTGGGCGCGGCGGTGGGCCTGTACGCCAGCGGCGCGATCACGCTGGGCACGGCGTTCCTGCTGTACCAGTACATGACGCTGGTGGAGGAACCCATCGACCAGCTCACGCAGCAGCTTCAGGACCTCCAGAAGGCCGGGGCGAGCCTGGGGCGCGTGTCGGAACTGCTCGCGCTGCGCAGCGCCGTGCGCGGCGGCGAGACGCCCCTCCCGGCGGGGCCGCTGCCGCTGGCGTTCCGGGACGTGACCTTCAGCTACGCCCCGGAAGACCCGCAGGCACGCGGCGTGCTGCGCGGCGTGAGCTTCGAGCTGCCCGCCGGGCAGACCGTGGGCCTGCTGGGCCGCACGGGCAGCGGCAAGACCACCCTGACCCGCCTGATCTCCAGGCTGTACGACGCGACGCAGGGCGAGATCCTGCTGGGCGGCGTGAACGTGCAGGCCACGCCCCTGCACGACCTGCGCTCCCGCGTGGCGGTCGTCACGCAGGACGTGCAGCTGTTCCAGGCGAGCGTGCGCGATAACCTCAGCTTCTTCGACCCGCACGTCACCGACGCGCAGGTGGAGGCCGCGCTGCACGAGGTCGGCCTGAGCGCGTGGCTGGCCCGCCTGCCCGAGGGCGTGCGCACGCCGCTGCCCACCGGGAGCCTGTCCGCCGGGGAGGCGCAGCTCCTAGCGTTCGCGCGCGTCATGCTGCGCGACCCCAGCCTGATCATCCTGGATGAACCCAGCAGCCGCCTCGACCCCGCCACCGAGGCCCTGCTGACGGCCGCCATGACCCGCCTGCTGTCGGGCCGCACCGCGATCATCATCGCGCACCGCCTCGACACCGTCGCCCGCGCCGACCGGATCCTCGTCCTCGGCGACGGCGAGGTGCTGGAAGACGGCCGACGCGACGACCTCGCCCGCAACCCACGCAGTCACTACGCGGCCCTGCTGCGCGCCGGACAACTGAACGAACACGAAGGAGTGCTCGCATGACCACCTCTCCCCTCCCCCAGTCACCGGCGCCCGCGAAGGAACGGACCTTCCCGCTGTCCAGGGAACTGTTCCGCTACAAGCCCGGCCTGTTTGCGTTCAACCTGTTCATGTGGAGCATGGTGCACGCCAGTCCCGCCCTGCTGACCCTGGCGGTCAGTGGCGTGTTCCGCGCGCTGGAGCAGGCGGACGGTCTGAAGACCGCGGGCCAGCCGATCAATCCAGCCATTGCCGCGGCGTGGGTGTCGGTGGCGTGGTTCGCGTTCGTGCGCCTGAGCCGCTTCGGGATCTTCTACGGCGCGTTCCGCGCGTGGATCGAGCTGTGGTACACCCTGGACGCCCTGGTGCGCCGCAACCTCCTGAGCTACCTGCTCACCGCCCGCCGCTCCCGGCGCCTGCCCGACACGCCCGCCGAGGCGGTCAGCCGCTTCCGCGACGACGTGGACGACGTCGCCGGGTACACCGAGGTGTGGGTGGACGGCGCGGGCTTCGTGCTGTACTCCGTCGTGGCGATCACGCTGATGGCCCGCGTGGACCCGCTGATCACGGCGCTGGTGTGCACGCCGCTGCTGCTGATGGTGGTGTTCGTGCAGCGCCTGTCGCCCACCATCCGCACGTACCGCCGCCGCATGCGCGAGGCGACTGCCCGCGTCACGGACTTCATCGGCGAGACCTTCGGCGCCGTGAGCGCCGTGAAACTCGCCGCGCGCGAGGACGGCATGGTCACGCACCTGCGATCCTTAGGCGAGACGCGCCGCCACGCGGCCCTGCGGGACGTGCTGCTGACCGAACTGATCCGCGGGGTGAACACGAACATGGTGAACCTCGCCGTGGGCCTCGTGCTGCTGCTCGGCGCGAACAAGGTGCGCGGCGGCACGCTGGACGTCGCGGACTTCGTGCTGTTCATCGGCCTGCTGCCCCGCCTGACCGGCAGCATGGGCTTCTTCGGCGACGCCATCGCCCGCCACCGCCGCACCGGCGTCAGCTACGACCGCATGACCCGCCTCCTGCAGGACGCGCCGGACACCACCATCGTCGAGCACCACGACGTGTACCTGAACCGCGAGGCGCCCGCCGCGCCCCCCGCCCCCACCGCCATCCCCCTGCGCGAACTGCGCGTGGACGGCCTGACCGCCCTGCACCCCAGCGGCCTGGGCGTCCACGACGCGAGCTTCAGCGTGGCACGCGGCGAGTTCGTGGTGATCACCGGCCGCATCGGCAGCGGCAAGAGCACCCTGCTGCGCGCCGTGCTGGGCCTCATCCCCATCCAGTCCGGCACCGTCGCCTGGAACGGCGAAACCCAGGACGACCCCGCCTCGTTCCTCGTCCCGCCCCGCAGCGCGTACACGGCGCAACTCCCGAACCTCTTCAGCGACACCCTGCGCGAGAACATCACCAGCGGCGCGGATGAGGCGCACCTGAACCGCGCCGTGCAGCTCGCCGTTCTGGAACCCGACCTGCACGCCCTGAGCGGCGGCCTCGACACCCCCGTCGGGGCGCGCGGCGTGAAACTCAGCGGCGGGCAGATCCAGCGCGCCGCCGTCGCCCGCATGCTCGCCCGCCCCGCCGACCTCCTCGTCTTCGATGACGTCAGCAGCGCTCTGGACGCCCGCACCGAGGCGCAACTCTGGCAGGGTCTCGCCCAGACTGACGCCACCTGCCTCGTCGTCAGCCACCGCCGCGCCGCCCTGCTGCGCGCCGACCGCATCCTCCTGATGGAAGGCGGCCGCATCACCGATGGAGGCACGCTCCCCGACCTGCTCGAACGCAGCGACGAGATGCGCGCCCTCTGGGCCGAACAGGACGCGTAACGGAGATATGGGTTGTGGGCTGCAGGGTGTGGGCATGAGTGCCGCAGATGACCTGCTGGACGCGTTCCAGGGCCTGTGTGCTGGGTGGGGCTTTCAGGTCGCTGAACCCGGTGAAGCGGTACGCGACATCTCGCACGGACGCCAGCGGCTTCACCTGAGGGTACAGCCCCGTCAGTCCTTCTGGCGGGTGGGCCTGATCGCCCGCACCTCGTTTCTTGTCGAGCCGGACGCGGAGGAATACGTCTGCTCCTTCAAAACATCCCCGCACTTCCTGAATCCGTCCTGGCCCCTCGACTGGACGCTGACCGGCCCGGCCTCACTGCCACGCGTGCGCGAGGGAATACAGCGCGCCTACGCGGAGGAACTCGGCTCGTTTCTGGAGCAGACCCGCACGCCGGACGGCCTGCTGCGCTGGCTGCGACAGGAGTATGACCCTCTGCGTCTGGTTTCACCGTCCGCGACCCAGCCGCTCTGGCGGGGCCTGTGGCTGACCGACCACCTCTCCGTCCATGACCGCGCGGCGGTGAGACATGACCTGCGGGAAAAGATCATCCTGATCCGACAGGTGATGGACCGCAACAGCTGACGTGGGCCTCCCGGTCATCCAGGGGCCCACGCTGACCTCCGCGCTCAGCGGTCGGTGGCGATGGTGTACGTGCCGTCGCCGCTGCCCTGGACGGTGACGGTGCCCTGGCGGTCGGTGCGGTACACGCGCGCTCCGGCCTGCTTGTAGAGGTCGAGGGCCTTTTTCGTGGGGTGCCCATAGGAGTTGGGCGTGCCGACGCTGATGACGACGTTCTCGGGGCGGACGTACGCGAGCCACGCGGCGCTGTCGCCGTTCGCGGCGCCGTGGTGGATGCTCTTGTACACCTGGAAGGGGCCCCTCAGGTCGTCGCGTTCCTGCGCGAGCCAGCCTTCGGTTTCCGGGGTTTCGCTGTCGCCGGTCATCAGGGCGCGGAAGGACCCGAACTGCACGGCGACGCCGACGCTGTTCTCGTTCTGCCCGTCGCCCATGCCGGGGGGTGGGGCGATCACGCGGAGTTTCACGCTGCCGAGGTTCACGGTCTGGTTGCTGGCCTTCGTGAAGGTGCTCCCGGCGTCCTGGAGGTTCTTCACGAGGCGGTCCCAGGTCTGGGTGGTGCCGCCCAGGCCGTTGTTGATGAACACGCGCGGCTTCAGGGTGGCGGCGGGGACGAGACCTGCGATGTGGTCGGCGTCGGCGTGCGTGGCGACCATCAGGTCGAGTTTGTCGAGGTTCAGGTCCTTAATGTACTCACGCAGGCGGTCCCCGCTACGGCCCCCGTCGATCAGGGCAGTCTTGCCCTCGGGGCTCTGGATCAGGATGGCGTCGCCCTGCCCGATGTCGAGGAAGCGGATGGTGACCTGCCCGGCGGGTCCTCCCGTGGGCTTGGTCTCTGCGCCGTCCTGGCCGCCCTGTTTCATCCAACCGCACGCGGCGAGGCTGGCGGTGCCGATCAGGACGAGGACGCCCAGCAGGTCGGAGGGGCTGGGGCCGCGGCGGGCAGCGGGTTTCCGGGCCGCTCGGCCTTTGGGGGTTCTGGGGTCAGGGCGGGGGGCTTTCGGGGCGGAGCTGGGCTTGCGCGCCGCGCCCTTGTCTGGGGCGTCTTTCTTTGCCGCGTCCTTCCTGTCCGGGGCGGCTTTTTTCGGCGTGCTGGTCTTCCTGGGTGGGCGTTTGGGGCCGGTCACAGGTCGATCTCTCCCTGGTCGTTGGTGGGGGGGCTCTGGCGGGTGTTCAGGGCGTCCAGCTGGGCCTGGGCCTGCTCGCGGCGCGCCTGCGTCTCCTGCGGGAGCGGCTGGAAGCGGACGCCGTCAGGCCCGTCCTGCACGGCCAGCAGGTCGCCCTCGCGCACGCCGTCCGGGAGGTGCCGCAGAGCCACGTCGACCGTGTGGCCGTCCGGGCGTTCAAGTCGGGCGACCGGTCCGTGCGGGGTGTCTTCGAGGGCGTCCACCGTCCAGCGTTCCGGCCGCTCGCGCTGTTCTGCCGGTGCACGAAACTCTTCTCGGGTCATGTCTTCAGCGTAGCGCTTCGGGGGTGGGTCGAGGTGGTCCGTCATGGCGTGTCCTCCGGCGTGGGGCGCAGGTGAACGCGTCCCTGCTTGGCCGCGTACATGCGGGCGTCCGCGCGGCGCAGCCAGTCGTGCGCCGTGTCCTGCGGCCAGCAGGCCGCCAGGCCGACATTCAGGAAGGGGCGCGCGGGCAGCGTCAGGTGCGCCACCCGGTCCAGCAGCACCTGCACCTGCTGCGCGGCCTCGTCCACGCCGGTCGGGAGCAGCAGGGCGAACTCGTCGCCGCCCAGCCGGAACGCCTGTCCGCGCGTGGCGGTCAGCGCCAGCATCGCCTCGGCCACGCCGCGCAGCACGGCGTCACCTGCCGCGTGGCCCAGTTCGTCGTTGATGCGCTTGAATTTCTGCACGTCCATGACGGCCAGCGTGGCCGGGCCCGGCACGCTGAGGGCCGCCGTCACCTGCGCCACGAACTGCCGGCGGTTGAGCAGCCCGGTCAGCGGGTCGGTGTTCGCCTCGCGCTGCAGCTGTTCGTGCAGCGCGGCGTTCTCCATCACGATGCCCAGCTGCACGCCCAGCAGTTCCAGGAACTCCAGGTCCTCGGGCGTGAAGGCGTCCAGGGCGTAACTCTGCACGGACAGGACGCCCAGCACCTCATCCGCGGCGCGCAGCGGCACGCCCATCCAGGACATCGTGTGCGGCAGGTCCGCGCGGTAGTGGACGCGCACGACCGTCAGGCCCTCGCGGTGCAGGTACGCGGGCAGGTCGTTTTCCAGTCGCATGCGGTCCGTGACGACCCGTTCCAGCAGGCCGTCCCGGCGCGGCCCGAGCCGCTGCTCGGAGAACGAGTCGCTTTCCAGTGTCTGAACGGCCCACCCGCCGTCCGCGGTGGGGCGCGCCAGGAGCGTCACGGGGGACGCGAACAGCGCCTGCACCTGCCGGTGCATGGCGCGCAGCAGTTCCTCGGTCCGCACGTGCCGGGACAGCGCGGCGATCACCTGCACCAGGGAGCGGTACCGGGCGATCTGCCTGTGCGTGTCGGTGGCTGCGGCGTTCACCTTGCCAGAAATTGTGCCACGTTGAGTCTTTCGCGCCCGTCACAGCCGCCTGCTCGCCCCCGGCGTCCGTGGACGCGCGGTGAAGTGAGGATCGGGGACATTCCCGCGTGGGGGCCGGGCGTATGCTGCCCGTATGAACTGGCTCTCCGACCCGGCGCTCGCGCCCATCGCCCGGAAGGTCGAAGCGGGGCAGCGCCTGAACTTCGAAGAAGGCATGCAGCTGTTCAGAACCCGCGACCTGAACACCCTGATGCGCCTCGCGAACCTCCGCAAGACGGCGCTGCACGGCGACAAGGTGTACTTCGTGCACTCCATGCGCCTGGAATTCACGAACATCTGCTACGTGGGCTGCACGTTCTGCGCGTTCGCCGCGCACAAGAACGAGGCCCGCGCCTGGGATTACAGCCCAGAGGAAGTCGCCGCGCAGGTGGGCCGCCGCTACCTGCCCGGCATCACCGAACTGCACATGAGCAGCGGGCACCACCCGAACCACAAGTGGGAGTACTACCCCGCCATGGTCCGCGCGCTGCGCGAAGCGTACCCGGAGTTGCAGGTGAAGGCCTTCACCGCCGCCGAGATCGAGCACCTGAGCAAGATCAGCAAGAAACCCACCCTGGACGTCCTGCGGGAACTCCAGGCGGCGGGCCTGAGCGCCATGCCGGGCGGCGGCGCTGAGATCTTCGCCGACCGCGTGCGCAAACAGGTCGCGAAGAACAAGGTGAAAGCGGAGAAGTGGCTCCAGATTCACAGTGAGGCCCACTCCCTGGGCATGCGCACGAACGCCACCATGCTGTACGGCCATATCGAGACGCTGGAGGAACGCCTGGATCACATGCACCGCCTGCGCGAGTTGCAGGACGACTCCATGGCCCGCTTCGGCGGGGGCTTCCACGCGTTCATTCCGCTGGCGTTCCAGCCGCTGGGGAACACCCTGGCGCAGAACCTCGGGAAGACCGAGTACACCACCGGCCTGGACGACCTGCGTAACCTCGCCGTGGCGCGCATCTACCTGGATAACTTCCCGCACATCAAGGGCTATTGGGTGATGATCGGCTCTGAACTCACGCAGGTGAGCCTCGACTGGGGCGTGTCGGACATCGACGGCACCATCCAGGAGGAACACATCGCGCACGCCGCCGGGGCGACCAGCCCCATGAAACTGAGCGAGCAGGGCATGATCCGCATGATCCAGCACGCCGGACGTCTCCCCGTGCTGCGAGACGCGTACTACAACGAGCTGGAAACCTTCCCCGCGCAGCACGAGGCCGCCGACTGACATGCCGGACCTGGACGCCCTGCTGGCCCTGGACGACCGCTGGAACGCCGCGTACCACCACGGCGACCCCACCGCCCTGGATGGCGTCCTGGCCGCCGAGTGGCTGGGCTTCCTCCCGGACGGCACCAACATCAGCCGCGCGGACCTGATCGCGCACTTCCCCACTGACCCCGCCCCCACCCTGATGATCGAACGGCACGCCGCGCGCCTTCACGGCGACACGGCCGTCACCCGCCTGACCCTCTACGAGGGCCCCACCCGCCTCCAGGCTGTGCTGCGCGTCTACAGCCGCGTGGACGGCCACTGGCAGGCAATCAGCGCGCAGGTCGTCCCGTGAAGTACGGGCGGCGTGAATTGATCCAGTCGCATCTGGACGCCCGGCGATACACCAACGCCGCTGAGCCTCTGAGACTCGACGCGGCGTCGTTCACGCGCGCCCTGCAACGGGCGTTCAGCGTCGACTTTGAGGAACTTTCAAACACGCCCCTCTCGTCGGACGCCTGGGCACCCGCCTATCTGTTCAGTCTGGCTAGAGAAGCCTTCCTCGCCCAAGACAGCGGTCTGCTCGAAAGTAGTCTGCTGGTCAAGAAGCTGGAAGAGCAAGGCCCGTCTGGCCACAGCCTGCTGGAATCGTTCGGGGAGCTATACCGAAGGCAGGCAGCCGTCACGGAGCAGGCCACTTTACTGCTGCTGGACATTACAACAACCCTCTGGCCAGACAGTCCCACCCAGGTGACGTCCGACGATCTGCTCCGGCACGGGTTCGACGACCGAAATCGACCCGATCCGATGGAGTACTGGTGATTCATGAGCTATAAGGCTGGTTGGATTCATTTCACGAATGTCGCCCCGATCCTGGATTCGCTGGTGCTGCCGCCGGGCGTGACGGCGATTACAGGCGTACCGACGCAGATGAACGCGGCCCTGCTATCGGGTCAGGTGGACATCGCGAACATCAGTGCGGTGGAGTTCATCCGGAATGCGGACGTGCTCGAAGCCCTGCCAGATTTCAGCGTGGCGGTGCTGGGGCCGGTGTACTCCGTGAACCTGTTCCACACGCGTCCGCTGGAGGACCTGCGGCGGGTGGCCCTGACGGCGCAGTCCGCGATGAGCGTGGCGCTGCTGGAGGTGCTGCTGCGCGAGCGCGGCCTGAATCCTGTGCTGGAGCGCGCCGAGGGTGAAGCCGAGGCGCTCCTCGCGCAGGGCTTTGACGGGGTGCTGCGGATCGGGGACAGCGCCCTGCGCGAGTGGTACGGCGTGGTGGGCCCCCTGACGCCCGAGACGACCATGACCGGCCTCCCGCATGCGGCGCGGGACATCACGGTGACGGATCTGGCGGAGGAGTGGTTCCGCCTGACCGGGCACCCGTTCACGTTCGCGGTGTGGGCGTACCGCAAGGACAACCCCCCGCCACCCGAGCTGGTGCAGGCCATGCGTGAGGCGCGGCGTGACGGCATTGGCCACCTGGCGGACGTGGCGGAGCGGCACGCGCGCAAACTGGGCCTGCCGGAACGCGTAGTGCAGCACTACCTGTGGAACTTCCGGTACCACCTCGAAGCGCCGGACCGCCTAGGCCTGCACGAGTTCGCGGCGAAAGCCGTGCCCGGTCACGCGCCGTTGACCTTCGGCCCTCGCCCCGGTGAGGAACGCACGAGAAGCACCGCAGCGGACTGAGCCGGGGATTGGGGAGTGGGCTCTGAGCTGTGAGGGACGGGCGCGGCCCGTTCACCCTTACCCGGCCTCCCCCACTCAAGGGCGAGGAGTATAGGCAGCGAGAAGAAAGTCGATCAGCGGTGCGAAGCGTTCCACCCGTCACTGGACCGCTGACGGCCACGAGCCGTCGTGCGTGCAGCGCGCGGGCCAACGCGGGGGCGGAGGATGGCGTCGAAGCCGGACCCGTCACCGCCCGACACAAACACGCTGCGCCGAAAGAAACTCTTGCCCAGTGCAACGCCGCTCCCCCTACCCCAGAGGGGCTGGGGGGTGGGGAGGCCCGCGGCAGGCGCCCACCTTCCAGACACCCAACTTGATTAATCATAGAAAGTTTCTTTACTATAGAAAGCAGATGCCCCTGACCGACACCGAATCCGCCCTCCTCGCCCTGATCCGCGAGACGCCCCTGGCCACGCCGGAGGAACTGGCGCGCCGCCTGGGGTCCACGCGGGCGTCCGTGAACGTGCACGTGAGCAACTTGGTCAAGAAGGGCGCGCTGCTGGGCCGGGGTTATGTCCTGCCGGCGGAATCCGGTCCGGGCCGCGTGGTGGTGGTGGGCGGCGCGAACGTGGACGTGAAGGCGCGCACGCTGGCGGCGGCAGTGCCCGGGACGAGTAATCCGGGCGTGACGGCGCAGGCGCCGGGGGGCGTGGCGCGGAATGTCGCGGAGAACCTGGCGCGGCTGGGCGTGCCCGCGTCGCTGGTGAGTGTGGTGGGCCGGGACGCGCTGGGCGACTGGCTGCTGCGCGAGACGGAGGCGGCGGGCGTGGACGTGCGGGCGGTGCTGCGCGCGCCGGACGTGTCGACGGGAACGTACACGGCGGTGCTGGACGCCAGTGGGGAGCTGCTGGTGGCGGTGGCGGCGATGGCGGCGGTGGAGGCCCTGACTCCGGCAGCGTTGCAGGAGCGGCGTGGAGTGCTGCGGGGCGCGGCTTGGGTGGTGGCGGACGGGAACCTGCCGGAGGCGTCGCTGGCGCATCTGCTGTCCCTGGCGGCCGAGGCGGGGGTACCGGTGGTGTTTGAGCCGGTGAGCGTGCCGAAGGCGGCGCGGTTGCGCCCGGCGCTGGCCGCGGGGCTGAGCCCGCAGGCGGTGACGCCGAACGTGCCGGAACTGAGCGCCCTGCTGGGCCGCGCGGTACCCGACGAGCCGGAGGCGTTGCGGGCTGCCGCTGCCGAACTGCACGCGCAGGGGGTGCGGCTGGTGTGGGTGCGCCGGGGCGTGGCGGGCAGTCTGCTGTCCACGCCGGAGGGGGTCACCGAACTGGCCGCCCTGCCCGCCGAGGTGCGGGACGTGACCGGCGCGGGCGACGCGATGCTCGCGGCGTTCCTCGCGGCGCTTGCGGCGGGCCTGGCCCCGGCAGACGCGGCGCGGCACGGGCACGCGGCGGCGGCCCTGACCGTGGAGAGCGACCACGCGGTCTCCCCCACCCTCACCCCGGCGGCCATCCAGGCCCGCCTGACGGGGGCCGCCACGACCAGCTAGCCGCACCGCCCCCGCACCGTTTCACCCTCTCATTCCCCATCACTCCGGGCCCACGGCCCCAGCGAGGTTTCCCATGACTCACGACATCAACCCGACCGTTGCCGCCTACCTGGACATTCACCCCGAAGTGGCCGCCGCGCTGGCCGAGGGCCGCGCGGTGGTCGCGCTGGAGAGCACGATCATCAGTCACGGCATGCCGTTCCCGCAGAACGTGGAGATGGCGCGCGGCGTGGAGGACGTGGTGCGCGAGCACGGCGCGGTGCCCGCGACCATCGCGGTGCTGGGCGGCCGCCTGAAGGTGGGCCTCACGCCCGAGGAACTGCACCTCCTGGCGACCGACAAGGGCGTGGAGAAGATCAGCACGCGCGACCTGCCGGTGACGGTGGCGCTGGGCAAGCATGGCGCGACGACCGTGGCGAGCACCATGCGCGTGGCGGCGCTGGCGGGCATCCGCGTGTTCGCCACGGGCGGCACCGGGGGCGTGCACCGCGGCGCCGAGCGCAGCATGGACGTCAGCGCCGACCTGCTGGAACTGGCGCAGACGGACGTGTGCGTGGTCAGCGCGGGCGTGAAGAGCATCCTGGACATCGGCCTGACGCTGGAGGTGCTCGAAACGCACGGCATTCCGGCCCTGACGCTCGGCAGCGAGGAGTTCCCGGCGTTCTACTCCCGCCAGAGCGGCTTCAAGGCGCCTTTGACGGTCGCCACGCCCGACGAGGCGGCGCGGGTCCTGAAGGCGAAGTGGGATCTGGGCGTGTCGGGCGGCGTGATGCTCGCCAACCCCATCCCCGAGGACGCCGAGATTCCCGCCGGGGAGATCACCCCGCAGATCGAGCAGGCGCTGCGCGACATGGACGCCCTGGGCCTGAAGGGCAAGGACACCACGCCGTACCTGCTGGGCCGCATGGTCGAGATCACCGGGGGCCGCAGCCTCGCCGCGAACATCGCCCTGGTGCGCCACAACGCCATGGTGGCCGCGCAGGTGGCGGTCGCCTACGCGCAGCTGAGTTGATAGTGAAAGGTTGATAGTTGATGGACGGGGCGTTCCCCCACTCCATCAACTATCAACTTTTGACCATTGACCCGATCAGGCCTTGGCGCGCCTGCCCCCGAAGAGGCGGCGCAGGGCTGCAAAGGCCGCGATCAGGACGATCCAGCCTTTCTTGAGCAGCAGCGGCAGCAGCGCCAGCAGCCCGAGTTTCTTCGCGGCGACCACGCCGACGAGCCCGGCGATGCCGTAGGTGGCGACCTTGTCGGTGCTGCCGTTGAAGTCCTCGTAGCGTGAGCCGGGGTTGAACGTGACCTGCGAGAGGACGGCGGCCATGTCGCGTTTGATCTGCGGAAGCTGGGTCATGCCGGCGACGGCGTTCAGTTCGAGGACGTTGTCGCGGCCGAGGACACGCACGGCGTAGTTCAGGGCGTGGGCGTCGTCGTGGTCGAAGGACAGTTCCTTGGCCCAGTACATCTTGTGGGTGGCCGCGTCGTAGCGGGGCTGGTCGGCCCAGCCGATCAGGTCGAGGGTGGGGTAGCCGGCCTGCTCGCGTTCGGTGTTCTCGTCCTGCACGCCGAGCTGCATGTCCTTCAGGAGCTGGTCGTAGTTGATCTTCGCGGCGTCGCTGTCGCTGACGTGTCCGTCCTTGCTCTCGGTGATGACGACGCCCCACCCGGCCTGGGTCATGGGATCGGTCCCGGCGGGGACGATCATGCCGAGCACGTCGCTGGCGGCGTCCTCGGGGTTGCCCCAGCCGTCCACGATGACCTGCCGGGCCCCGTCGGCGTTCAGGTAGCGCAGGCTGGGGCCGGTGGTCAGGGTGGCCTTGCCGTTCAGCAGCGGGATGCTCCCGGTCTGGTACTTCAGGTTCAGAGGGGCGGGCGTGGTGGCCAGGGCGCTGCTGGCCGCGAGGGCCAGGGCGAGCGTGAAGCATTTTTTCATCATGCTCTCAGGTAGAAGGGGACGCCCCGGCCCGCTGCCTCAGGTGAGCCGCTGCCGCCGGGGGTACGGTGGGGGGCAAAAGGGGTGATGGTTGATGGAGTGGGGAGCGCCCCGTCCATCAACCCTCACCCTTCTGCTTTCAGGTTCACGCGCGCTGGGCGCTCCCCAGCTTGCGGCCTTCGCCGTGTTCCTCGGCCTGCACGTCGGCGTTCACGGGTGGGAGCTGCTCGCCGTTCAGGACGCGGGTGAGGCGGTTCATGTCCAGCGCCTTCTCGCTGCGGGCGACGACCAGGGTGGCGACGCCGTTGCCGATGATGTTGGTGATGGCCCGGCCCTCGCTCATGAAGCGGTCGATGCCGAGGATCAGGGCGAGGCCCGCGACGGGCACGCTGCCCAGTGCGGCCAGGGTGCCGGCCAGGACGACGAAGCCGCTGCCGGTGACGCCCGCGGCGCCCTTGCTGGTGAGCAGGAGGATGGCCAGCAGGGCGAGTTCCTGCGCGAAGCTCAGGTCGGTGTTGGTGGCCTGGGCGATGAACACGGCGGCCATGGTCAGGTAGATGCTGGTGCCGTCGAGGTTGAAGGAGTACCCGGTGGGGACGACCAGCCCGACGACGCTCTTGTTCGCGCCGGCGTGTTCGAGTTTGGTCATCAGGCGCGGCAGGGCGCTCTCGCTGCTGCTGGTGCCCAGCACGAGCAGCAGTTCTTCCTTGATGTAGCGCAGGAACTTCAGGAGGCTGAAGCCGGCCAGCTTGGCGATGACGTTCAGGATGACGAACACGAACAGCGCGCAGGTGACGTAGAAGGTGCCCATCAGGGCGGCGAGCTGCTGGAGGCTGCCGACGCCGTACTTGCCGATGGTGAAGGCCATCGCGCCGAACGCGCCGATCGGGGCGAGTTTCATGATGAAGCCCAGGATCTGGAACACCAGGACGCTGACGGCGTCGACGCCTTTCAGGATGCGGGCCCCCAGGTCGCCCATGCGGATCAGGGCGAAGCCGCTGAGCAGCGCGATGAGCAGCACCTGCAGCAGGTCCCCCTCCGTGAACGCGCTGACGAAGGTGGTGGGGATGATGTGCAGCACGAAGTCCGCGACGGTCTGTTCGCCGGCGGCGTCGGTGTACTTGGTGATGGCGCTGGTGTCGAGGGTGGCGGGGTTGATGTTCATGCCGCGCCCGGGCCCGACGAGGTTCACGACGAACAGGCCGATCAGGAGGGCGGCGGTGGTGACGACCTCGAAGTACAGCAGGGCCTTGCCGCCCACCCGGCCGATCTTCTTGGTGTCGCGCATGCTGGCGACGCCGCTGACGACCGTGCAGAAGATGATGGGGCCAATGACGACCTTGATCAGCTTGATGAAGCCGTCCCCAAGGGGTTTGAGGCCCTCACCGAATTTAGGGAAGAAGTGGCCGACGAGCACGCCGATGACGATGGCGGTCAGCACCTGCACGTAGAGGCTGCGGAAAATTTTGGGCATGGGGTTCCTCCGGTGCGCCACGGGGGACGCGGGTAGGGGCGCGCGGGCCGGGGCGCGCCGTGAGGTGGGGGTGACCTGCGCGGGTGCAGGGTGGAGCGGGAGTGTGGTGCCGCCCAGCATGCGCGCCTGACGGGACGCCTGTCCCCAGCGCCAGGTGGGGACCACCGGTGGCCGTGGGGCTGCATGCCGTTCCAGTGGACGCAGAGGGCGGCGTCAGGCCGCGCCGGGATTCGTGCATGCCGTGAACACAAGGCACAGAAACGTGTGGGGCAGGCGGCCTACACTGGGGGCACCGTGGCGCTGCGCCTGCCCCTTCCGTCCCGCGTGCCGTCCCTGGCGCGCGAGGTGGCGCTGCCGCACACGCCCCGCCTGTTGCGGGTGGGCCCGCGGCTGTTCCTGACGACGCTGGGGGCGTTTCTGGTGCTGGGCCTGCCGGTGGCGGGGCTGGTCAGTCAGGGCGTCTACGACGGGATTCACCGCTCGTTCGCGGAGCGGTCGCTGCGTGAGTCGCGGCTGGTGGCGACCCTGCCGCCCGTGGTGGCGGCCCTGTCAGGGAACGCGGCCGAGCGGGCGAACCTGAACGCCCTGATGAACCGGTACCGGGATCAGCTGGGCGCGGACTACGTGGTGGTCACCGACCGGGACGCACGGCGCCTGACGCACCCGAACCCGGCGCAGGTGGGGCAGCGCATGCAGGGCGGGGACTTCACGGCGTTCCTGCGGGGCCGGAGCGTCACAGAGACGGTGCAGGGCACGCTGGGCCGCTCGGTGCGGTCGAAGGTGCCCATCGTGGACGGCGCGGGGCGGGTGCTGGGGCTGGCGAGCGTGGGCTTCCTGCTGCCCCGCCTGCGGGACGTGTTCCTGGACGTGCTGCGCGCGGGCCTGCCCTGGTACCTGCTGGCGCTGGCCCTGGCGCTGGCCCTGGCGCTGGGCGTGGCGCGGCGCGTGAAGACCGAGATGCTGGGCCTGGAACCCGAGCAGATCGCCGGGGGCCTGCGGCAGTACCGGGCGGTGCTGAACACCCTGGAAGAAGGGGTGCTGGTGGCCCGCGCGGGGCAGGTGTTCGTGATGAATCCCCAGGCGCGCGCGCTGCTGGGCACCCCCGACGCCGCGCTGCCGCTGCCGTGGCCGCCGGGCCTCCCGCTGCCCGTGCCGGGGGCGGGGCCGGTCACGGCGGAGGTGGCGGGCCGCCCGGTGCTGCTGGCCGCGCAGGAGGCCGGCGAGGGCGCCGTGGTGGTCACGCTGCGGGACCTGGCGCGGGTGCGGGCCCTGGCGGACGAGCTGACCCAGTCGCAGCGCTACGCGGAACTGCTGCGGGCGCAGACGCACGAGTTCACGAACCGCCTGCACACCCTGGCGGGCCTGCTGCACCTAGGCGAGACGCGCGAGGCCCTGGCCCTCATCCATGCGCAGTCGGCCCGGCACGAGGCGCACCTGCAGGCGGTGGGGGCGCTGCGGCACGTGCGGCTCTCGGCGCTGCTGCTGGGCAAGTTCGACCGCGCGGCGGAACGGGGCGTGACACTCACCCTCGATCCGCTGTCGGCCCTGCCGGGCACGCTGCCGCCCGGCGTGCTGGACCTGCTGGAGCTCGCGGCAGGGAACCTGATCGAGAACGCCCTGGAGGCGGCGAGCGGCACGCCGGACGCCGAGGTGTGCGTGCTGATCGCCACCGACCCGGAAGGCCTGATTCTGGAGGTGCGCGACACTGGGCCCGGCGTGCCCCCGGCGTTGGCGGACACCCTGACCGTGCGGGGCGTGAGCAGCAAGGGTACGGGGCGTGGCGTGGGGCTGGCCCTGGTGTCAGACCGCGCGCAGGCGCTCGGCGCGGCCCTCTCGCACGACCGCGTGAGTGCGCACGGGCGGGACTGGACGCGCTTCACACTGGACGTCCCCCTCCCCGAGGCCGAAGAATGAAGGGCGTGACCTCTCCCCCACCGCTGTGCGTGCTGATCGTCGAGGACGACCCGCAGATCGCGGCGCTGCACTGGCGGCTGCTGGAGCGCGCCGGGGGCTTCACGGTGCTGGGGCAGGCGGAATCGCTGCGGGTGGCGCGGGCCATGCTGCGCACCCTGCACCCGGACCTGCTACTGCTGGACGTGCACCTGCCCGACGGGCGCGGCCTGGACCTGCTGCGCGAGGCGCGCATGAGTGGCGCGCGGGTGGACGCGATCCTGGTCACGGCCGCCAGCGACGCGCCCAGCGTGCAGGACGCGCTGCTGCACGGCGCGGCGGATTACCTCGTGAAGCCCGTGACGCCCGAGCGCTTCACGCTGGCGCTGGAGCGCGCCCGAGAACGCGCCGCGCTGTGGGCGCAGGGGGACGTGCGCCAGGGGCACCTGGACGCCCTGTTCGCCCCGCCCGCCGCCCCGGACGCCGCGGGGCTGGACGGGGACACGCTGCGCCGCGTGCGGGCCGCCCTGCGCGACCTGGGCGAGGCGAGTGCCGCCGAGCTGGGCACCCGCGTGGGCCTCAGCCGCGTGACCGCGTGGCGGTACCTGGAGCACCTCGTCGAGACCGGCGAGGCCAGCGTGGGCACCGACGTCCGCACCGGGGGCCGCCCCGCAAAACGCTACCGCCGGGTGTAGCGGGGACTTGCGTGCATTGCGTGCCCGGCGCGGCTGTCCCTGACCGGGGAACGTGTCACGCTGGGCGTTTCGGGGCGGTGGTACGCTCAGAGACGCTATGGATTCTTACGACGTTCTGGTGATTGGTGGCGGCCCCGCGGGGTACGTGGCGGCGATTCGCGCGGCGCAGCTGGGCTTCAAGACGGCCTGCGTGGACGCCTTTGAGCGGAATGGCAAGGCGTCCCTGGGGGGCACGTGCCTGAACGTGGGCTGCATTCCCAGCAAGGCGATGCTGGACAGCAGCGAGAAGTTCGAGATGCTCCAGCATGACTTCGCCGAGCACGGCATCAACGTACAGGGCGCGTCCGTGGACGTCGCGCAGATGCTGAAGCGTCAGAGCGGCGTGGTGGACAAGCTGACGGGCGGCGTGGCGTTCCTGTTCCGCAAGAACAAGATCACCAGCATTCACGGCCTGGGCCGCCTCGTGCGCCAGGACGGCGACGCCTGGATCGTGGACGTGGCGGGTACTGAGGTGAAGGCCAAGCACGTGATCGTCGCGACGGGTAGCAGCCCCCGCGCGCTGCCCCTAGCACCCTTCGGCGGGCACGTGGTGGAGAACAGCGGCGCGCTGAGCTTCACCGAAGTGCCCGGCAAGCTGGGCGTGATCGGCGCGGGCGTGATCGGCCTGGAACTGGGCAGCGTGTGGCGCCGCCTGGGCGCGCAGGTCACCGTTCTGGAGGCCCTGCCGGGCTTCCTGATGGCCGCCGATGACGCGATTGCCAAGGAAGGCCTGAAGCTGTTCCAGAAGCAGGGCCTGGACTTCCACTTCGGCGTGAACATCACCTCTGTCGAGCAGGACGAGACCGGCGTGAGCGTGACCTACACCGAGAAGGAGCAGGAGGTCACGGCGCGCTTCGACAAGCTGATCGTCTCCATCGGCCGCGTGCCCCACACCCAGGGCCTGGGTGCCGACGCGGTGGGTCTGGCGCTGGATGAGCGCGGCTTCGTGAAGGTGGACCACCACTACCGCACCAACCTCCCCGGCGTGTACGCCATCGGCGACGTGATCGGCGGCGCCATGCTGGCCCACAAGGCCGAGGAGGAGGGCGTGGCCCTCGCCGAGATGCTGGCCGGGCAGGCCGGGCACGTGAACTACGACGTGATCCCCTGGGTGATCTACACCAGCCCCGAGATCGCCTGGGCCGGCCTGACCGAGAAGCAGGCAAAAGAGAAGGGCCTGAGCATCAAGACCGGGCAGTTCCCGTTCAGCGCGAACGGCCGCGCCCTGGGCCACGGCGACACGCGCGGCTTCGTGAAGATCATCGCCGACGCGCAGACCGACAAGCTGCTGGGCGTGCACATGATCGGCGGCGGCGTCAGCGAGCTGATCGGCGAGGTCGTGGCGATCATGGAGTTCGGCGGCAGCAGTGAGGACCTCGCCCGCACCGTCCACGCCCACCCCACCCTGTCCGAGGTCGTCAAGGAGGCCGCCCTGGCCACCGACAAACGCGCGCTGCACATGTAAAAACCGCACTTCAGGCGGGGCGTGACCGCGGCGGTCCGCCCCGCCTCTCTCTGGCCCCGCAGGGCACCCGTCCACACCGCTTGACGAAACTGAGGAAACCCTGTATCTTTCTGTGCGTGCCGGAAACGGCGCCCCTTGAAAGGCAGGAAGCGAAGGCGCAAGCCGACGACAACTGAAGTGGTGTGGCCCCATCGTCTAACGGTTAGGACACTACCCTTTCAAGGTAGCGATACGGGTTCGAATCCCGTTGGGGTCACCACGAACGCTCGCCTCTGCTCACGCGGAGGCGAGCGCTTTTTGATCCCCCGCAGGCCCGGCGCATGAGCCAGCACTGGGAGGGGGCATGGGCTGTCCCCTCCCAGTGCTGGCCGCCAGGATCAGTGCGCGCCGGGGTCAAGTGCCAGGACGCGCCGGGTGGCCTCCGCCAGAATGGTCTGGACGGCCTCCTCGCTCTGGGCCTCCACGTACACCCGCACCACCGGCTCCGTCCCGGACGCGCGGAACATGGCCGACGCCCCTCCGTCCAGCAGCAGCTTCACGCCGTCGCGGGTATTCACGCCCTGCACGGCGTGCCCGGCCACCTCGGCGTACGCCGGTGCGGCACTCAGCAGCGCGGCCTTATCGAACGCGGCGCTCAGGTGCAGATCGTTGCGGTCGTAGAAGTGCCGGAATCCCACCTCCTGCTCGATCTGGGCGAACAGGTCGTCCAGGCTCAGGCCACTGGCGGCCACGGCCTCGATCATCAGCAGACTGTTCAGCAGCCCGTCACGCTCGGGAATGTGCCCACGGGAGGACAGGCCGCCGGACTCCTCGCCGCCCATCAGCACGGCCAGCCGCTCGTCCGCCTGACCTTCCAGGAAGGCGTCCGTGATGTACTTGAAGCCCACCGGCGTCTCCAGCACGTCCAGACCCAGCCGCCCGGCCAGCAGCTCGATCACGCGGCTGCCCGACACGGTCTTTACCACGCGGCCCCTCAGGCCACGCCCGTACAGGTGCCGCAGCAGCACGGCGAAGATCTGATGGCTGTTGAAGAAACGGCCACCTGCCGTGACGGCCCCCACCCGGTCGGCGTCCCCGTCCGTGATGACGCCCAGGGCCGTCCCGGTCTCCCCGGCCAGTCGCGTGATCAGGTCACCCAGGTTCTGCGGAATCGGCTCGGGGTTCACGCCATAGAACATCGGGTCCGGCCGGCCGTGCAGTTCCTCGAAGTGCAGCGGCAACCCCCGGCTGATCACGTAGTCGGCCAGCCACCCGCAGGCCGCGCCACCCATGGCGTCGTGCACCACCAGGCCACGGTAGGACCGCAGCGTCTCCAAGTTCAGCTGCCGGTCCAGCTGCGCGTAGTAGGCCTCGCGGATGTCCAGAGGCTGAACTGTCCCCCGCGCGCCCTCGTACCGGCTGGGGTGACTGAGCGCCCACTCGATCTGCGCGACGGTCGAGGGTGTGGCGCTGCCACCGTAGGCTCCCTTGATCTTGTACCCGTTGTAGGGCGGCGGGTTGTGCGATGCCGTGATCATGACGCCGCCCGCCGCCCCGTGATGCACGACAGCAAACGACAGCGCCGGCGTGGGGAGGAACTCTGGGGCCAGCAGCACGTCCAGACCCTGCTCAGCCATGACATCCGCCACGACCCGCGCGAACCCGCTCCCCTGGAAGCGGGTATCTAACCCCACCACGACCAACCGGCCTCCCTCCTCCCGTAGCACCTGCGCGTGGGCGCGCGCCACGATCCGCAAGTTGTTGTAGGTGAAGTCCTCAGCGATGATATCCCGCCAGCCATCTGTTCCGAATGTAATCGGCATATGGATCTCAGTGTAATCGCACAGCGCACTATCGCGGCATCTCAGGTCGCCTGCCTTGAAAATTATAAGAAACCAGCCACAGAAAATAATCTATTGTGGAAAAATTTTTGATTATATAAATCAAATTAATTTATTAAAATCCACTTTGAATAAAATAATGCAGCAGTATATATTAAAAGCGCTATTTTAGATTGGCCTCACGGTTAATAGAAGGAGCGAACATTATAGCCAACCAACGCTTGAGTGTCATATACTTACACGTATGACGACCCAACAAGATGAAACCAGCGCAAGCCCCCCCCCTCAGTGGGTGAGCTGGCTGATCGCTCTCGTCCCTGTTCTTCCTCCTCTTTATCTTGCTTCTTTCTCCAGGCTAAGGGACCTTGCAAGCATTCCGCAGTCGGCTAAGTATTTGATTGGCGGATTCCTTTTGACACAACTTATATCAACCGCTTTTACAGATAATCCTGTTTTGTCTTTGCTTCTAATAGGTCTCCACTCATTTCTTATCTTATCACTTATAGCAGTCGGATTATATTTAAAAAGCAGCATATACGTTTTCCCCATCATATATGGGCAGGTTTTTATTATTATTTCGTCATGGATATTCACAATATTAGAAAATGTAAATCTTTTGAATAGATTAAGTGGGCCCTATTATCATTCAGTATCGTTAGGTTTTACAGCAGCTCTATTTGTTTGGCTCGTATATTACTCTGACAAGGGTCTAATTTTTAAAATCTCAATGATAATTATCGCATTGATTACCCTTCTGGCAACAGGGAGCCGTGGAGCTGCTCTAGCGCTGATCACAGGTTTTATAGGGGCAATTTTAAAAAGAAATCTTCGATTTATATTCTTTGCATTTCTCTGCATTCTATTGCTGCTACCAGTCATGTCGAGGGGTAACTCAGTTATTTTCGATCACATCTCTGGAAGAGGCCTCAGCCATAGAGACGTCGTGTGGGCTGAAGCCCTTAGCTCGTGGAAGAAGAATCCGATAGGGGGGGTAGGTCTGTATCAAGCAGGACCGCACATAACTCAACTTATGGTGGGAGGCTGCTCACTAACTCAGGCAGCAGAAATAGCTGGGGCCTCCTGTCCAAAATCTTTGGAAGCTTTTATTAGTGCCAATCTCACAGCGCACAATCTCGTTATTAATCAGGGTTTGTCCACAGGGATTATCGGCCTTTTGGGATTTTTGGTACTATTTATATATTTTGCTAGACAGATAATACTGACGGACTCACCATTACCCAACGCAATATTATTTGGGTATACATTTATGAATATATTTGATGTAACAGTTATATTACCTACATTGCATTATGGAGAGTTGTTCTGGGTTTTCTGTGGCTTCACCTTTCTAATTAGGAGTAAAAAAAATAATAAAAATATAGCGAATATGGCAGCATAATTTATCGCCACACGATAATTCATTGAAACCGTATCTGCTAGAGCTAGACCGAGTTGTTCGACTTTAACACAGGCATACCCACCGTCATTACATTTAAATATTAATTTAATATCTGAATCGGTGGTAACACTTGATAGGTCAAATACCCCGTGTGCAGAGTTGACTTGGTCACCATGTATTTGTCCAAGAATTCGTCCTAAATTCTTCAACTCAACCGAGAATCCTGAACTTCCAGCCACAGTTAAGACAAGATGCAGCGGTCTAAGACCCTCATCAAGATGCAGTGAGACATCTCTAGTGGTCAATTGACGGTAAAATCTGCCATTCTCAAACAAGAGGTCGGCTAGGCCTTGAACACGAACAGGAAAACTTTGTGAATTATATTGATAAAGAGTGGCGTTTAATCCTACAGTGTGGGATGTATCTGGATAGTTGACGACACTAATCTGACTGTCGTATTGTCGAATCTGGGAAATATCACAAGGATTTGGAGTACAGCTGTAATTAATTCTTAAGTTGAATTTTCCCTTCGAATTAAATGAAAATCTTTTATCAAAAAAATTAGCTTTATAGAATTTATCTGTCCTTAATAAAGTATTGTCTATATATATTTTAGTATTGATATCTGATTTTCTAGAATATAATTGATACTTAAATACCACAAGTTTATCAGCAGGTAAATCAAGCGTTAGTAGTACAGGGTTTTTTTCGACTGCTCTGAAGTCTGAATTACCATCAGACATAACTTCAGACAGTCCATCAATTTTAGCGATAAAGTTTTTTAAATTGTCCATAGTTGATTTAATTTCAAATTATCGGAAGTAAAGAATGCTTAATATCTTCCCATCTGTCACAGTTCAAGCTAACGTCTCCAGGTAAAGGAACACCGGCTTGAGCCTTAAGACCTGAGGTCACTTTAGTATTACGCCTTCGAGCCAATTCGTAAACGCTTTTACGCTCAGTAGCAATGTGAAGAATAGAGGGTGTTATTCTTGAGCTTAAATTAATGGCTAGTGCTATGTCTGGAGCAATTACGTCTACATAATCCTGACTTGTATAAACGTCACTAAATGCAATAGGGTACTGAAATTCTCGCGGCCTGAAACTAGTCCGGACTATAATATATTTCTCGGCACATCTGACTGCCTCTTCGGCTATGAGTTTTGTTAGTGCATAATAGTTGACAGTGGGACCGGGCGTATCCGATTCCTTATATCCCCCCAGCTCTCCACTAAAAACATAATCCGTACTTATATGGAACAGGATCGCACCTACTTCATTAGCCGCCTGAACCATATTGCGAGTACCTTCCACGTTCACAGACCAACATTCCGTCCGCTTAGTTTCAGCCAGCTTGACATCTGTGAATGCGGCAGCATGAACGATGATATCTGGCTTTTCAAATTTTACAACGGACATTACTTGAGAAATATCTGTAATGTTCATTGTTGCTGATGGCGGTGCCACAACACCCGGCAACAAGGTACGGAGTTCCGTACCTAACCGACCGCCGCCTCCAGTGAGGAGAACTTTCATCCCATGTCCTCAGCCCACAACTCATCACCGAAGAAGTTCCAGGGCAAGCGTCCCTCGTTGGGATCAGTGATATCAAACTGCGCGTCCATGGTGTAGAGCAATGTGGCTCCCTGTTCACTGGCCTGATACCCGTGCGCAACGCCACTGGGGATGTGAACCATCATTGGTTGCTCTCCGCTAAAAACCAGTTTGCGCTTGACGCCCACGGTGGGACTGTGCTTGCGGCAGTCAACCAACCAGATCACCAGTTGGCCCTGCAACACACACCAGATTTCATTCTGTTCCTGCTTGATGTGGATGTGGAAGGCGTTGATGCGCTTCGGCGCTGCCCACGAAACGCTGATCTGTCTGGGTTTAAGCTGACCTGGCAGGCCCTGTACACCCTCCACATCCATACGGACATACTCCATAAAGGCACCATTTTCGCTCCGATTCTTTTTCAACGCGTGAATCCACACGCCATGAATCTGCGGCGCAACTGGGTATGTCTCAAATGTCAGTTCCTGCGCGTATTGGGGCGCAAGCATGATGGCGTGCTCAGACATGCCATTTCTCCTTACTTAGTTTCAAAAGGTATTTTCCATACCCGTTCTTGGAAAGCTTCTGGGCGTGGGCGAGCAGCGTTTCGGTAGTGATCCAACCATTCCGCCACGCGACTTCCTCGGGGGAAGCGATTTTCAGGCCTTGGCGGTGTTCGATCGCTTGCACAAACAAGCTGGCTTCCAACATACTCTCGTGTGTACCCGTATCCAGCCACGCAAAGCCCCGGCGCATTAGTTGTACATCCAGAAGCCCGCTGTGCAGGTAGGTACTATTTACGTCCGTAATTTCCAACTCGCCACGCGACGAAGGCCTGATGCTGCGGGCAATCTCTACTACGTGCTTATCGTAGAAATATAGCCCAGTGACCGCATAATCCGACTTAGGCTCAGACGGCTTTTCCTCAATGGACAGTGCCTTGCCAGTCTGATCGAAATCCACCACACCGTACCGCTCAGGATCGCTCACCTGATACGCGAAGACCGTGGCGCCCTGCGTGCGACTGTTCGCCGCCTGCATCAGATGGGATAGGTCGTTGCCATAAAAGATGTTATCGCCCAGCACCAGAGCGCTGGGTTGGCCGGCGATGAACTCCTCACCTATCAGGAAAGCCTGCGCTAATCCCTCAGGCCTGGGCTGCACTGCGTATTCCAGGCGGACTCCCCACTGAGACCCGTCTCCCAGCAGCTGTCGGAAGCGCGGGGTGTCTTCGGGCGTGCTGATGATCAGGATGTCCTGCATGCCGCCCAGCATCAGGGTCGTCAGCGGGTAATAGATCATCGGCTTATCATAGATGGGGAGCAGTTGCTTGCTGACGGCAATGGTCGCCGGATATAAGCGAGTACCGGATCCGCCAGCCAGGATGATGCCCCGGCGCGAAGTGGCGAATGCAGTCATGTGGTCTGGGTACCCGCGAGGCGTTCGGCGTACTGGCGGTTGTAATACTCTCGGAACTCACTATTGCGAATGGGCTCCCACCACCAGCGGTTCTCTGCGTACCAGCGCGCAGCTTCTGCGACGGCCTGCCGGGGATCGTATTTTGGCTCCCAGCCGAGACTCCGTAATTTATCCACGTTCATGGAGTAGCGACGGTCATGCCCTGGGCGGTCAGCGACATGTCTCACCAAGCTGTGATCCTGGCCGAGAGTGTCGAGCACAATATCCACCATCTCCAAGTTGGTCATCTCGCGGCCGGTCCCGACGTTGTATACCGCACCAATCTCACCCCTGAGCAGCACGGCCTCAATCCCTGTGCAGTGATCGTAGACGTGAGCGTAATCGCGCATTTGCAGGCCATCTCCGTAGACAGGGATAACCTCACCGAGGATGGCATTGGTGCTGAACAGAGGCACAGCCTTCTCAGGGTATTGGTAGGGGCCGACATTGTTTGCGCCACGAGTGATGGTCACCGGTATACCGTACGTGACCGCGTATGCCTGGACTAGTTGATCTGCTGCGGCTTTGCTGGCAGCGTATGGGCTGCGGGGTGCCAGCTCGTCTGTTTCTAAACTCTGATGCTCATCCTTGATATGGCCATAGACTTCGTCAGTGCTGATGTGGTGTAAGCGGATACCCAGTTCGCGCGCTACTTCCAGGAGTACATGCGTGCCTCGCACATTCGTGTCAGTAAAGACCAGAGGCCCCAGAATACTTTGATCTACGTGCGTCTCTGCTGCGAAATTAACAATCAGGTTGATACTTTCATCCGTGCATGTCTTTCGCACAAGCTCCTGATCTCCGATGTCTCCCACCACAAGTGAAATATTGGCTGAATCCCATAGATCGAGCAGGTTTTCTCTACGACCAGCGTAAGTTAACTTGTCATATATCACTATGCGACTCTCAGGGTGTTGCGCTAACCAGTAGCGTACAAAATTACTGCCAATGAATCCACAGCCACCAGTTATCAGTAGTCTCTCCATCATAGACTCCTCCGCGCATTTAGCCAATAGCCTTTATGCATACTGAACTTTTTAGAAATTTTCTTGCCCAGGAGGCGATGATTTTTACCGAGGTAATAGCCCATATAACGAGCAAAAGAGTGCAGAATAAATCTCGGAATCAATGGTTTTTTATTTATGTATAAATTACTTAAAATAAACTTTACATATTTTAATCCTTCCCCCTCAGAGTTAAGATTTTTGAGCGCACTTATATCGGAATGAGACACTCCTATATCAAAGCTCCTAGAAAAATCTTTCTTGATAGTGTATTCATGAGAATGGATAACTTTTGCACTACTACTGTAGCCCACTCGATAACCCTGATCCATCATTCGCTTACATATGACTACATCTTCATTCAGAATAATCCCCTCTTCAAAGCCACCAACTGCTTTGAAAGCTTCCACTCTGTATGCTGAACACACATTGGAGAAGAAATATTTTCTAGCACCATTACTGCTAGAACCAGTATGCTTTAAAGCAAACTTTTGATTCTCTTGGGCGGGATAATTATACGACCTGGTGAGGCTCTCAATGTAAGAAGCATCAGGCCGTGCAAGCTGACGTGCATAAAGTGCGTCAGCTTGTCTGGAAATAATAGGCTCGACAAGATTCCGAAGTGTTTCCGCGTTCTCAGGGACAGCGTCTTGAGTCATAAAGATTAGAATATCGCAATCCATTGCCATTCGCGCACCCAGATTACGCGAAGCCCCATGATCAAAATCCGATTTACTTATACTAATTACGTCAAAACCAGCATCCTTCCAAAGTTCACACGATCCATCCTCAGATGAGGAATCAATAATCACCACTTTGCTGACCATTAAATCCTGGTCACGAATTGCATTTATCATTGAAATAGCATGACTTCCAGGATTATACGTTGGAATTACAATAGCTATTTTATGCATATTCCGAAATCTCCTTAAATGTTCCCTCTGATATTGCTTCCCAACTATACTTTTTTCTAAGTCTTTGAGACATATCCTCAGTAATGCTGCATATTGAAGGATTAGCGAGAATATCATTCAATTTATCTTTTATATCGTTAACATCATATGGGTCAACAAGACATGCGTACTCCTGAGCATGCTCAAGAATCCCAGTATTATTCGATGTTATAACTCTGGTCCCGCAAGCAGCCGCTTCGAGCGGCGGGATTCCAAAACCTTCTGCAAGAGGCGCGTATATGAATGCTGAAGCACCCGAATAAAGCGCAGGCAAATCAGCTTCTTCAACATATCCTATGAATTTTGCCGTATCACCTAGATCGATAGATTCTCCAAAAACCTTTTTACTACCTAGTCCACCAGCCACAACCATCTGATATTTTTCATTTTTTATACTAGCCCAAGCTTCAAGTATCCTGGATAAATTTTTTCTTTTTTCTATAGAACTAAGAGTAAGAATATAATCTTTCTCTAAATTATATTTTATACGAACTCTTTTTATTTCCTCCGAATCTCTTCGATAAAAATTCTCAGAGACTCCATTTCCCAAAACTTTTATCTTTGATTCATCTATCTTAAGCGTTTCAATGATGCGCATTTTTGAATATTCAGATACTGTAATAATTTTTCTACTTCTCTGAGCCAGTATGGGTAAGATAAATTTATACCATCTATGAAAGTTACTTGAAACCCATTCAGGATTTTCAATAGAAAAAACATCATGTATAGTGACAATTTGATTTCTTGACATCACGGGTCCCATATTACAAGGAGACCATAATACTTTTTTATTTGCCGAAGTCACAGGAAGCGAGACCTGCTCCCATAAATATCCACTTCCAAATCCGACCCCAATACCCGCAACTCCCTGATAATCTGTTTGAAGCGTAGCATTCTTAGGATACAAGAGCTTGTAGGATTGACGTTCAAAACGTGATACGATTTCGTAAGCATATCTCTGAACACCAGTCATTTTTTGAGTCATAAATCTGCCGTTAATCTCAATCATTTTTATTTCCCCTTTGCGTATTGACATAGAAAATTCCTGACACAAACCAGAACCAGTAAGCGAATCTCGAGAAGTAAAATGCATCAACGATAAAAGCCACGATCATAATAGCCATAACTGCAAATGGAACTGCATATTTCAGGCTATTATTAAGATATATGCGTCCAAATATATTATATAAGAGAATTAAAAATAACATCAATCCCAAAGGACCATTTTCAGCCAACATTCTGATATAGAATCCATCAATAGATGGACCGAAGTAACCTGGTCCGAATCCTAACGGTCCCTGCTTAATCTTTTCCCATAAATATCGCCATTTCGATAATCTAATGAAGAGGGATGGGTCAGAGTTACTTGAAAGACGATCTAACTTAACGAAGTTAACATCGCTATTAATTATTTGACCGCCATTTCTTAAATCTTTAGCTAGAGATGCGATTGAATTCGATTTGAAAACACTTGTTATACGCTCGTTTTTGGATAAAGAATAACCTGATATCGCAAAAAATACAATTATTATTAGCAAGCTTATATATTTATTCTTAGACGACTTAATATATGATAATCCGACAATCAGTACTCCCACAATCATTGCAGCGCGAGATTGCGTCATAAACAGTGTTGTGCAAGCCATAATAATTAGTATATATGCTATTTTCTTCGTAGACTTTTTAACAGACGACATCATGTATATTAAAAAGGGAATCTGAAAAAGAACCAGAAGCGCAAGCTCAATTGGGTTTGCAGTTTGAGCAACTGTTCGATATATGTGGCCAGTTCGCCAAACTCCGTCTTGAGAACCACCTAAGATACCCAAGAACTGTAGAATTGACCAAATAAATTCAATCAATACAGCAAAGGCAGATAGATTAACTATAGCATTGAATGACTTTTTCAAATTACGTTGAGCAAGCATATATCCTATAAAGAAAATAGATATATACATTGTGTATCTCAAAAGGTATGGCAATGCCGAAGTGCCGAAATTAGATAAAAGTATCTGTACTATATTTAATATAGTTATAACTAAAAATATTGCCAATATCTTTCTAGGAATTTTCTTATCAAAATAAAACATACCTATAGATATAATAAGAAGCAAAAAATATAATATATCATCTGGTTTTATGCCCACAGCTGTAGAATTTAAACCAATTAAATTTATCTTCGGGATAAATATAAAAAACAAAAGACTAAAATAAATAACATGATATGGCCTTAGACTTATTCGCATATCCATCATAATTCTAGAATCTGTCGATATACTTCGATCGTTTTCATGCCAGCAGTTTCCCAAGAATAATTTTCACTAATAAACTCAGACTGACTTAAAAAGTTTCTAGGTAAGGTAACAGCTTTCTCTATAGCATAATCTACATCTTGAGGGTCTTCAGGATTAACAATAAAAGCAATATCATTGAAATAATCCTCAACTGGTGCGCAACGAGATACCACCAGATTAGCTCCATTCAGACCCGCCTCTAAGCTCACTAACCCTGGTGTTTCCAATTTACTCAAAAGAACATGAGCGGAGCATGCTGCATAAGCACTAGCTAACATAGGTCCACCTTGCGGCAATCCATTGATATGTAAAAAACCCGTCTTTTTTCTCATAGATAAATTTTTAAAGTGGTGCGCATATTGCTTTTCAGTGTCTGTAAATCTACCAATAAAAACTACCGGTATGTCGAGCCTATGCGCCGATTCTAATAGTTTTATACTATTTTTTCTACCCTCTATCCTACCAACTGAAAGAATAAATTCCGACTCACCGAATATTTTCCTAATATGAGAATCTCTAAAATTTTGTCCCCCATCTCCAATAAAATCTCTGTCAATACCATTATTTACGACAGTAAATTTGTTGCTGTCAAAACCATACATGTATGTGAGTCTTGAGATCTCGCTTATCGAATTTGGTAGAATTCGCTGGCTTCTTTCAAGGACTTTTTTACGGTGCCAGAATTGCGTTCGCAAAACCCTAGAAGCGAATTTATTAGCTAGGATCCCGGAACCTACTGGGTAAAATATGGAGGAAACTACGTAGGGAATTCCTGCAGCTACCAGCATCTCCGATAATTGACCAAAAATATAATCACTACCGAAAAAGTGTACAATATCAGCTTTTTTTATTTGGTCTAAGCTTGTCATATTTAGAAATTCAACAGTATGACCAAGATCTTCCAATTGTTCTTTTGTTTTGAGTGCCTGCACCTCTGATCCACCAAAAACTAGAGACATAGGACGAGGTATTATAAAAACAATCTTCATTATAAGCTCCTCAAAATAAAGCCTTTTCTTTAATTGACTGGTACCAATTACGATTTTCTGCAAGAGTCTTTCCGTGCTTTCGATCATATTTTTTTGAAAAAACTAAATATTTATATACTGTCATTAAGAGAGCAATATCGAAGCCAACTTTACCATCACGCCAGCCCGATTTTCTCAAAAATCTATTGGGAAACTCTAAAATAATAGAAATGAATTCCTTAATTGAATTTTCGCGATTTTCTTTCAAAGATTCAAGATTAGTATAGCGATCTATTTTAGAAATAAAATGTGAAAGGTCATCATAGCTAAAGTGCATTATACAAACCCCATCACTAGATTTTATTCTGCCCACTATAGCATTAGCTTTTGGCTGAAAGAATTTATGCACTTCACCTGAAACATGCATAGCGTCTTTTTTAAACAACCTAATATGATAATCTTGTTCTGGGCCCCAGCCAGAAGCAGTAATCTTACGCCCCATCATATAATTTTGATAGGGCAGCTCAATAACATCGTATCTATACGAACTAATGGTATGCAAAATTTCAATTCCAAGTAGTGGACTTACAACTTCATCAGCGTCCAAAATCAGAACCCACTCCGAATATGATTTGCTAATGGCATACTCTCTAGCGGGGTCTGCATATCCGTAATCCTTCACACTATAAACTCTTGCACCCATTTTCGCACAGACTTCAATAGTACCGTCAACACTCTGCATATCTACTACGATAACATCACTACTTATAGCTAAAGCTGACTTCAAACATGATTCAATCCGCTCTGCCTCATTTTTAGCGATTATAACAACAGATATCATTGCTTACCCCTGAGAAGATTGAGAACTTTACGTATTCTAGTCCTACAGGTAAAAGTTATAAATATAACATGGGTAATTAATAAAATAAAGAGTATCAACAATAAGGGCACTAATTCCAATGAGGAGAAGCAAAAATTAAGTATCACAGCGAAGGCAAGCAGAGGAACCGCAGTTAGCCAAGCAGAGCCTATTGTTCTAAAGAAATTGCCGCGAATTTTACCTCGTACTATAAGGAATAGGAATATGTTTGTTAGCTGGATAACTAAGTTCGTTATTGCAAAACCGATTGGTCCCATATATTGTATTAGAATTAGACCTACGACCCAGCTCAAGATAGCCCATAAAACAGCGAACTTGATTTGAAGTTCATCACGTCCACTGGCCATGAGATAAGACATGCAAGGTACTGATGATGCTATGAACAAATTAGCCACCCAAAAGATATAAAAGGCATTCATTGATGCCAGCCACTGATCACCAAAGATATTTAAGACAATACTCTTTGAGAAAACAAGTAAGATTAGAGAAATCGGAGCAATAATAATATTGTTAAGCCATAGAATCTCTCTAAAGTTATGAGATTTATCATGCTCATCATTCATAGAACTAAAAATAGGAAAATAATACCTCTGCAAGATCGCCATGAACATTGCCGGATAAGTCGCAGCAGTTTGTGCCCAACTCATCTGTCCGTACATAGAAGAACCAAACCTACTGCCTATTATTATAGGCATCAAACTATCTTTTGAAATAGAAATTAATTGAGACGACTGATTTCTTATCCCAAAATAGAATAATCCCCATAATTTACGATCTAATCTTGAAATCCTAGGCAACGAGGGGTAGATAAATTGAGATACCAAGGCGCCCAAAATCGATCTTATCAAGAGAGAAAGGGGAAGATAAATCTCCAATTTATTAATTACCAATAGAATAGCGGTCGCAGCAAAAACCAAAGCTTGCAAAATCTCAATAATGGCGATGTTACTAAATTGTATACTTTTTTCCATTAATGCGGTAGGGACTGCCTGGAAAGAACCAATATAGATAGACAATATTCCAATAATTATTATAAATAATATTCTCTCATCAAATCTAAATATTAAAAATGAAATGGTCAGCATAATGGCCACTAAAGCTGCAATCGATATAACAATTAAATGATTGAAACTCGCAAATGAGCGGTAGTCAAATTTACTATCTGTTTTTATTATACCTGACACCAAATAGCTTCCAGAAAAAATCACACACAAAGATAATGTAAACAAAATCGCCACATAATAACCATATTCACTCACATTTAAGCTTCGTGCCATAAAAATTGTCATAAAAATATTTAATAATTGAATAATTCCCTGTCTAAAAATCATAAGGAATATTGGGTTAGAAATTTGCTTATAGTAAAGCATGGCATTTCTCATAATTCCTCAATTGTACGCAGCATCTAATAAGCGCCTTTGCCAGCTATAACCACTTTAACTGTTTGAATCAAAACTACGATATCCAACCAGGGCGTCCAATTAGTGATATAAAAATTATCCATACCTACCCTTTCATCGTAACTCGTATCACTCCTTCCATTAGCCTGCCAGTAACCAGTCATACCAGGTCGAATTTGTTTATACACGGCATAAATGTCACCGTACTTAGAAACTTCTCCCTGTACTATTGGCCTTGGCCCGACAAGACTCATCGTTCCAAGAAAGACATTCGCCAGCTGTGGAAGCTCGTCGAGGCTCGTTTTACGTAAAAATGCACCGACACGTGTAACCCGCGGATCATTTCTAAGTTTATGGGTTGCTTCAAACTCAGACCTTAGATTTGGATTTTCTTCTAATACAATCTTTAACTTATCCTCTGCATCACGATGCATACTACGGAATTTAAAACAGTCAAACATTTTACCATTTCTTCCAATTCGACGAGCACGATACACAGCTGGACCGGGACTATCAATCTTAATAGCAAGCGCAATAATCATCAATAAGGGCAAAACCATCAGACCACCGAAGATCGATCCAAAAAGGTCAATAGTTCGCTTTACAAATCTCGCCTGAACGCTACGTAGATTATTGCGCACCTCTAGGGTAGCAACGCTCCCGATGTTGTGAGGCTGTAGAGCCTGATTCGGAATGCCAAATAAATCAGGAATCACCCAAGTATGTGGAAAAGCCGCATAAGTACCATTAATAATTCTCTGTTGCGTTTCTGCGCGCGCTCCAGGAATAGAAACCAATGCCTGTTCTGTACGGGGATCAGTAATGGCCTGCTCAATCGATCCCACAATTGGAACGCCAAAAAGCGCCGTACCGTGTAATGTTTCGTTATCGTCGTAAGCAACAACAGGGTTAAGTCCGTAAGCAGGATGAGTGCGTAAGTGATGAATGGCAACTAATGCAGTTTGTCCGGCACCGATCACACTAATGGGCCGACCATATTGTCCAGCACGTATCAGTAATGCTCGAAATCCGTATCGTACGAACAAACTGAGGATAAGTAGTAGCGTCCAAATTAAAATGATGGCACCTATATTTGGCATCAGTCTCTGCAAGGCCAGACTCGCCGCAAGCTGCACAGCAACAACCTGAATCGTCCCTACGACATGTAAGCGCAACTCTTTTTGAGGAGATCTGCCATAGCCAGGATAAAGACCTTGATACGCACGCCAGGAAATCCATAGAGCACCCCAGACCAATGTAGCACGGGGCCCCTGTCCCAGAAAAAACTGCTCGGATAATAAGATTCGCAGAGACTCATATATAAAAAGCAGACTTACGGCATCACCGACAATCAATGCGATGCCTTGCGGCAAACCACTTAACGTCGGCAGTAACATAGCGGCCTTCCCTCTAAGACCCGATGGTGGATTCAGCACACCCATGTATCAAGCTCCTCTTTTTCGAGGACCGTATGAGTAACCGTACCCGTATCCCTGCGACTCCTGCGAGCTTGCAGAAACTTTATTCAAGATGAAACCTAAGATTGGCAGATTGGCATTCCGAGCGCGGCGGAGAGTCTGCTTCACTGCATTCAGGCTCGTCCGACCCTCTTCCACTACAATCAGCACTTGATCCACATGACGCCCTAAGACCAAACCGTCAGCTAGGGCTAGAAGGGGCGGACTATCGATCAGCATAAGATCGTAATTCTGACTCCAGCTCTTGAACACATCAGCCAAAGGTGCACGATTAAGCAGTCCCATGCTGTCTTGTATGCCAGGACCAGCCGGAAGAACGTGGACGCCAGGCTCAGCTTCAATGACCTGTACATTTTCCGGCGCTTTCAGAGCGTCTTGCAAAGTGCGGGCCCCACCCTCACCAACCAACTGCTTCCAAGTTCGACCGGTTTCGTATTTCTCCCAGACATCCTGCTGAGTTCCTCTACGCATGTCAGCGTCAATGATGAGGACTCGAAGCCCACTACTGGCCAAAGTATCGGCCAGGGTAGCGGTTAGGCTGCTCTTACCTTCACCTGGAGCCGTGGAGGAAATCATGACCCTCTGTCCGCTAGGCGCACCTAGACGGGTCAGGAGATTCACCCGCAGAAAGCCGAGCGCCTCATAGAGTCCAGCTTGACGGGCAGCACGGACAATTCCACCGAATACGACGTCGCGGCGGCGAATCTTGGGCACACTACCAAGAGTCGGCAAACCGAAGTTCAGGAGGTCGTCCTCCGTGCGGGCTGTCCGGTCCGTCAAAGTCCGTAGAGCTGCAACGCTAACGCCCAGCAAGAGCGTCAATAATCCAGTGAGGATGGCGTTCCGTGTGGGTTTCGGCGCCACACGTTCAAGGGGCTCAACCGCAGGCGACACCAGCTCCAAAGAGCCGGTTGCGCCTTTAGCCTGAATATCTGCTTGCGCCAAGGCCCGCTGGAGGCTGGAGCGGGAAGCCACCAATGTTTGTCGCTCTAGATCACTCTGCCCACCCTCTGACAGCTGGCGATCAATTTCAACAAGCTGAGCTTCCAGACTCTGCATAGCCCGGTCTATGCCACTCAGCGCACGCCCTCGGTCCCATTCCAACAGACTGCTCGCCGTCAAGTCGGCCAAGTACTTGGCAGCAGCTGGCGTTCCGGCGCGCGCCATAATGGAGTAAATTCCATTGCCGTTAAAGTCCAATTGGTTTTGGAGCTGGAGTGTTTTGACACTTCGGAGCTGCAACTCGCGCTGCAGAGTATCAGCCAGTTGAGATCTCAGCTCATTTGGTAATGTATCCTTCGCGCGCAGCTCAGCAATAATTCTCTCAAGAACAATCGGCCCATTGAGCGCCTCTTGTAGAGCACCTTCCGGGAGAGGAGGCGCAGTTACAACGTTGTCTCGCAGTCCACCTGCACTCATGTTGTTCCCAGTTGTAACCAGACTGGAGGACGCTTCAAATACGTCTGATTGTGAGCGTGACCAGAGAAACGCAGCAGCTGACACAGCTGCGGAACTTAGGAGGATCATGGGTAGCCGTCTACGCACTCCGCTCCAGAGGGCCGCAAGCTCTATCTCTTGTTCACCCTTTCCAATATGCTCTTGCGGCGGACGCTGTTGTTCCAGTGAAGGATAATTGGTCATGCGAATCGCTCCAGTTCGGGTTGGCTCTTCAATTGTTGTACAACTTTCTTGATGTCTTGCGTGCGGTCCTTACGAACCACAAGAGTCACTTCCCCTGCGCGGACCACCACGACGTCCTCCAGTCCAATAGTGGCAATCAGATCATCGCCGCTCGTCGTATAGAGTATGGCCCCACCCGTATCAAGACCGACATGACGGCCCACAGCCACATTTTCGCCTTCACCCTTGAGAAGACGTTCCAATGCGTTCCAGTCACCAAGATCATCCCAACCGAACTCAGCCGGGATAACGACTACATTGTCAGCTTTTTCCAAGATGGCGTAATCGATACTCGTCTTCGGCAGCGTAGGAAAAATCTGAGCAAGCTGGGCGTTGAAGGGACCGTGAGTCTGGAGTGCTGCAGTCAGTCGCTGGTATAACTCTGGCTGATATTGCTCAAATGCTTTCAGGATAGCGCTGACACCCCATACGAATATTCCACTATTCCAGCTGTAGAGACCGGTGTTTAGAAAAGCCTGTGCCGTTTCCGCATCTGGCTTTTCGGTGAAGCGTGTGACTCGGTAAGCCGGCAACCCTGCAGAGTTTTCGAGTGCAGCCCCCCGCTGTATATACCCGTAGCCTGTGGCGGGAAAATTGGGGGTAATACCAATAGTGACCAGATGCTGCGCCTCCTGCGCAAGGCGCACGGCTTGCCCAATCACTTCTGTAAATGTCCGGGTGTCAGCCACTCTATGGTCCGCGGGGAAGACACCCATGACGGCGTCCGGGCTTACCGCAGCGATTCTCAAAGCCGCGTACAGGATCGCTGCGGCCGTATCACGCGGAGCCGGTTCAATCAGGAGGTTTTCAAGCGCCAGCTCAGGCAACTGCTCCAGTACCTGCAACCGATGGTCATGTCCAGTAACGACCATCACCTGCGCATGGTCTGTGCATGCTGCCAGCCGATCCGCCGTTGCCTGCAGTAAGCTTCTACCCGAGTCATCCAAGTGCAGGAACTGCTTTGGCCGGTGCTTACGTGAAAGAGGCCAGAACCGTTCACCACTCCCCCCAGCGAGAATCACCGGAACGAAAACGTGTTGCTCTAAAGTAGTCATCGGCGCAGAAAACCTGTGGCTCTAGGGTGCGCCACTCCCTCATTGCTTAGGCGAGAACGGGCAGGGTGCAGCATCAGCTGATGATAAAGCAAGCCGTACAACTCAGCACGTGTTGTCCGCATGGCCGCTGACAGCTAAAGGTGAAGTCAGGTAGATGAGAGTATGTTCCCGCATACACTGATTGCGTGAAAGCAATTATTCCTGCGGCCGGGCTCGGCACGCGCCTGCGTCCCCTGACGTATACACGCCCCAAGCCAGTCCTGCGTGTGGCGGGGAGGCCAATCATCGGGCACGCAATCCAAACGCTGGTGCAGGCAGGTATTACAGAGATTGGCATTGTGGTGTCGGACATCACACGCTCGGAGATTCAGCATGCAATAGAGGGCACGCCTGGGGCGTCGGTTACCTTGATCAACCAGCATGAGCAGCTGGGGCTGGGGCACGCGGTGCTCACGGCGCGGGACTGGGTAGGGCAGGATGATTTCTGCGTGTACCTGGGAGATAACCTCTTCGAGCACGGCGCGGCCCCATTCATCCGGGCGTTCCTGCATGATCGTCCCAGTGCCCTGATTGCGCTTGTGGAGGTTCCTGACCCTACTGCCTTCGGTGTGGCGCAACTTGATGGCACCCGCATCACCCGCCTCATCGAGAAACCCAAGGATCCGTCCAGCAATCTGGCGGTGGCGGGCCTGTACTGTTTCACGCCTGACATCTTCGACATGCTGGACGGCATGCCGCCCTCCGCGCGTGGGGAGTATGAGATCACAGACGGTATCCAGCGGCTGATTGACGCGGGCTTACACGTTCAGGGGCAGGCTGTGCAGGGCTGGTGGAAGGACACGGGTCGTCCGGCCGACCTGCTGGATGCCAACCGGCTGCTGCTGGAGCAGCTGGAGGAAGACATTCAGGGGGAGGTCACCGAGTCGCATCTGTCCGGGCGGGTCGTCATTCCAGCGTCTGCCCGGGTCGTGCGCAGCAAGATCGTTGGTCCGGTCATGCTCGGCGAGGGCGTGCTGATTGAGGATGCCTATATCGGGCCGTTCACGAGTATCGGTGCGAATTCGGTGGTGCGTGGCGCTGAGGTGGAGCACAGCGTGGTGGACGAGGGGGCGCAGATCGAGCAGGTCAGTACTCGCCTTCAGGACTGCCTGATCGGCGTGCGGGCCCAGGTACGCGGAGGACGCACTCTGCCTCGTACGCACAAACTCACGATCAGTGACGCAAGCCTCGTGGAACTGGCCTGACCCTCGTGCACTGGCTGCCCTGCCAGGCGTTTTGCGGTGCGGGGCAGGGTTCTGTCAGCCGGGCGGGCCTATGATGGGGGCATGACGGATTCACCTCGGATTCACCTGGGTGCGCTGATGCGGTCCACGCTGGATGACGCGCAGGCAGAAGGGCACCTTGATCACCTCCAGTACGAGCAGGGCGGGCAGCTGCACACCCTGCGCTTTGCCTCCCCGGCGCCCTTCGAGGTGTCGGTGAACACGCTGGGCGGCTCGGAGATGTATCTACAGGGCTCCTTCGAGCCGGTGCTGATCATGGAGTGCGCCCGCTGCCTGCGCGACGTGGAGGTGCCTGTAGACGTGCAGTTAGGTACGCTGATGCGCTACGAGCCCTCGGCGGCCGAGCCGTACCTGGAGGAGGCCGATACCGGTGAGGAGGTGCTGGTGTTCGGCGATCCAAACCTGGACCTGAGTGCGTACCTGGCGGAGACGACGCTGCTGAGCGCGCCGCTGAGCGTGCTGCATGACGAGGCCTGTAAGGGGCTGTGTCAGGTGTGTGGTCATGACCTGAACGAGGGGCCGTGCGAGCACATGGCGCAGGTGCCGGTCGAGGAGATCGACGATGAGCTGGGCACCCCGGCGGGTTCGCTGCATGCGAAGCAGAATCCGTTCGCGTCGCTGGCGGACCTGAAGCTTCCGGAGGACTGACGTGCCGGAGCTCACGCACTTCCGGGACGGTCTGCCGCGCATGGTGGACGTTTCGGAGAAGGCCAGCACGGCCCGGGAGGCCACGGCGGAAGCCTGGGTGCTGCTGCCCCCGGAGGCCCGAGCGGCGCTGGAGGCGGGTACGAATCCGAAGGGTGATCCGCTGACGGTGGCGCGACTGGCGGGACTGGCGGGCTGCAAGCGCACGGCGGACCTGGTCACGCTGTGTCATCCGGTTCCGGTGTCGGGCGCGGAGGTGCGCGTGACGGTGGAGACCGCGGGCGTGTACGTGTGGGCGCGGGTGCGGACGACCGCGCCGACTGGCGTGGAGATGGAGGCCCTGACGGCCGTGACGGTGGCGGCGCTGAACGTGTACGACATGCTCAAGGCGGCCAGCAAGGCCATTGAGGTGACGGGCATTCGCCTGCTGGGGAAGTCTGGTGGGAAGAGCGGGGACTACACGGCGGATGACCGCGTGGCCCCGGGAACTTCTGGCGAAGGTTGACCGTAGAGAGACCGTATGGGCGTGGAGACTCTTCAACCAGGGGATGGGCGGGCGTGGCTGGAGCTGCTGCACCGCGAGGCGGACGGTGAACTGACCCCTGCCGAGGCCGAGCGGCTGCGCGCCCTGCCGCCGCAGGAGGTGCAGTGGCAGCGGGCGCGGCTGGCGCGGGTGCCGCTGGCCCTGCGCGCGGCGCCGGGTCCGCCGGGCAGTGTGGCGGCGGCCGTGGCGCGCGAGGTGTTCATCTCGGCCCGGCTGGTCTCCCCTGCCCTGCCGGGCTCGGTGGCGGCGGCCGTGGCGGCTGAGGTCGCGCTGGACACGCAGCTGGCCGGGTCAGCGGCCTTCCTCCCTTCGTCCCCGCCCCGCAGCGTGGCGGCGGCCGTCGTGCGGGACGTGCGCCTCGATCAGGCCCTGGCCCGGATGCCCGAGCTGCCCCGGAGCGTGGCGGCCGCCACCGCGCGTGAGGTCCGCCTGGGGGCGCAGCTGACGGCGCCGCCCCTGCCGCGCAGCGTGGCGGCGGCTGTCGTGCAGGACCTGCGCCTGCAGGAGGCTCTGGCACAGGGCGCGCCGCCCACGCCCAAACTGCCCGGCAGCGTCGCGGCTGCGGTGGCGAGCCGGGTGCGGCACACGCCGCCGGATCTGCTGTCGCCCGCCCCGGCCGCGGCGGCAGCGCTGATTGGCAACCGGCCGCGCAATCCGGCGCCCCTGATCATGGTGGTGTCCCTGCTTGTCGCGCTGACGGTGCTGGCTGTGTCCAGCGCCTGGCCAAACCTCGCGGCGGGCGCGCTGGTCCTGCAGACCCTGCTCGCGCAGGTGTCGCCCCTGGCGGGCGTGGGCCTGCTGCTGCTGCTGCTGACCAGTGCGGCCGTCACCTGGCGGCCCGCACCGGTGGCCCAGCGGTTCGGGGGGCTGGCGTTTGCCGTGAGTGCCGCGCTGACCCTGCCGGCGCTGTACGGGGTGGTCACGCACGGCAGTGTCACCTTCGGACGGGACGTGGTTGTGCACGGCACGGTGCCCGGCAACGTAATCGCGGCGGGTGGGAATGTGCGGCTGGCCTCCGACGCCCGGGTTCAGGGTGAGGTCGTGACGCTGCTGGGCGACATCCGCCGTGAGGCGGGCGCGACGGTAGGTGGGAATGTCACGGCGCTGCTGGGGCAGGTGCCTGGTGACGGCGCGGCGAGGCAGATTCAGGCACCCAGTGGCCTGGGTGCGGTGACCGCAGCGGCCTTCCGCCCAGTGCTGGGCTGGCTGGGCGGCGCGGCGTGGCCGCAGGTGTTTGTCGGGCTGACTGGTGGGGCGCTGCTGCTGCTGTTCGTGTCGGGGCTCGCGCCGCTGCTGGCGCGGCGGCAGCGCCACGCGCCGGTGCGGACGCTGGCGCTGGGGGTCCTGTCGCTGGCGGCGCTGCTGGGTCCGGCGGGTGGGTTGGCGCTGGCGGGGCTGCTGGGTCCAGCCCTGCTGGCGGCGGCGCTGGCGGTTCTGCTGATTGCTGTGGGCCTCAGTGTCAGTGCCTATGACGCGGGGCGCACGCTGGCGTACCGCGCGCACCTGCCGGTGCCGGACGCGGTGGGCGCCCTGGTGGGCCTAAGTGCCGTGGCGGCCAGTCTGAGTCTGCCGCCCCTGGCGTTTGCTCTGGCGCTGGTGGGCGGCACCTGGGGGGCGGGTACGCTGCTGCTGAGCCGCTCCGCGGGGAGTCCGGAGCTTCAGACCGCCTAAGAGATGAATGGAACAAGAAGCCCCCACCGTCACTGGTGGGGGTTATTGGCACTGAACGTCAGTTCAGGATGCGTTTGAGGTGCAGGTAGATCTCGTACCAGTCCTGCTTGTCGCGGGGACGTTTACCGCGCAGTTCGATGCGGGACAGGGTGCGGACCCAGTCGGGCGTGATCTGCGGGCCCAGGGTGGCGTCGGCGACTAAGTCGGCGAGGCCTTTGGGGAGCGCGCCCTCGGTGGACGCACCGTAGAACTCGACCCCTTCGAGCAGGTCGTGAACGGTGATGGCGTACGCGCCGGCCAGGGTCTGGAGGGTTTCCAGGCTGGGGTTGGTGCGGCCGCGTTCGAGGTCACTGAGGTACGGGACGCTGATCCCGGCGGTCTCGGCGACGTCTTTGAGCCGCAGCCCGCGTTCGCTGCGCAGTTCGCGGAGTCTTTCGTGCAGTTTCATGTTTCACCTCCTCGGCTGCGGCGTGGCCTCACGCCGGGTCCAGCCCGTATGGGGGCTGGGGGCGCGTGCCGCCTGGGGCTGGGTGTTCCTGCCGCAGGGTTTGCCTGTGGGCAGAATACGGGAGCCTTGGTTGGAGTGTAACACCGCCCCCCGCTACGGTCAAGACAGAATAAGGATTAACCCTTCTTGCCCTTCACGATCCCCTCTGCTAAGATCGTAATCACAAGAAGGATTCGCCCACAGCAGAATTTCACCCTGCTCGCCTCGCCGCCCACCGTGGGCGGGAAGGAGTCCCCCCATGCGCGCCCTGGACACCATCGCTGAAAGCATCCGCGTCGGCTACGCCCACCCCACCACCCTCCTGAACACCCTGATCGAGGTCGAGAACGAGGGCGGCCTGGGCGCCGTCCGCCGCGTCGAGCGCCAGCTGAACCTCAGTGTCCAGGCCCTGCGCGAACGCCAGCACCCCCACAGTGACCTCGCGCAGACCTGGCTGAACTCCGCCCGCGCGTACCTGGTCACGAACGCCCAGCGCCGCCAAGCCGTATAGGACACGTCAGACGAGAAGCGCCCCGACCTTCTGCTGGCCGGGGCGCTTCCGTTGCTGCCTCAACCCAGGTTGTAGATCTCGCCGTACTTGCGGGTCAGGTACGCCACGTACGGGTCGGCGCTCAGGGGCCGCCCGGTGGCCTGGACAGTCAGCTCGGCCGGGGTGAGGCTGCGGCCATGCTGGTGCACCCGCTCGACGAGCCACGCGCGTAGGGGACCATATTCAGCACGGTCAATCCCCGAGGCGACGTCGGCATCCTGTCGGGCGGCCTCCAGCAGCTGCACGCTCAGGAGATTCCCCAGCGTGTACGTCGGGAAGTACCCGATCAGACCCGCCGACCAGTGAATGTCCTGAAGCACACCCGACGCGTCGTCCGGCGGCGTGAGGCCCAGGTACGCCTGCATCTTCTCGTTCCAGGCCTCTGGCAGGTCGCGCACGCTGAGGCTCCCTTCCAGCAGCGCGAGTTCCAGTTCAAAGCGCAGCATCACGTGGAAGTTGTACGTGACTTCGTCGGCCTCCACGCGAATCAGGCTGGGCTGTACGCGGTTCACGGCGCGGTACAGCCCGGCAGCGTCCAGACCCGCCGTGACCTGCGGCGCGGCCTCCTGTAGCTGCGGGAAGTAGCGCTGCCAGAACGGCAGGCTGCGGCCCAGGAGGTTCTCGAACATCCGCGACTGGCTCTCGTGCACGCCCAGGCTCGCCCCGGCGGACACCGGGGTGCGCTCCCAGCGTTGGTGCACGCCGCGCTCGTACATGGCGTGCCCGGCCTCATGCCATGTGCCGAACAGGCACGCGGGCCAGTAGTCCTCCACACGGGTCGTGATGCGGATGTCGCTGCGGCTGAAGTTCGACTGGAACGGGTGCGCGCTCTCGTCCTGCCGGGCGAAGTCGCCGGTCAGGCCGAACGCCTCGCCCGCCACGCGCCACGCGAAGGCCTTCTGCGCCTCAGCGGGGAATGGGCGGGTCAGGACGCTGTAGTCCGCAGCGTCCCCGGCCGCACGGATCCGGTCCAGCAGCGGCAGCGTCCGGTCGCGCAGGTCCGCGAATACGGCCCTGACCTGAGTGGCGCGCATGCCGGGCTCGTAGTCATCAATCAGGGCGTCATAGGGATGATCATCAAAGCCCCGCAGGTCCGCCTGACGCCGCGCGAGGTCCATCATGCGCTCCAGGTACGGCGCGAAGCTGGCGAAGTCGCTGTGCTCGCGGGCGTGCACCCAGGCGTGGTGCGCCTCGTTCTGCGCGCGGGTGTGTTCCTCCACGAACGCCACGGGCAGGCGCGTGGCTTTCGCGTAATCGCGCCGCGCGACCCGCACGATGGCCGACTGCGTCTCGCCCTCAGGCTGAACGCCGTCCAGGAGTGCGCCGGTCTCGGGTGCGGTGAACAGGTCGTGCGCGAGACCGGCCAGGGTCGCCAGTTGCAGGCCACGCACGCGGGCTGCCTCTGGCGGCATGAAGGTTTCCTGCTCCCAGGACAGCAGGCCCGCGGCGGCACCCAGGTCATTGACCTGCCCCAGGCGGCGGCTCAGTTCAGTGAAGGTGGTCATCGACCCCAGGGTAATGTGCCCTGAGGGCAGATGCGCCATCTGGCGGAGGCGCGGGAGCCGTCACTGCCAGCGTTCGCGGTCCTCAGCCGACTCGCCCAGCAGCAGGGGCCGCACCTCGCCCAGCAGATACAGGCTGCCGCACACCAGGGCCTGCGGCGCGCGCAGGGCAGCCAGGGCATCCAGTGCCGCCTGGGGATTCTCCGTGACGGTCAGCGGCACCCCGGGGAAGAGGTCAGCCAGGTCAGCCGGATCGGCGGCGCGGGGGCTCAGCACCGCCCGAGTGAGGACCACCGCCGACGCCAGCGGGCGCAGGGCCGCCGCGACGCCCGCGAGGTCCTTGTCGCCCGCGCCACCGAACACCACGGGCAATCCCTCTACACCCAGAGCCCGCAGGGCCGCCGCAACCGCCTGCGCGCCTTCCGGATTGTGCGCGCCGTCCAGCAGCATGCGCGTGCCCCGCCAGGGAATGACCTCAAACCGACCGGGCCACTGCACGGCCCGCGCACCGGCCTGCACCGCCGCTGGACTCAGGCCCAGGCGCAGGGCTGCCAGCGCCGCCAGCCCCGCGTTCGCAGCCCCATGCGCACCCAGTAGCGGCGTGTGAACCGTCACGGTGCCGGATGGGCTGGCGACGGTCACCTCCGACCCGTCCCAGCCAAGCCCCTGCACGCGCAGTTCAGCTTCCTGGCCCAGTGCCCACAGGTCCGCCCCCTCAGCGCGCAGGATGGGCAGGAGGTCCAGGGCCACGCCCGTCACCGCCGGACGCCCGGCCCGCAGGATGCCGGCCTTCTCCCGCGCGATGGCCTCATGGGTATCCCCCAGCACCTCGGTGTGATCCAGGCCCACGTTCGTCAGGACGCTCAGGACCGGATCGAGGGCGTTCGTGGCGTCCAGCCGTCCCCCCAGGCCGACCTCCATCACGGCCACCTGCACCCCCGCCCGCCGGAATAGCAGTGCGCCAAGTGCCGTGATCACCTCGAAAAACGACGCGCCCACCTCCTCTGCCAGCGGCCTCATCTGCGCCAACGCGGCCGTGACCTCCGCCTCGGGCAGCTCTGCGCCGTCCACCACGAACCGCTCGGTGAACCGCGTCAGGTGCGGACTGGTAAACAGACCCGCCCGCACACCCCCCGCGCGGAGCATCGCCGCCAGGGACGCTGCCGTGGACCCCTTCCCGTTCGTACCGCCCACCAGGACCGTGCGGAACGCCCGCTGCGGCTCGCCCAGGCGTGACAGCAGCGCCTCAACCCGTCCCAGCCCAGGATGCATGCCAAACCGCTGCCGCGCGAATACCCACGCCAGATCACCCGATACGCCCGCATCGCTCATCCGCCCCAGCATAGGGCCAGAACGGCGCAGGTCAGAGGCCCGCTTCCACCTGGGACAGCGGGCCTCCAGCAACGCGGTGTTCAGCCCTGAGGCGCGAAGTACCCTTCTAGGGTCGGCACGATCTGCTTCTTCCGGCTGATTCGCCCACCCAGGTTCGCCACCTGGCCGTCCACGGCCGCACCGAAGGCCTCACGCAGTACCTTCTCCTCCGTGGCGCTCAGCACCAGCGTGCGGTTCGTCTCGTTCAGGATGTCCACCACGCTCAGCAGCACGCCGCTCAGGCCGTCCTGCGCCTTGGCCTGATCCATCGCCGCGAGCAGTTCCGCCTGACGCCCGAGCACGTACCCGGGGTTGGTGGTCTCGATCACGCCAATGCCCCAGCTGTGCGGGGCCACCGGGTCACCGAACGGGAACACCTTGTAATCCATGCGCAGCAGCGTGTCAGCCGGCGTATCCCCCAGGTCGCTCTTCGCGGCGAACATGGCCAGCGCGTACGCCTCCACATCCTCAATACCAGCTGCGGGCGCCAGGAACGCCACGGCGTCCCGGTCCTCCTGGGTGGTGGTAGGACTACGGAAATGCAGGGTGTCACTCAGGATCGCGCTGAGCATCAGCCGGGCGTCCAGCGGCTCCACGCTCAGCCCCGCCTCGCGGTGCAGCTTCAGCAGGATCGTCCCCGTGCATCCCACCGGCTCGAAGCGCAGGTACGGCGGCTGCGCCGTCGTCAGGTCGCCCAGCTTGTGGTGATCCACGACGCGCGTCACCATCAGCTCCGCGAGATTCGGCACGGACTGCGCACTCTCGTTGTGATCCACAAGCGCCACTGCCGACCCGGCAGGCAGTTCAGGTAGCAGCGCAGGCGCCTCCATGCCTGCCTCACGCAGCACGAACGCCGTCTCAAAGTTCAGGTTCCCCAGGCGGTACGCGGTCGCGTCCACACCCTGCCGCGTGAGCAAACGGGCGTACACCAGCGCGGCCGTGATGGCATCAGTATCGGGATTCAGGTGGCCGAAAACAGCAAGCATGAGTCGATTCTAACCACTCAACGCTTCAGGAGGCCCGACCTGAACGCACAAGGAGTAAAGAAGAACCCCCCGCACAGGGCGGGGAGTTCATTCAGCTGGTGAACTTTAGAAGTTGACCTTGTAGTTGATCTTGAAGACGGAGCCCTTGGCGCTCTGGGCAGCGTCAGCACCGGTCGTCGCGCCGTTGATGGCGCTCAGGCCCATCGTGCCGTAGCCGTAGCCGAAGCTGAGGTCGTAGTAGTTCGCTTCGACGTACACCAGGTTCTGGCTGATGGTCGAGCCCGTATTGGCGTCGCTGAAGCCGCCAGCGGTACCGCCCACGAAGTGCTTGTACACGCGGTTGGTGCCGGTGTAGCCCGCGTAGTACACGGCCAGTTTGGTGTTGGGGAGCAGGAACTCGTTCAGCTTGACGCCCACGCGGTAGGTGACGTCAGAAGCAGTGTAGTTGCTGGCAGCCGTGGTGGAGTCGTAGCTCTTGCTGTAGGCCTTCACGTAGGCCTCGAAGCTGGGCTTGAACACGGTGTTCAAGGTATCGGTCTTCACGTCGACCGTACCGTTGAACCTCGTGGTGTTGGGCACGCCAGCGTTGCGGTCATTCGTGCCGAAGTTGCTGGTCTCGAAGCCGCCGCTGACCTTGACGTTGGCAACGCCCACCTTGGTGTTGTACGCCGCGTTGCCGTAGATCACTTGGTTGGTGTAGCCGGTGTCAGCGGTACGGTAGCGGGCAGCGTAGCCCAGGGTCAGGTCGAGGTTAGGGACCAGCGCGTCGGCAGCCTTGCCGTCGTGCTTGACCTCGACGCCGAACTGGGTGTAGCAGGTGCTGTCGCCGCAGCTGGCAGTGTCGAGCTCGTTGGTGTTCAGGCCGAACACGTTGCTGTCATGGTACAGACCGTTGGAGAACAGGCCACTGTCGCTGTTGGCGATCGCACCGTTGATGGCCACGTGGTCGTAGTACGCACCGACGCTGAAGCCGCGGGGCAGGCTGACGTCGCCGCGGACGTTGTAGCGCACGCCGTTCAGGCCACGGTATGCAGCAGCAACAGGCGCCGTGGTTCCGGCCAGGTACTCGTAGTAGCCGCCGCGCACAGTGACCAAGTTGAACAGGCTGAGTTTGCCAGTCACGCCACGGTCCACGATGGCGCTGGTTTCGTTGGCAGTGTTCAGGGGGCTGGCGCCGTAGTTAACGCCGTTGTCCCAGTAGCCGCCCACAGAAACAGGCCCCAGGGTAGTCTTGGCCTTGACGCCAAAGCCCGTGCGACCATTGACATAGGGAGCGGTGCTGCCGTTGGTGGTGTCGGTGGGATTGGCTTCCATGATGCCAGCGGTGGCGTCGTAGCCCGCGCTAACGGAGCGGTAGTTGAGGGTATACACCTTGACAGGGCCCAGGGTGCCACTGGTCTTGGCATAGAAAGCAGATTCCTGCCTCGTGCCGTTGGCTGTGACGGTAGGCGCAGAGCCTGCAGTCGCACCGGGGGTGTACGTGGTGCTCGTGACGCGGCTGGTCGCGTATTCGCTGTCCAACTGCCAGCCAGCCACAGTGCCGTGCAGATCCGCACCGAAGGCCGTAACGTCGTTGTTCACCGTGTTGGCGACGCCAGCAACAGCCTCATTTACGGCGGTGCTGGGGTTATCAGCAACGCCAGTGGCAATTTGGGTAGCCACGGCGCCAGCGTAAGCGTCCGCCCCTTCCTGCAGGACGTGGATGCCGGCTTTCAGGGTGCCCACGGGGGTGATCGTTGCACGGATGCCGCGGTAGTACAGGCCGTCGCCGTTGGCACCGCCTTTGCTGCCGTACACGCCGGTCAGGGTGGGCTTGTAGGCGCCCAGCACGGGCAGGTTGCTGCCGTCGACATTGACGATGTATCCATCGCCGCGGCCGTTGAGGTCGTTGTCACCGATGTAATCGGCGAATTTGAACTTCAGGTTCTTGCCGAAGGTGACGGTTACGGGGGTGTTGCCAACCGTGAAGCTGGTGGTGGCGTTGTTGAAGTAGAAGAACAGGGGGGTGTAGACGTTGCCGTCGGTCCCGGTCACGCTGGGGTACTTGGCCAGATCGCCAGCACTCACGGTGCCGTCAGTGGGAAGACCAGCGCGGATGCCGAAGTTAATGTCAACAGCGTTGACGTTCAGGCCGCCAGGGCCGGGCACGTAGGCGCCGGTGCTGGCGCTGGTGGTCGCGCCGAGCTTGCTGCTGTTGCCGAAGGTGATACCGAAGTTAATGCTGGTGTTCCCTTCGCGGTACACGGCGCCGCTGGGCAGGTTGCCTGCGCCGCTGAAGCCGTAGTAGTTAGAACGAGCAGCAGCAATAGTAGTGGCATCCGTCGTATTGACGTCGCCAACCAGAATGCGACCGCCAGTCATGTCGAGCCAATCAACAGCGGTGTCAGCCGTATCGGGGTCGCCGTCAACGCCAGTGCTGAACACGGTACCGGGGATCAGGCGGTCAAAGTCCATGTTGCGCTCGCTGCGTGCCACGTAGTAGGTCGCGCTGAGGGTGGGCTTGATGCTGAAGGCATACTTCTCGAGCTGGGCCACGCGGTTGTCGAGGTTGGTGACCTTGGTTTCCACGGTGGTGACGCGGCCGTTCAGGGCGTCGAAGTCGGCGCGGGCGACCAGGTCGGCCTGGGCGGCTTCGACGGCGCTGACGCGGTCCTGGAGGTTCAGGATGTCCTGGTTCAGGAGGACGGTCAGGTCGTTCAGAGCGGCGATCTGGCTGGCGTTGTCGTCAACGTCGGCACGCAGGGTGTCGTAGTCGTCGGCGCGGGCGGTCAGGTCGTCGATCTGGCTGGTGAGGCCGGCGAGGGCTTCGGCGTCGCCGCTGGCGGCGGCGAGCATCTCGACGCGCTCTTCAAGGCGGGCGAAGTCGTCCTGGCTGACGGCGTTCTCTTCGAGGTCGCTGACGCGGACGCCGAGGGCGGCGAGGTCGGCGGCGAGTTCCTGGATCGCGTTCTGCAGCGCGGTCAGGGTCTCTTCGTCGATGTTGGTGGTGCTGACTTCACCGACGTTGATCTGGTCGAGGAGGCGGGCGATAATGACGGCCGCTTCGTAGCGGGTCAGGTTCTGCGTGCCGCGGAAGGTGCCATCGGGGTAGCCGAGGAGGATGCCCTTGGAGACCAGCAAGTCGATGGCGTCCTTGGCCCAGTGACCGGCGGGGACGTCGGTCAGCGCGGGCACCTGGGGTGCGGCGGGTGCCGTCTGAGCGGCAGCGACGCCGAAGGACAGCGCGGCGGTGAGAACGAGCAGGCTTTTCTTCATATGAACCCCCAAAAGGTCGTCGCGCGGCGGAGCACGTTCTCGGCTCTTAAGGTGACGGTGGGGCGAGTTGCCGGGTTTCCTCTCCCAGTGCTGTTCGCCGTTCCGGTGTCCTTCGCGCAACCTGACATTCTTTGCCTATCGGTTCAGACGTGTCAGATCAGGCGGATGATACAGGGATGAAAGAGAGCGGGTCAACCCTGAGAATGGCCTAAAAGCGCGATTTTATCGTACATGACGCTTGTCTGATGGGACCATAAAGATTCCGCGAAGACCGCTCAGTTTGCTTTTCCTCCGCAGAGCACGTCAAAATCGGGCTTTTCGGACTGGTTATTGCCGTCCCAGCGCCAAGCTGCGCTCGAACCATGCCGGCACCGTACCGCGGAAGTACCGTTGGGCCCACTCAGACGCCCACTCGGCGAATGTCCCGGCCTCAATGGCTGTGCGGGCGCGTTCCATGAGGCGGTGCAGGTAGCGCAGGTTGTGCAAGGACAACATGCGCGGCCCCAGCATCTCCTCAGCGCGTACAAGGTGCGCCAGGTACGCCCGCGTGTAGTTTCGGCATGCGTAACAATCGCAGCTGAAGTCCAGCGGCTCCAGGGACTTACGGGGCGCGCTGGAGTTCATGTTTAGGCGTCCATCATCCGTAAGGGCGTACCCGAATCGGCCCGTACGTGTGGGATACACACAATCGAACATGTCCACACCCAGAGCCACGCCCGCCACCAGATCCTCCGGGTGGCCCACGCCCATCAGGTACCGCGGCTTGCCCTCGGGAAGACGCTCCGCTGTGAAGGCCACCGCTGGATACATCTCCTCCTTCGGCTCGCCCACTGCCAGGCCGCCTAGTGCGAAGCCGGGCGTTTCGTAAGGCAAGGTCAACTCGAGGCTGCGCTGCCTCAGGTCTTCATGCACGCCGCCCTGCACAATTGCAAAGAGTGCCTGCTCTGGCTTCGATTTCACAGCAAGGCAGCGCGCCAACCAGCGCTCGGTGCGTTCCAGGCTGCGCAGAATGTAATCCCGCTCGGCCGGGTATGGCGGGCACTCGTCAAAGGCCATGATGATGTCGGCCCCCAGTGCCTCCTGAACCTGAATACTGCGCTCGGGCGTGAGATCCACCAGACTGCCATCAAGGTGGCTCTTGAACACTACGCCCTCCTCTGTGATCTTGCGCATATGCCCCAAGCTCATGACCTGGAAGCCGCCTGAGTCCGTCAGGAAGGGACCAGGATAGGCTGTGAAGCCTGGTAGGCCACCGTGAGCAGCAACCATGGCTTCTCCTGGTCTCAGCATCAGGTGGTAGGTGTTCCCTAGGATCATCTGCGAACCGATGTCCAGCAGTTCCTGAGGGCTGATCCCCTTGACAGTACCCTGGGTCCCCACTGGCATGAACATGGGCGTCGTGACTGTCCCACGTGGCGTGTGAAACTGAGCTACACGGGCCCGACCGTCACGGTGTTGAATCTCGAACTCAAACATCCCTCTATTGTGCAGTAGAGAGTTCCACAAACGTGGGCGAAGAGACCGAGATATGGATGGCCTTAAAGGTACTGAAGATGAGCATCTGTAGCGATACCTTGACACCACTACCTTGTATCTAAGGCCAAAAAAAGCCCCCACCTGTAGGGTGGGGGCCATACATGGAGCGGGAGACGAGATTCGAACTCGCGAC